>JBHHZI010000058.1:0-17900 GCA_046757965.1 Acidobacteriota bacterium | reverse complement strand
CAGGCAGGCGATGTTGTCGAACGGAGCCACCTGATCGCGCCGGCCATGAATCATGAGGACCGGGCGCGGCTCCATGCGGGCCAGGAGCGGATCGACCCGGTAGTTGATCAGACAGTTCTCCAGCGTCGAGGTCAGGGAGTTGAGGGTGAACTTCCGGCTGTCGCGGATGACCGCGAACGGGAACCGGAAGATGTAGGAGACCATCATCGGCAGCCCGGTCCGTCGCCACTGGGCGACGTTCTCCGCCATCGAGTGTTCGTTGAGCAGACGGCGATAGTTCGGCGAGCCCTTCCAGAACGACTCATGCGCCACGCGGGAATCCTCGAAGCGCGGCAGACCGAGGAGCACCATGCGCCTGACATGGTCCGAGTGGTGGACGGCGTAGTCGACCGCGATGAGCGCCCCGAGGCTGTGCCCCACGATGTGAATCGGGTCGTTTTCGCAGCCGGCAGCCATGATGGTGTTGCGCACGGTCTGCCGGTAGAAGTCGATGGTGTAGGCGGTGCGCGGCTTGGGTGACTCGCCGAACCCCGGCAGGTCCGCCAGCAGGAGGCGGTAGTGCCGCGCCAGGGAGCGGACCTTCTTGAAGAAGTAGTGACGCGAGCCGGTGATGCCGTGCAGGAAGAGCACGACGGGGGCCGGCGGATCCCCGATGAGACTGTATTCCAGGACCAGGTCCGTGGCGGGACCCACCGCCTCCAGTGGAGCCGGGTCCCTGGAGGGCGCCGGGTCGAGGCGCTCCTGATGCGAGGATTCGGACATGTCGAGCCGGGATCCTACCGAACCGGTTGTCACGTGGTCAAACGGCTCGTCTAGAATGACACATCATGACAAACGGCACGCCTCATCTTCTGATCCTGCTCACCGGCCACACCAGCCCGGAGGTCATCGCCCACGACGGAGACTACGACCGCTGGTTCATCGACAGCCTGCGGCCCGCCGGCTGCCGGTTCACCGTGCGGGACGTGCCGGATGACGGCCTGGGGGACACCGGGGCCTTCGACGGGGTCCTCGTCACCGGCACCACCGCCTCGGTTCTCGACCGCCGGCCATGGATGGATCCCCTGGCGGACTTCCTGGCCGATGCCGCCGGCCCGCCCACGCTGGCGGTCTGCTTCGCGGCGCAGCTGGCGGCCGACGCCCTCGGCGGCCGGGTGGAACGCAATCCGGCGGGGTGGGAGATCGGCACCGTGGAGATCGAGATCACGGCCGCCGGCCGCGACGATCCGCTGCTGGCCGGCCTGTCCGACCCGGTCCGCGTCCAGGCCACTCACGAGGATGTGGTGACGCGTGTGCCACCCGCCGCCACCCTGCTGGCCCGCAACCGCGTCACACCGGTCCAGGCCTTCACGTCCGGCCGGTTGCACGCGCTGCAGTTCCATCCAGAGGCCCATGCGGGGATTGTCGGCCGGCTCATTGATCTGCGGCGGGAGGCGCTCGAACGGGACGCGCTCGCCCACGGCGCGCCGGATGGCGCGGCGGCGCGCCAAGCGGTTGACGATCTCTCCCGCGCCGTCTGTGCCACGCCGGCGGGCGAGACCATGCTGACGAACTGGGTGAACCGCTGCGTGCGCAGGGGCGATCAGTCGGCGGCCGACACCGTCTGACCCGCGGCACGCCCCTCGAGCAGCTCCAGCAATTCGATGGGGTCCACCCGGGCGGGGCCGATGTGCGCTCCCCAGTGGAGATGCGGCCCGGTGACCCGGCCGGTGGCCCCGACCGTGCCGAGGATCCGTCCGGCGGGCAAGGTCTCTCCCTCCACCACGTCGATACTCGACAGGTGAGCGTAGAGCGTGTAGACCCCACCGCCGTGGTCGAGCACCACCAGGTTGCCCGAGAAGTACAGGTTCCGGGCCACCACCACGACCCCGGCGGCGCTCGCGGGCACCGGGGTGCCGGACGGCGCCGACAGGTCCGTGCCGGAGTGAGGGCTGCGAGGCTGACCGTTGAACACGCGCCGGCGGCCGAAGTTGCGTCCCGGCACACCAGGTAGCGGCCGCACGACATGCCCGTCGAAGCGGCGCCGGGGGGATGCCCGCTGCCAGAGCGAGGCAAGCAGCGCGGCCTCCTGCTCGATCCGTTTCGTGAGGGTCGCCGGCGGCTCGACGAAGCGTGGCGCCACGGTCAACTCCTCGGTGGGATAGCTCGTGGGCAGGACGGTCAGATCGAAGGACTGTGTGGCGGGTGGGCGGCCCGGCTCACGGATCGAGACCGTCAGGGGGTAGGACCCGGGCGCGGTGTCGAGGTCGATGCCGACGAACGCCACGAAGCCGCCGCCGGGCCGGTCCAGAAACGTGAGGTCCCGGTCCGCAAAGCGGCCGGTGAGGGCGGTGCTGGCGGAGGTCTCGACGGTGATGCGGACGGGGCTGCCGGGAACGAGCCGGGCCGGCTCAATGGTCACCACGGCGGCGGCCGCCCGTGCCGCAGAGCTGTCCACTCCACCCGTGGCCGTGAGCGCGGCGGCCAGGAGCAGCATGCCGGCCATCGGGCCGCCGGGCCGGGCCACGTCGCTCACCGGGCCCGGCGCCGGTTGTTGCTGGCCGCACCGGGCGGTTCCGCTCACGTCATGGCCATGGTGCTGAAGCCGGCGTCCACGTGCAACACCTCCCCGGTGACGCCGGAAGACAGGTCCGAGAGCAGGAACAGCGCAGCTCGCCCGACCTCGTCGAGCGTGATGTTGCGCTTCAGCGGCGCGGTGTTGCGATGGAAGGCCAGCATGTCGGTCAGGCCCGACACTCCACGGGCGGCGAGGGTCGACACCGGGCCGGCCGAGATGGCATTGACCCGGATCGCGGCGGGCCCCAGCTCGAACGCCAGCTGCCGCACGGCGTGCTCCAGGGCGGCCTTGGCCGTGCCCATGACGTTGTACTTCGGCACGACCCGCTCCGAGGCCATGTAGGTCAGCGTCACCATCGCTCCGCCGCCGCTCCTGACCATCAGCGGACTGCCCAGGGATGCCAGGCGGATCAGCGAGTAGGCGGAGATATCGAGGGCGGTGCCGAACCCTTGCCGCGAGGTGTCGACGAAGCGCCCCTCCAGCTCGGCGCGCGGCGCGAACGCGATGGAGTGCACCAGCATGTCCAGCCTTCCGGTCTCGGACTCGATGGTGTCGAACACCTTCTCGATCTGGGCGTCGTCGGTGACATCACACGGCATGAGCAGGCTTCCATCGCACTGCGCCGCGAGCTTGCCGACCTTCTCCTTCAGCCGCTCGCCCTGGTAGGTGAACGCCAGCCGGGCGCCGGCGGCGGTGAGAGCCCGGGAGATTCCCCACGCCAGCGAACGGTGATTGGCCACGCCAAAGACCGCGGCCACCTTGCCCGACAGGTCGACTTCGAACATGTCCCCTCCAGACGGTTGGTGGCTGATTCTACCCCGTCGGAGGGCCCGATTCGCCGCGGTCGAGACGGTGGGTCCTGGGGCCCACCGGTGCCGGGCCTGGGCCGAGCGCGGCGGCGTCCGCATTGACAGGGGCCGGGCGGTCTGGTCGAATGATCCCCTCCAGATCGGACACCTCAGCGGGAGGATTCATGCTAGACATCGGCGCCGTCCAGGACGCCATCGGCGAGGCCGGCCTCGACGGCTGGCTGTTCTATCAGTTTCACGGCCAGGATCCGACGGCCAGCCGCATCCTGCAGCTTCCGGAGGGGCGGATGGCCACCCGCCGCTGGTTCTACTGGCTCCCGGCCACCGGCGAACCGGTGCGCCTGGTGCATGCCATCGAGGCGGGCGCTCTCGACGAACTGCCCGGCACGCGTCAGGTCTACGTCGGCTGGCGTCAGCTCGAGGCGGCCCTGAAGGATCTCCTCCATGGCACGCGCCGGGTGGCGATGCAGTACTCACCGGGCAACGCCATTCCCTACATCTCGCGGGTGGATGCGGGCACCGTCGAGCTGGTGCGTTCCTGCGGTCCGGACGTGGTCTCCTCGGCAGACCTCGTGCAGGTGTTCGAGGCGGTTCTCGACGACGCCCAGGAATGCTCCCATTTTGCCGCCGCCGAGATTCTCCCCCAGATCATCTCGGCGGTGTTCGACGAGGTGGCCCGGGCGGTGAAGAACGGACAGCCGCGCAACGAGCGACAGATCCAGCAGTTCATCATGGACCGCTTCGACGCCCACAACATGGTGACGGACCACCCACCCATCGTCGCCGTCGACGCCCACGCCGGCGACCCCCACTACGAGGTTCCGGAGAACGGCTCCGCCCCCATCGGCAAGGATGCGTTCCTGCTGCTGGATATCTGGGCGAAGAATGCCGCGCCCCGCTCGATCTACGCGGACATCACCTGGACCGGCTTCGTCGGCGCCTCCGTTCCCGAGCGATACACGCGCGTGTTCAACGTGGTGCGCGACGCGCGCGTCGCCGCACAGCAGTTCGTCATCGAGGCGTTCGCCGCGCACCGGCCGCTCAAGGGGTGCGAGGCCGACGACGTCTGCCGCAAGGTCGTGGCCGATGCGGGGTATGCGGAGTTCTTCCTGCATCGGACCGGCCACAACATCGGCGAGGAGGTCCACGGCGACGGCGCCAATGTCGACAACCTCGAGACACGCGACGAGCGCCTGTTGTTGCCCCGGACCTGTTTTTCCATCGAGCCCGGCGTCTACCTGGACGACTTCGGGGTGCGCTCGGAGATCGACATGTACGTGCATGCCGACGGCCGGGCCGTGGTCACCGGCCGGCAACAGGACGCCGTCGTGCCCATCCTCGCGTGAGACCCGCGGCGTTGCCCCGGAACCAGCGGTGCCCCGTCCGCGCCGCGTCCGCCACCCGCCTTGCGTTTCCGCGCCACGGATGAAAGGGTGAAGGGCGCGTCCGGCCTCTTCTTCACGACTCGAACCTGGAGAACCACTCATGAACCGCAGCTTGTGCATGTTCAACCTCGCCCCCTCTCCCAACAGCATCAAGGTGCGCCTGGCGCTGGGCTTCAAGCAACTCGCCTGCGAGAAGATCGACATCAATCCCGAAGATCGCAGCCCGATCATCAAGGCCTCGGGACAGCCGCTGGCGCCCGTGCTGCTGCATGGGGACACGGTGGTCTTCGAATCCCACGCCATCCTCCGGTACCTGGACGGGAACTTTCGCGACACGCCCCGGTTGTTCTCGAAGGACCGCGACATCATGCGAGGCATCGAGGCCTGGGAGATCTGGGAGCGTCAGGACCCGTCGAACGCCGTGGGCGCCTGCATCGGCGAGGCATTCAAGCCGGAGCCGGATCTCGACGCGGTGAGGAAGGCGGCTGCGCTCCTGAACAGGGCAGCCGACCGGGTCGAGGCCGTGCTCGCGGACTCCCCGTTCCTGGTGGGCGGCACGCTGACCGCCGCCGACATCACCATCGCTCCGTGGATGGCCTGCGGCCTGTTGACCGCCGAGGCGGCGGAGACGTTCCCGCCGATCCGGCTGCTCATCGATCAGTTCCGCCTCGAAGGACACGAGAAGACCTGCGAGTGGGTCACGCGGATCATGGCCTACGACCGCTGACGCGCCCGCTCCGGTGCGCATCCAGGCCGGTCGCGGAACGTCGCCGCGCAGCTTCCCGGCTGTCCGGCGCGACGCCGCAGGCAAGAAGGGAACCGCGGGCGCGGGCACCCGGCGGGGTCGCTTGACACCACGAGACGCCGTGGCATGATGATCCGGTGTCATCTGACGACAGGGTCGCCCGGCGCGTCATCGCCACGCTGAACCTGCTCTGCCTCGCCCTGTTCCCCGCACCCGGCTGGAACTCCGCAACCGAGGAGAAGACACCGGTCGACACCGGTTTCCGGGAAGAGGTCAAGGTCCGGATCACACAGATCGAGGTCACCGCCTGGCCGAGGCATGACGATGTCGCCTCCTGCCTCGACCTCGGCCGCGACGACTTCGAACTGACGGTGAACGGCTTGCCACGCGACATCGTGGCCGTCGACCGGCTCGGCGATCTCGGCCGGGCCGCCGGTGAGCCGGCTGCCGCCCTTGCCGCGTCTCCGGCGGCGGACCGTCCGGAAGAACGGACGGCGCCGACGGACGGCAGCCCGCACCCGGCCCAGTTCGTCTTCTACTTCGACCTCTGGCATCTGAACAAGTTCGTCAGGTCGTGCAGCGCCCTCTCACAGCCGCTCGCCTTCTCATGGGTGCGGCACATGATCGAGGACACGTACCGGCCGGGTGACCGTGTCATGCTGGCCAGCTTCTCCGGCCGGCCAAAGGTGCAGACAGGCTGGCTCGCGGATCGGCAGGCCATTCTCGACGCCCTCGACGACCTGGAGGCGAGCCCCGCCCTGAGAATGCCGAACCGGTCTCACCTGCATCACGACCGCTGGGTGAGGGGGTGGACGACTCTGTTCCAGGCCCTGGGGGTCACGCCAGGACGCAAGCACCTCTTCTACCTGGGGGACGACATCGACTGGCGGCCCGACCGCCGCCAGCTCTACGCCCTCGCCGGCAGGGCACAGGCAAGCCACGTGCTGGTCCACGCGGTCGATCTGATCTGGAACTGCCGGGCGCGTCCCCCCCTCCTGTCCTCGCAGTATCACATGCCCCTGGCTCTCGGAACTCTCCCGTACCACACCGGAGGGCGGCTGTTCGCCACCGGGCTGACGGTGGCTCGCGCGGTGAACCAGTTGCGCGACCTCCAGGCCTGTAGTTATCGCCTCTCGTTCCGCTCCCAGCCCGAGGATTCGCAGCGTCGGGCACCCGCCCTTCGTGTCGGCCTGAAACGCAAGGGTTTCCGGCTCGCGGCGCCGGTCAGCTTCGAGCAAGACGGCGACAGCCTGCCCGCCGGTCAGATGGCTCGAGCTCTCATGTTGTTGCCGCGCTGGGAACGTGGGCTGCGCATCGACGCCGCGCTGTGGCCCCTCCATCCGGCGAAGAAGAAGAGATGGTGGAGAGCGCTGCTGATGGCCCGCATCCGACGGCCGGCGGATGCCACACCTGCCGGCAGTCTCTCCCCGCTGGTCGTCGAGGCCCGTGTCTCGCACGGTGCGAAGATCTATGGCCGGTTCGAACAGATGCTGCGCGGTGAAGCGCTGCGCGAGATCGCCCGGACGCCGGAGGGATTCATGATGATCGTTCCGATCGACGTGCGCCGCGGCGAGGTCGAGATCGTCGTGGCCGCCAGCGACACGGAGCACGCGCGCGGGGCGAGTGCCCGCTCGACGTACACCGTCCCTTCCCGGCCCGGCATCGGCAAGGCCCGTCCGTGGATCCTGCTGAACCGCCTGGCAGAGACGCCGGGAGGAGAGACCTTCCGACCGGCCTTCGAGAACGTCTTCTCCCCGGCACAGCCACCGATCGTCGTCGGTTTCGCGTGCCCGCCGTTCGCCGGCGGCGCCGAGGTCCCGCCGGCGCATCTGTGGCGAGACGGCCGCCGGGAGGGGCGACCCGTCGAGCTGGAATGGCATGACCCCGGCGGGGGTGTCGCGGCATCGGACAACGTTTGCGGCTGGCTGGTCGGAAGCGTGCCATCGAACCTTTCGGAGGGTCTATGGATCTTCGAACCCCCCGCCTCGCTGCGGGACGACACCCCGGAGGGCGCTGCGCTGTCCTTCCAGATTCGCGCCGCACCCGGCATCGCCGCAACGCCAGGGGCAATCGTCTCGCCGTGAGCGCATCGTTGCGGGACCTGGCGGTGAAAGAGCCGGGACCCGGGCCGCCATGTGGGTCGACGGGCGACGCCGCCGAGGTCACGGCCGAACTTGTAACAAGTTGTCAACGACGGAACCCCGGCACCGGTTGGAGCGTTCTTACTCCTGAGAGGCAGGGAGAGAAAGGAAAGGAAGCAACATGAAGGTGATTCGCAGCGCTGATCAAGGTGCCGAGTTGCTCAGCCTGGTGGGGCGGCTCACTGCAGGGGTCGGTGTGACGGCTCTGCGGCGGATCGAGACGAGCCTGGCCGCGCACCCGGGCCGGACACTCATCCTGGACCTCTCGCGCATCGAGTACGCCGACGCCGCAGGCGTCGGGGCCCTGGTCCGTCTGCACCGCGCCGCCACGGCCGCACGCCGCCGCCTGGTGCTGGCAGGATTGCCGGAGACCGTGCAAGAGATCCTCGCTCTCTCCGGGCTGGCCGAACTGCTCGATCTGGCCACCGATCGAGTGGCGGCCGCGGCCGGCCGGAGAGGCCGCCGCGCCGCGGTGCTCCAACCGGCCCGGTGCGAGATTCCCGTCATCGTGGCGTCGTGAACTGCGCCCCGGATCCCGGACTCCGTCTCCCCCTCGCGAGTCCGGGATCCTTTTCTTGTGTCCGGGAGGTCCGAGCTCGCGACCGGCGACCGGCTCAGCGACGGGCGGCGGCCCGCGCCGCCACGGCCGCGCTGCGCCGCGCCAGGCCGTCGACGGTGAGGCCCTCGACCAGGTAGTAGTAGCGCGTCCCCGGCACGACGCTGGCGTCGGTGAAGTAATAGGCCAGCGGACTGTCCGACGAGCCCATCGACGGCACCGGCAGCGGGTTCACCTGCCGGTACGGCCCCTGGGGATCGGTGGCCCGGTAGACGAGCCAGCCGAACATCGAGGTCTCGGTCTCGGTGCCCCACGAGACATCCACCTGGCCCGGCGATGCGTCGGCCGCCAGGAACGACAGGTCATACGGGAAACTCGGCTCGGCCGAGGCGGCGAACTCGACGCGCGCCGCCTCCCCGCCCGGTGGATCGTGGCTGCGAATGATGGCCACGGCCCGGCTTCCAGGCGCCATCGGCACGGTCAGCTCGCCGCGGCCGCGTGACAGCGGCACGGGCACGACCATCCAGCCCAGGGGGGCGGTCTTCCACGACACCAGCACGTCGACCGAGACGGCCCGCTCGGCATCGTCCAGGTCGATGTCGAGGTGCACCGCGCCGGCGTCATCCAGACCGGTGAAGCGGATGAACGCGGCGCTGAACGCCGGGATGATCAGGCGATCGTTGCCGATCAGCGCGTCGGGCAGATCGGTGACCTGATGATCCGGCGGCGCCGGCGGCAGAGACGCGGCCGGGCGGCCCGGCAGATCGGGTCGATCCGTCACCTCCGGATACGCCTGCCAGACGGTGAAGGTGCGCCAGGCCTCATCCAGTGTCGTCGCCGCCGACAGACGCAGGGCCACATCGATCGATGCGACGCTGTTGGGACCGTAGCGGTCGTGGGCCTCGCGCCAGACATCCCGGAGGAGATCGGTCCCGTGCATGCGGGCCTCGTGCTCGAGAAACAGGGCCACACCGGCCTCGGCCGGTCCGGGCGGGACCAGCCGAGGCCCGGCAACCCGGTCGGGATCATGGCCGAGCAGACGCTCCAGCGCCACGGCACTGGCCTCGTAGAGCCAGAGGTCCTCACGGGCGGACTGCTGGATCTGGAGCACGTGCAGGTACTGGTGCACCGCCCGGGACGCCCAGGTGGTAGGCGGACCGGTGAGGATCACTGCAGTGGCCAGACCGGACTCCCGGGACGGATCGGTGATGACGTGCGGCAGGGTGCGGCTGTTTCCCGGCGCGGGCCCTGCCACCAGGTAGAGATCCAGCGGCCCCTCGAGGCCCGGCTCCGGCCAGCCGCCACGCTCCACCAGACGGGTATGCGCGCGGGCCAGCGCCGTCGCCACCCGGGTGAGCGAGGCAGGCGCGGCGCTCCAGGAGGTCCCCCTCAGGCGTCCCGAGACCACCGGATCGGCAAAATGGAGCCTGAATCGACCGTCCGGCGTGGTCAGGGCCCGGGTTCCCGCTGTCGGGACGCGCGTGGCGGCGACCGGAGCGACGGACCCGGCCGCGGAGCGGGCTGCGGCCAGCAGACGCGGGGTCTCACACGGACCGGCTCCCCGGGCCACGACGGCCGGGCCCGGACCCGCCATCAAGATGAGGGGCAGCCAGGCGGAACCGATGATCTGTCGGGCTCGCGCACGCATACGTGACATGTCCGTCATTCAGTATACGAGCCGTATCGGTCCGGTTCAAAGACCAATACGTCCCCTGCAGCGGACCACCCGCCGCACCGGGGCGGGCCGGGGCGGCGAGACGTTCAGCAGCCCTCGTCAGCGGCGTGCGCGGCGACAACGGCCACGGTGATGTTGTCCTCACCGCCGGCGGCGTTGGCCGCATCGACCATGCGGGCGCAGACGGCGCCGGAATCCAGGCTCTCGTCGGCGAGCATGGCCGCGATGGCGGCGTCATCGACCATCGAGGTCAGGCCGTCGGAGCACAGCAGCAGGCGGTCTCCCGCCACGAGCTGCTCCTCGACCAGATCGACGGGCAGCGGGTCGACCGACCCCAGCGCCCGGGTGATGACGTTCTTCAGCGGGTGCTTCGACGCCTCCTCGGCGGTCAGAACGCCTCGACGGACCTGCTCGTGGACCCAGGAATGGTCCGACGTCACCTGTCTCATCTCGCCGCCGTGGAGGAGATAGGCACGCGAGTCCCCCACGTTGGCGATGTCGAGATGGCCATCCGCCACCACCAGTGCGGAGACCAGCGTGGTGCCCATCCGGGTCAGCCACGGCTCTGCCTCGATGCGCCGGGAGATCCCCTGGTTGGCAAGCAGCGTGGCATTGCGCAGGAGATTCCCGCCGTCGGTGAGCTCATCTTCCCGTCCGAACGGCCAGTTCCCGTTCTCGCGACCGCGGATGAACTCCTCGACGGTGCGGGCCGCGATGCCGGAGGCCACCTCTCCGCCCACGTGCCCACCCATCCCGTCGCAGACCACCACCAGCCCCACGTCCGGCGCCACGACCATGCTGTCCTCGTTGTGGGATCGGCACCGCCCCTGATCGGTGAGGCCGCTCGTGTCGAACTTCAGCCGGCTAGCGATCATCGCGGACACCATGGCGTGAGGATCGTTCGCTGCTCATGCGGGCGACCCCCTCGCCCGACGCGATCTCGTCGTGCAGCGACCTCGCCGCCTGGTTGCCCGGTTCGCGGTCCAGAACGATCTTGAGCTGCGCGTCGGCCTCGCGCTCGCGGCCGAGCAGCGCGAGAGCGAAGGCCAGGTTGAGCTGCGCCACCAGCGAATCCGGGCTGATGCCGATGGCCCGGCGCAACGCCTTCACCCCCTCCTCGCATCTTCCACTCTCCACCAGGGCAACACCCAGGTAATTGTAGACGTCCGCGTACTTGGGGTTGAACGAGACCGCCTGCTCCAGATGCTCGGCGGCCTCCTCGAAATCGCCACGCCGCGCGAGTTTCAGCCCCCGCTTGTAATGGTAGTCGAATCGGTGCGGATGGTGGGCGAAGGCTTCTGTAAAACTTTCCCGGGCCGCGCGGCCATCGCCGGACGCCAGCGCCTCGCGGCCGCGGGCATACGGCTCGCTGATGGCCGACAGGGCCAGCTCCTGCACCTTTCGAAACGATGTCTCCGCGCCGGCCAGGTCGCCCCGGTCCAGCATCACGAAGGCCAGCAGGAGGTGGGCCTCGTGGTAGTCCGGGTTTTCCCGTACGGCATCGCGCAGCGAGGCCACGGCGGCATCCAGGTCGCCCCGCTGCCGCTCCAGGCGCGCCAGCCGGAAGTGCAGGTCGGGATAGGCGGGATTGGCGGCGACCGCCTCCCGGTAGCGCCGTGCGGCCGCCTCGATGTCGCCGGACTCCTCCAGCGCCTCCGCGGCGGAGATGCGGGTCTGCGCGATGTACGAGCGCGCCAGCCGCAGCTCCGAGCCCTCGATGTCATCGGCGTCGGCCGCCTTCTCCAGATGCTCCATGGCCCGGTCGTACTCGCCACGGTGGTAGTGAAAGATGCCGGACTTGAGGTGGTAGTTGCCGAGCCGGCCGCGGATCTCCTGGAGCAGCCTCATTTCTTCTTCCCCGGCCGCCGGGTGCTCGTCTGTGTCCGGGCCACGAAGAACCGCCGGGCAGTGAGTCGCACGATTTCGGGGATGTTGCGGTCCGACCCGAGGAGCCGCAGGTCCCGGTTGTTCAGTCTCGACATGAAGGTCATCGCCTTGCGGATCGGTGTCTTGGGATTCTTGCACAGGGCGTGGATGACCGCATAGGACTTCGTCCACTCCCGGCTCCCTGCCAGCGCGATCACCACATCCTCGACCACATTGCGCATCCCCGCGATCTTCTCGACCTCCGATTCGGTGATCTTCGGGCTCTTCATGACCGCCATGGCCACCGATCTGTTGGAGTCCCGCACCAGCAGCGCGCGTTCCTCCCGGTTTCCCTTCATCGCGAGCTGGATCTTCTCCGGCAGGGTCATGTTCATGATGCGCTGGAACAGTTCCAGGTCCTCGACCTCGGGCTCCTCCTCCGCAACCGCCTCGTCCGCTTCCGCCCCGGGAACATCGTCGAGGACCGGCACCGCCTCGGTGGCGACCTCGACCTCGGCGGCCTCCGCAACCTCATCCCCGGTGCCGGTCCGGGTGACGTCCTCGCCTCCGTCCACCGCCGGCGTCGACCGGCGGCGCTGCCGGCGATCGATCTCGGCCGACAGGTCCCGCAGGCGAATGCGCGCAGCCGGAGGCAGATCGGGATGGCGGTTCAGGGTCTCGATGAGTGCCGGCGCCGCCAGCAGCCGCTGCTGGTTGTCCACCAGGCGCTCGACCGCGCGGGCCGGACCGGCCGCGGCGATGCCCGTGAGGGTGTCATCCGTGGCGGCGGGATTCTCCACCACGGCAACCATCAACGCGTCGTCGGCGAGCCGGGCCTGCGCCACGAACGCCAGCACCGCGGGATCACAGGTGACATCCGCCACCAGCCGCACCATCTCCGGCGCCGGCTGGTCGACCACGGCCTGCCGGCAGGCCGCGGCCGCGGCCGCGGTGCCGTGTTCCGCCACCCAGACGCGCGCCTGCAGCAGATCCTCCGGCGGCACCGGCAGGGCGCCGCGCGCCGCGGCGAGGCAGAGCGATTCCGGGGCCTCCCCGGCGAGGATCCTCCGGGCCAGGGGGTGACGATCGGAAGCACTCACCAGGCACCGGGCCGCGTCAAGCGATGAACCAGACCACCGCCGCCGTCACCAGGATCAGCCCGGCCAGAACGATGAGGAGCAGGCGGGTCGGCGCCACGGGGGCACGCTGCCGGATGGGAGGATTCTCGGTCTCGTGCTGGTGGCTCGATATCTCGAAGAGATAATGGTTGACCATCTCCTCCGGGTCGAGACCGATGAACTGGGCGTACGCACGCAGGAACCCCTTGTTGTAGGCGCCCCCCGGGAGTTGCGCGAAGTCATTCGCCTCCAGGGCCTGCAGATGGTGCACCCTCACCTTCGTGGCGGCCGACGCCTCTCTGAGCGTCAGGCCGCGGAGCCGGCGCTCCCGCCTGAGCACCTCACCAAACGACAGCGACGTCTCCTGCCCGATGACCCCGTATTCGGTTTCCATGGATGTCGTCTCATCCTCCGGAGGCGGGGGTGAACGGCCGGTTCATCATAGGGACCGACTCCAAGACCTGTCAATCGGCGAGATCGGCTAAGGTTCGCCTGGTGCAGGCGCACACACTGTTCTCGACGCTCGCAGCGCGCATCATCCGGCATCCGGTGGCGACGCTGGCGGTGTGCGCTCTGGCGCTGGGCGGGGCGGTATCCGTCGGCCTGCGCGTGGAACTGCACACGTCCCGCGACGAGCTGGGGCCGGCCGACGATCCGGATCAACAGAGACTGGCCGAGATCCGTGCCGAGTATCCCGGCGCCGCCTCGCTCATCGTCCGGGTCGCCGCCACCTCGCCCGGCGCGGCGGATCGGCCGGCGCTGCGCGCCTTCGCCGATGATCTGGCGGCCGCGCTCCGGAACACGCCGTCCGTCGCCGGCGTCTTCCACCGGGTGGACCCGGGCTGGCTGGCGGAGAACGGACTGTGGATCGCCCCGACAGGAGTGCTGGACGAGCTGTCGGCGCTGCTGGCCGCACCCGATGCCCTGCTCGCCGGGCTGTCCGGTGCCGATGGCCTGGCGGAGTGGAACCGGCGGCTGGCCGGGCGGATCACCACCGGCATGACGGTGGAGACGGCGGCGCGAGACGGCGCGTCCGCCGTCGAGCAGGGTCGACGGCTGGCGGCTCTCCTGGCCGCCCAGCGTGACTTTCTCGACCGGCCCCTCGCCGTCGCCGCGCGTCGCGCCGCGCGGCGAGGGCTTGCCGCCCTCGGCGGCGAGGCCGGACTCCCCGCCGACGGCTACCTGACCAGTCGCGACGGGTCGGCGATCTATCTGCTGGTCGCGCCCGCCGGCAGCGACGATTCGGTGCCGGCGCGACGGGCTTTCCTGAAGGCGGTGCGGGCGCAGGTCGAGCGGCTGCAGGCCGCGGAACCGGGCATCGCGGTGACCTTTGCCGGCCAGCCGGCGCTGACCGTGGACGAGGCCACCGCCATCACCCGCGACACCTGGCGCGCCGCGCTGCTTGCGATGGCCGGTGTGGCGTTGCTGACCCTGGCGATGTTTCGCTGGAAGATGCACGCGGTCCTGATCCTCATCGCGCTGGGAACCGGTGTGGCCTGGGCCTACGGGGCCGTCTGGCTGGAGCTGGGCCATCTCAACCTGATCTCCGCGGCCTTCCTCTCCACCCTGGTCGGCATCGGTGTCGACTATGGCGTTCACCCGGTGTCGGAATACGAGATGGAAGGGGCCCACACGGTCGATGGGAGCGAGGCGATCCGCCGGGCCTATCACCGCACCGGGCCGGCCGTCACCGTCGGGGCGCTCACCACGGCGGTGGCGTTCTTCTCCCTCCGGTTGATGCGCTTCGACGGTTTCGCCGAGCTGGGCCTGGTCGCCGGCGGCGGTGTCATCTTCTGTCTCCTCGCCACGCTCATCGTGCTGCCCGCCCTGCTGTCGCTGCACGGCCGGCGCCGCCGGGCCCGGGGGACCGGCGGCGGCGTGCCGCGGGCGCTGATCGATCGTCTGTGGGTCGACCGCGCCGCCATCCACATCTGCCGGGTGCCGCGCGCCGTCATCGCCGCCTCGGTTGCCCTGACGATGCTGCTGGCCTGGGTGGGTCGTGACGTCACCATCAACACCGACCTCCGCGCCATGTTGCCGGCCAGCTCACCCACACTGGCCACCGAGCGCCTGATGGCCGCGGAGTCGGACCTCTCCCCTCTGGTCTGTCTGGCGCTGAGCCCCGACCTGGCCACTCTTCGGGACCTGGTCCGGCGCGCCGCGGCGGAACCCACCATCGCGCGGGTCGATTCCATCCTGCCGTTCCTGCCGGACGACATCGACGCGACGAGGCCGCGTCTTGCGCGCCTGGCCCGCGCGGCCGCCGCGCTGACCTGGCCCCGCCACCTGACACCGGTGGACCGGGACGATCTGGCCGGCGCGCTGGCCACGCTGGAGGCGGCGGTGACCCGGGCCGGAGAGGCGGCCTTCTCCGCCGGCCTGGGTCCGATGGCGCAGGCGCTCGAGGCGGCGCGCGCCGCGGTCGCCGCCAGCCGACGTCGCGTGGCGACGGCCCCCTCCACGGCGCCGGCCGACTGGACGGCCGGCCAGCAGCAACTCCTCGACAGCATCCGGTCCGCCGTGGCGGACATCGACCGCAGCGCGCGGCTCCCCCCGCCGACTTCCGCCGACCTGCCCGACCCCCTGAGGGATCGCTTCGTCACCACGCGCGGGCGCTTCATCGCCTTCCTCCACCCGGCAGGCGATCTGTTCGACCCCGGCTTCCGGGCCGCCTACGTCGCGGCGGTGAAGCGGGTCACGCCGCAGGCCACCGGTTTTCCCGTCATGTTCGACAAGATCGCCACCCAGATCACCGCCGGCTTCGGCCGCGCCGCAGGCGTCGGCGCACTGCTGGTCGTCGGCGTCCTGTTCGCCGATTTCCGGCGGGTCGGGCTGACCCTGCTGGCCCTGGTGCCGCTGGCCATGGGCCTGGTCTGGATGCAGGGGATCATGCAGATCACCGGCCTGTCCTACAACTTCGCCAACCTGGTGGCGATCCCGCTCATTCTCGGCGTGGGGATCGACAACGGCGTGCATCTCATCCACTGTTACCGTCTGACGCGCAGCCCCCGGATGACCCGGGTGATCGCCCACACCGGCCGCGCCATTCTCATCGCCTCGCTGACCACCATGGTCGGCTTCGGTTCGCTGGCGACCGCCTCCCACCGCGGGCTGGCCAGCCTCGGTCTGGTGCTGCTGATCGGCGTCGGGTGCTGCCTCATCACCTCCATCGTCGTGCTGCCCAACCTGCTGGTCGTCCTGCGCCGGGCGCGTCGCTAGCCACGCGATGCCGCCCGTCCCTCCACTAAGATGATGCGCGTGAGACGCTCTCTCATCACCGTGGGTGGCGCGCTGCTGCTGGCGGGCTTGTCACTGGCCGGCGACACCGGAGGGGCGACTCCCCTGGAGCTGGTCGTCTGCGCACCCGGGTTCCCCGGCACGACGGAAGAGGCCCGGCCGGCGATGGATCGACTGGCATCCCTGGTGGCGGATGCGGCGGGCTGGCCGGCAGGGCGCGTCTCGGCGGTCTACGAGCCGGAGGCGGCCGCCGGGCGACAGCGGCTGGCGCTTCCCGGCCATCGGCTGGCGCTGGTGCCGTTCTCCTTCTTCTGGACCTACGCCGAGGAACTGGACCTCGACCCGATCCTGCAGGTGGCACGGGCCGCGAAAAGCGACGAGATCTGGAGTCTCGTCGCCCGGCGCGGTGAGGTGCGCCACCCCGCCGATCTGGCAGGCTGGCAGGTGAGGAGCGTGGCGGGGTTTTCTCCGGAGTTCGTGCGCGGCCCGCTGCTGTCGTCCTGGGGAAGCGTGCCGCTCTCCACCCGGATCGCCTTCGCGTCGCGGATTCTCGGGGCCCTGCGCCAGGCGGCCGCCGGCGAGAAGGTCGCGGTGCTGCTGGATCCGCCGCAGACCCGCGCCCTGGACTCGCTGCCGTTCCACGACGACCTCGAGGTGGTCATGCGTTCTCCGGGAGTGCCGGGATTCCTGCTCTGCAACCGCGGTCAGGACCTGTCGGCCGGGACCGTCGATGCTCTCACCTCGGCACTGATCGCGACACACCGGCACAAGGCGGGGCGCGCGGTGCTCGAGTCGCTGCGCATGGCCCGGTTCGAGCCATTGACCGCACCGGTGGCGCATCGGTCGACCGCGGCCGGCGGCGGAGCCGGGAAACGGTGAGACGCTGGCCGGCGGTGGCCTTGCTTCTTGCCGGCGCCGCATGCGCCACCGCGCTGCGCAAGCCGCCGCCACTCGGTGTGCTGGCGGGGGATGACCGGCCAGGCAGTGCGGCGGAGGTCGCGGCCCTTCCCGCCCGGGCCGCGGCTCTCTTCGCGACGCGTCGGGTCGACGAGGCATACACCGCCGTCGGCCTGTGGCTGACCGCGGCCGCCGTCGCGCACGCCGAGGCGGTGGACAGCCGCTTGCCGGTCACCGCCCTGCAGTCGGCCGCGCAGGCGGCGGTCTGGCTGGCGAATCACGACGCCGACCGGGCCCGTCGTCGCCTCATCGCCCGGCGGGGCGTGCAGGCCGCCCAGTGGTGCGTCCGCCTGGCGACCGGGGAGAGAGAGGCGGCGACCTGCCAGTACTGGCTGGGTGCGGCGCTGGGCGTGCAGGCGCGCGAGCAACCGTCCACGGGGCTGTCGGCCCTGCCGCACATCCTTGAGGCCTTCGCCGGCGCGGCCCGGGGCAGCCCACGACTCGACCACGGTGGCCCCGCCCGCGCCCTGGCGCTGCTCTATCTCCGTGCCCCGGGCTGGCCGGCCGGCCCGGGGGACGCCACCCTGGGTCTGGCCCGTGCCGAGGAGGCGGTCGCGCTGGCCCCGGACCACCCATCCAACTGGCTCGTCCTCGGCGAGGCCCGCCGCGCCACCGGGGACACGGCGGGGAGTCGCGAGGCCATCGCGCGGGCGCTGAGCCTCGCCCGGGCGCGGGCGGACGCCGGCGACCCCGATGCGGCGGAGTGGGTGGACGCCGCCATCCGCGCTTCCCGCGACTGAGCGGGCTCGCGGCCCGCGCCAGCAAGCCGGGGCCGCGTCGGGCGCCGGCGACTTCCCGGAACCGCGTCTTCGAGGCACCGTCTCAGACGATCTGTCCCTCGCGCAGCAGGCGGT
>JBHHZI010000057.1:0-18407 GCA_046757965.1 Acidobacteriota bacterium | reverse complement strand
GCACTCACGTCGGCCGTGGCCTCCATCGGTTCGAGGAGCACGGTGCGTGGGTCGTACCGGGCACGGATATCGGCCATCGACGCGTCCAGGACCTTGGTTCCCTGATCAATCATCACCACCCGGTTGCAGAGCTGTTCCGCCTGGAACATCACGTGGGTGGAGAACACGATCGTCGCCCCCCGGTGATGCTGTTCCTCGATCAGTTCCCTCAGCAATCGCATGTTGACCGGGTCGAGGCCGCTGAACGGCTCATCCAGGATGATCAGGTCCGGTTCGTGGAGAACGCAGGCGATGAACTGCAACTTCTGCTGCATCCCCTTCGAGAGTTCCTCGCATTTCTTCCTCGCCACCTCGCCCAGGCTCATCCGCGTCAGCCACGTGTCGATCCGGCCGCCAAGATCCCGGTCGGTCACGCCCTTGAGCCGGGCGATGTAGCGAAGAAACGCCTTCACCTTCATCTTCTTGTAGACGCCGCGCTCCTCGGGCAGGTAGCCGATGCGATCCTTGGCGTCCAGCGCCGATGCGCGGCCCAGAACCTGGATCCGACCCCGATCGGGAAACAGGATCGACATGATCATGCGGATGGTCGTCGTCTTCCCCGCGCCGTTGGGGCCGATGAGGCCACACAGCGTCCCGGTATCCACCGCCACGTCGAGATCGTGGACGGCGACCTTCTCGCCGAACGTCTTGGTCACACCGGCAACGTCGATCGCACGAACCATGAGTGGTCGCCTCCTCCCGGGACTGATACGCGGCAGCCGGCCGGAAGTTTGCCTGATCGGCGCGAGGCACACAAGCCCCGTCACGCGGTGACTGCGCCCTCCCCTGGCTCCGGGCCGCCTGCACCCGCTCCAGGCGTCTCACGGAGCACCCGGCCCGGTGAACCGAGACGGCTGTCCCCGGTTGCTCCACGGAGGGTCGGCGTCAGGCGCGCACGATGGTCCAGATGCCGATGGCGATGAACCCCAGCCCGGCAGCCCACGAGAGATACCGCGGCTCGAGATGACGAGACAGAGCCGACCCGAAGAGCACGCCCAGGGCGGACGTGATGATCAGCGCCGCCGCGGCGGCGGCGAAGACCGTGAGCTTCGAGTGCCTCGCGTCTGCCGCATAGAGCAGAGTCGCGAGCTGCGTCTTGTCTCCCAGCTCGGCGATGAAGATCGTCGAGAAGATCGTGGCAAACAGTTTCATCGTCACCTCTCCCGGACCGGAGCTCGACCTCGGCCGATCCGGCGTTCCCTGACCGGACCACACCGTCCGGCCGGCTGCATCAGTCTCGCCGATCGCTGATGGCGGCCGGGCCGCTCCCGCCACGGTCATCGGCGCGCAGGGTCTCTATCCAGTCATCCAGGATCTCGGGCCGCCGAAGAAGCTCTTCCTTGCGCGCCTTGCGCCGGCCCTTGATGCCCGCCTCGATGCGCAGGGCCGCGCTGCGCGAACCGACCGGTCTCGACAGAACAAGGTCGAGAGGGCCGCGACCCCGCAGGTACTTCGCTCCCCGCATGTCACCCTGACGATGCTCGGCCAGTCGACGCGACACATCCGTCGCCACACCGGTGTAGAGGGAACCGTCGTGACAGCGAATGATGTAGACGTGCCACAGGAGCGGCGCCGCCGCGGTCATCGCAGATCTCCCGCGGGGGCGAACGCTGCCCCACCGGGGCTGGTCGTCGTGGGTTCCGTCTGGTGCATGCGCCTCACGACGCCGGACGGGAGGCTGGCAGCGAGCAGCCTGTCCGGTCCGGCGTCCGCGCCGTCTTACCGGTGCTGCTTCCCGGCCGGTTTGCCGTTGAGCCGCTTGCTCTGCCAGTACTTCGTGCCGGAGATGTCCGCCTGCAGCATGAGCCCCTTGTCGGTGAGCTGGAACACGGCGAGCCCGTCGGTGAAGCTGGTCTCCGCGTTGACTCCCTTGGTTCCCGCTGCCGCGTTGGCCTGAGCGTTGGCCTCCCAGCCCTTGTTGACAAAGGATGAGAACGTCTTGGAATCCTGAAAGAGGAAGACGAGCTGGTACTTCTGGCCGCCGAGCCCCAGGCTCAGCCCTGCAGTACCCATCCTCATGTAGGTGTGTTTCTTGGTCGCCTTGTCCACGGCCACACCCGACCCACCGCCGCCGCTGACTCCGAGCGAGAACTTCACGTTACTGAAGACCGCATAGCCGACCGCCCGGCCGAACAGCTCCTTCGCCTTGTCGCTGTCTGCGAACAGTTCATCCAGGGTTTCCTGGGCCATGTGGTCGATCTCGGTCCGATGTCGCGCCGCCCGCGCCTCCGCCTTCTCCGCCCGGGCCGCTTTTCTGCTCCCGGCCGCCTTGTCGGTCCCCTCCTGGTCGGCACCCCGGCCCGAGCCCGCGAGGCCTGCTCCGGCAATGATCAGCACCACGGCCAGAATCGATGATCTCTTTCTCATTCGTGCTGTCCTCCCATGCGTCGAGACACCCACGCGTCAAGAGCCGTTCTTCTCACACGCTTCCCGCCTCCTCCTGGAGACCTCGCCCCGTCAGGACCCGTTGCCCGGTGGCGGGATCGTGGGCAAGGCCTGGATCAGGCGGCGGACCGACTCGAAGTCGGCGGCATCCCGCGCGAAGGCCAGGTACTTCTGCAGCGCCACCCGCGCCTCGGGATAGCGCCCGCGATTGTACTCGGCAAAGCCCAGCGCCTTCCAGCCACGCGGCTCGATCGGTTCGAGTCGCACCACCACCTCGTAGGCCGCCACGGCCTCGTCGTGGCGGCCCAGCGCGGAGAGAACATGGCCGAGAAAAAACTGCGGGTTCGCGTCGCCCGGCGCCAGGCGGATGGCCTCCCTCAGCGGCGACTCGGCCTCGGCATATCGCTCGAGGGTGTACAGGGCAGCCCCCTCGCCGAAGGGAAACGCCACATCATCCGGCCACGCGCGGCGTCCTTCCCGGTAGGCGGCGAGTGCCTTCTCGGCCTGCCCCGAGGCGAGCAGTTCGTCGGCCGCGCGCGCCGCCGCCCTCTGCGGGCCGGTCACGCAGCCGAAGAACGTGCTCAGGAACAGGACCGCGCCGGCAACGCGCGCCAGCGACGGGTCACTCCACATAACCAAGCGACCTCAACCGCTGGAGAACCTCCGGGTCTTCCGGCAGTGTCAGGCTGATCGCCTCGGTCATCGGTTTCTCGCGTGACAGGTGCGCGTCGAGTCGCGCCGCCTCGCCCGGCCGTTCGCCGAACAGATTGTGCGCCTCGTGCGGGTCCGTGGCCAGGTCATAGAGCTCGCCATTCTCCGGGTGAATCCGGTGCCGGATCCATTTCATGTCGCCCTCGATCCAGGCATAGAGCTGATCATTCTTCTCCTCCACGGCGTCACGGGAGAAGAACGCGCCGTAACGCATGATCGCCACCGAATCCGCATACGCCGGGCCGGGAAGACTCGCCGGGTCCGGCCGGCCACCGCTGGCGCGCGCCCGGACCAGCGGGACCAGCGAGATCCCCTCGACGGGATCCCGGAAGCGGGTCTTCGCCGACAGATCCATCAGGGTCGGTGCGACGTCGATCTGGCGCACCGCGTCGGCCACGCGCATCGCCCCCGGGACCCCCGGCCCGGCCAGGATGAGCGGCACGCGCAGCTGCTCCTCATAGAGGATGCCATGCCCCCACCAGCCATGGTCGCCCAGACCCTCGCCGTGGTCGGCGGTAACGGCAACGATGGTCTTTCCCAGCAGGCCCGTGCCGCGCAGTTCCTCCAGGATACGCGCCAGCTGGCCATCGGCGAAATGAATCTCCGCCGAGTAGATTCCCTTCAGCCAGGGGCGCATGACCTCCGGCCGATTCCCGTACGTCTTCCCGAACGACGCCGGATCGCTGGAGAGCAACCGGTCGATGTCGGCGTGCTCCGCCACGCCGTCCACGAACGGGGAGGTGAACACCGGCGGCGGCCTCAGCAGCGGGTCGTGCGGGTCGAAGTAATGGATCCAGAGAAAGAAGGGGCGGTCTCGCGGGCGGTCCGTCAGCCACGCCAGTGCCGCGTTGGTCGTCTCGAGGCTGCCGCGCTGGGCCAGACCGGTGCTGACATTGCCCGCGGCGCCCACCCGGGCCCGGTCCAGGTCGCCCGGCTCGTCGAAGGTGGCAAACCCCTGCGCCAGCCCGAACCGTCGAGAGCACGGAAACGCGGAGATGAACGCGGCGGTGGCGTATCCGAGGGCCTCGTATCGCTCGGCCAGGGTCGTGGCCTTCTCCGGCAGATGAAACAGCCGGTTCCCGTGGAGGGTGCGCAGGCCATGACGGTACGGGTTCAGACCGGTGAACAGAGACGCGTGGGCCACCGGCGTGACCGCGGCCGAGGCCCGGACCGTCTCGAACACGGTTCCGCGGCGGGCCAGGTCCACGAGCGCCGGCGTCAGACCGGCCGGCCCGCCGTACGGTTCGAGATGGTCGGCCCGGGTCGTGTCGAACGTGACCAGCAGGACGTTGTGGCGAGGCGGCGGCGACTCGCCGCAGGCGAGAACACACGATAGCGAGAGCCCCGCCGTCACGGCCCGGAGCCGGTGAATTCCCCGGCGCGGTCCATCCGGGACGCTGACCATTCCGGACGCCGGCGCAGCGGCCACACACGAAGCGGGTCGCGGCGAGGCGGGGCCCAGCATGCAGGCCTCGCTCGTTGGCGAACGCCGCACGCCACCGGACTCCGACACGGCCTTCGAGGGCCCGCCGCAGCATGCAGCATCGCCGGTGGTTCCAGACTGCACGGATTCATCTGGCATCAGGTCAAATCTACCACGCAGGTGGTGCTTCTTCCGGGCTGCTGGGCCGGCGCGAACCCGATCGACGACCCGAACGTGCTAAAGAACAGGCATGGACGACCGTCACCAGAGGCTGCTCCGCGCCGCCGGCCTCGTCATCCTGCTCTGGCTGACAGCGGAGCTGGTGATGGCCGTGACGCTGCGAGTGGAGGGCTACGACGGCTACTGGTACCTGTCGAATGCTTGGTCGCTGGCCGGCGGTCCCGTACATCACTACGAGGACACCAAGGCACCTCTGGTGTCGCTGCTCCTCGTGCCCCTGCTGATCTTGCGGCGCATCGGCGCTCCGGAGATCGCCGCCTTCATCGGTGCCCACCTCGTATCCCTCGCCATGACCGCCGCCACCGGATGGCTCGTCGCGAGAACCCTCGCCCGGCGGTTTGCGCGTCCGGTGGCGTGGGCGGGAGCCGCCGCCTTCCTCGGCAGCCGGGTGGTCACGCGCTATGGCGTGTTTGCCATGTCGGACATTCCGACGACACTCGGCATCCTCCTGGCCCTGGAGCTGGTGCAACGTCACCGGGAACGAGCCGGCGTCCGATGCCGACTGCCGTTCGCCGCCGCGGTGCTCGCGGCCGTGCTGGCCCGCTACCCCTCCGGCCTGATCTGGCCAGTGGCCGTGGCCTGGGATGTCGCGGGACAGTTCATCGGCCATGCCGGCGGAAGCCGGCAAGCCGTCCGGCGACTCCGTGAGCATCTGGCCGGCCTCGGGATCCTCCTCGGCGCCTTCTATCTCGTCCATCTGGCGATCTACATGGTGCCCGGCGGCGGCCCGCTGTCCGCCTCCCGGTCGTTCGCCCGGATGGTCGCACACAACATGCGCCTCGGCGGCATCTCGGCAAGCACCGGCGAGGCCTGGTGGGAGTATCTGCCGATGATGGCGGCCTCCTCCACGCTGCCGGTCCTCCTGCTGATGGCCATCGGCGTCCTGATGGCCGTGTATCGCCTGGAACGCACCGACGCGCTCCACGGCCTCTGGGTGGCCGTCCACCTGCTGTTCATCTCCTTCGTCTCCAGCCACAAGGAGATCCGGTATGCCCTGCCGGCGCTCCCATCGCTCTATTTCTTCGCCGTGCGCGGGCTTGACGGTCTGTTCGGAGCCTCGAGCCGCCTCCGGGCGGGCACCCCTCGTGACTCTGGATCGCTCCCACCGGGATCCGACCCTGCAACGGATCCGCCGCGTCCCGCTCCTGCTGCCGCCGTGTCAAGAACCCGGTGGGTCGTGGCTCTGCTGCTCGCCGCCGGGACCGTGCCGGCGCTGCGTGAGGGCCGGATGCTGGCGCAGCCCTTCTTTCGAACGCCGGTGGAGGCGAATCTTGCCGCCTGGGTCGATGACGCCGTCACCAGCCCGGCAGGCCGCATCTTCTGGAGCGGCAATCTCTATCCACTGCATCCTGCGCGCTACGTCTTCTCGCCCCGCGACGAGTACTACTACATCTTCCATGTCGGACCGCACGTGTTCGAGTACTACACCGGGCGGCCGGTCCTGGCGACGCGTCGTGTTCCCGCCGTGATGGCGGCGGGAGTTCCCTATCCGGTCCAGATGGCTCTCACGGTGCGAACGGGTGACGCCCTGCTGTCCTCCGTGACCGCGGTGACGTGGACCTCGACGCTCCCTCACCCGTTGCCCCCGCTTGTCTATTCCGATGTGCGCACCTGGGACCTGGTGCCGGCGGCCGGAGACAGGCCGGGATGGTTTGAAGATGACACCGGAACCGTGACCGCGAGTATCGAGACAGGCAGCCATCCCACCCTGACTCTCCGCGCTCCCCCGGACCCCACGGAGATCGTGATCCGTCATCGGCCGGACGCGCCCGTTTCCCTCGGACTGCTTTTCCCCTCACACCGGGGAGTGGCCTTCGATCTTCCCGACGCGATCGACCTGGCGCGGATCGATTCGATCCGTATCGCCGGCTACCGCTCGGTTCCGGTTCCCGGCACCGGTTCCCGGCGTCCATGATGACCGGCCGAAGAACCCGCTTCTGGCCCTGATCGGATCTGTCGGACCTGGTCCCGCCGGCTTCGTGCCAGCGCCGGCGGCTTCGCACCGGACCTCGCTCCCGATGGATCCCGCGTGGCTGCCCGGGGACCCGTGTCGAAGACCGGCTGGCCCGGGTTCCGCGGCAACGGGTCACCGCCGACTGCTGTCCTCGAGCATGGCGACGATCCGGCGGTGCAGGTTCTCGATATCGTCAATCTGGGGCATCCCCGGCGGCGCCACCTCACGAGCCCGCACCACGTCCCGCAGCGCTCCCTGCGGATCCCCGGTCTTCGAGCGGATCAGGGCCCGGAAGTACCACGACGTGGGATCGTCGGGATCGAACTCGATCGCCCGGTCGAAGTCACTCACGGCGCGCGAAAAATCCCCCACCGTCTCGAAGACCATGCCACGCCCCTTGAAGGCAAGCGGATACCGCGGACTGATCCGCAGGGCTTGATCGAAGTTCTCGATGGCCGCCGCATAATCGCCGGTCTGCAGGTCCACCATTCCCCGGTTCGACCAGGCCCTGGGCTGCTGCGGGTACAGCCGGATGGCGTCATCCAGATTCTGTCGCACCTCGTCGTACTCACCCTCGTCGAACAGCAGGGACGCCAGGGTATTGTGGACCTCGTAGTTTGCCGGGTGCAGCTTCAGCGACTCACGAAGATGATCGATGGCGAGATCTTTCTTGCCGAGTCTCATCATGACAGTAGCCAGGCTGTTGTGAATCCTCGAATCATCGGTGACCTCCAACGCCTTCTGGAATGCGGTGATCGCCTGATCGTACTGCCCCTTCTTCATCAGGTCAGCACCGCGATGATAGTCCCGGTAGTAATCCGCCTGAGGAACGGTGATCTGCACGAGATCGTCGTAGGCGATGTTGGCAAACTCGGGAATATTGCTGGCTCGATTCGCCGCCGTACTGTTCTCGATCAGCAAGGCGGGGCTATCGTCGCCGTTCTCATCGATGTGCGTGAGGAAGAGCTGAGTGTAGGGCGTGTTGGACTTCGACGAGAAGACGAGCCACCGCCCGTTCGGCGAGAAGCTGTGCCAGGAATTCATCAGTGGGGTGTTGCAACGCATGCGACGCGCCTCGCCGCCGGCGGCCGGGACGATCCAGAGCTTGCCATCGGGTCTCATGAGCTGACCGTTCTTGCACTTCACAAAGACGATCCACTTGCCGTCTGGAGACACCTTCGGGAAATTGTTGCTCATGCCGTTGGCCGATGCCCCGACGATCGGTTCGGCACGACCGCCCTTGCCACCGTTGAACGGCACGCGATAGAGGTCGTACTGCATCGGTGTCTCGTTCGGATCCCCCGCGTACTGGGCTGGCGGCCGTCCCCGGATGAACGGGTCTCTCGCCTTGCCACGAGCGAAGATGACCGTCTCCCCGTCCGGCGTCCAGACGCCGTCGGTCTGGACGTATTCCGGATCGTCCGCTCCCGGCAGGGCGTGAATCTCGCCGGTGTCTCGCGAGTAGTAGGCGAGAATTCCCCGGGTGGGGTAGAACACCTGGCCGAACTTGAAGTCGGGAAAGTTCCGCACGTAGATTGCCTCGTTCAGCGTGGACAGAGCAACTTTTCCGTCGGGGCTGACCTGCGACATGAACCCCAGAGTCTGCCTCGCCTTCGACTGCCCCTCGTACGAATTCCAGGTCATGATCTCTTCATCCGGGATGACGAGTTGCTGCCGGATCGACGTGAATGCATAGGCGCCCTTGTCACCGGACGGACCATCGATATCCATGCCGAGCATCTTGCCGTCTGCAGAGAAACTGTGACAGTTGGCGCAGGTCGGCATGTCCCGCATCACCACACGACTCTCCGGACGCGACAGATCCCGCAGGCGCCACTTGATCAGGGGCAGGACTTCCCGCGGCAAGGGCATGATGGAGTTCCTGGTCCGGGTCGGGACCAGCGGCACATCGCGGTAGAAGATGGGAGCACCGGCCGGGTCGCGAGACGTCTGCAGCGTGACGCTGCCGCGAGAGAGCACTCTCTCCGGGTCGGAGTGCTGGTAGCCCAGGAACGTCAGCCTTGCCGTACCGGCCACGGAGTGGGCCTTGATGGTTTCCCAGACCTCCGGCTCGGGCTTCCATGTCCGGGCCGATGCCTCGTATGGAGTGGGCTCATACAGAGCGTTCGTGACCGAGATGACCATCGGGTCGATCTCTCCCGGCGGGGGAGGCAGCCCTTCGACAAGGAGCTGGAGGCAGGATGAGTCCTCGGCGAACGAGACGCTGAGGAGCCAGCGATCCGCTTCCTTCGCCGCATCGTGCCAGCGAAACGTGGGAGCGACCATCTCCGGCGGGAAGATCGACTCATCGTGGGGATAGTCGACCGTGACCGCCGCCAGGTGTTCCGCGCCAGTCGTGTTCTCCAGGAGCCTGGATATCCCGACCTCCTGTTCCGCGCTCCCCGGCAACCGGCGTGCGCAGTCCGGGAGCAGGACAACATCCGGCGACCCCGATGGGGCGCACACGAGAACGAGGCCGCAAAGACCGGTGACCGATGCAACCCGGGCGAAGGTATCAAGTGGTTTCATGGCAAGGTACCGTCAGCGTGTTCACACTCCCGACGCAACGCTTCATGATCGATCCGGCTAGCGCGGGACCATGGCAATCGCCTCGATCTCCACCAGCAGGTCCGAACGACACAGCCTGGCCTGGATTCCGGTGCTGGCAGGCAGGGGATCGAGTCCGAGGGACGACATGAAGAACGTCCGTATCCGGTTGAAGTCATCATAATCGCGCTCGATGTCCCTGAGGTAACAGCTGGTCCGCACAACGTCGTGCCAGCTCGCCTGCTCCGACGCGAGCAGCCGGGTCAGGTTGCGGAAGGTGCGCAGGCACTGAGCCTTGAAATCTCCCGGATGCACCGTCTCACCGTCTTCATCGACGCTTGCCGTGCCGGAGAGGAACAACATGGTGGCGCCTGGGAGTTCCACGCGCACGCCACGACTGAACGATGACGGGAGGGCGTACTCCGGGGCCTCGTTGAGCACCTCCAGGGCCGAGACCGCGCGCTTGGGGACCCCTTGCCGGCCCGGCACCGGGTCGAGCCCCGGGGTCCGTCCCCCGGGATCGCCGGTGTGTCCGCGAAGTCCGAGCGCCTCGAGTTCTCCACGGGCATCGTCACTCAGATCGCCGGTCACGTCCGGCAGCGTGTTCAGGAGAAGATCATTCATCAATCCATCCCGTCATCAAGACACGTTCAGGTCTCGCACCCGGACTCGCTGCCCTGGCGTCGGGTGCGCATCAGGTGATGCGTGCTCGCAACCTGGACGTGGGATTCACCACGCGAGAACGAACTCCGACTCCAGCAAGTTCTGTGCCTCACGACTGAATGAACGAGAACATACGCTGGCCGCAAACGCCCGTCAATCAAGCACTCGCTGAATGGGTGAAATGACTCCGGCATGGTGAAATGACCCATCACCAGTGCCTTCGCGCGACGTCGATCAGACGATCGATCTCCCGGCAGAAGAGGCGGGCCGCCGTATCACGGCCCGCGCCGGTACTCGACGTGGCCGCCGACGATGGTGAAGTCGACCTTCGCCGTGGGGATCTCCTCTTCATCCACCGTGAGGATGTCCTTCGACAGCACCGTGATGTCGGCGAGCTTGCCCACCGCCAGGGAGCCCTTGAGGTCCTCCTCGAAGGCGGCGAAGGCATTGTTGATGGTGTAGGCGCGCAGCGCTTCCATGCGTGACATCCGCTGGTCGGGATAGAAGACCGAGCCGTCGTTCAGGCGCCGGGAGACGGAGGCGTGATAACTGGCGATGGGGTTGACATCCTCCACCGGGGCGTCGGTTCCGTTGGTGACCACCGCCCCGGTACGCATCAGTTTCTGCCACACGTACGCCCCCTCCGCCGTGCGGCGCTGTCCCAGCCGGTCGGGTACCCAGGGACCGTCGGACGTGCAATGAATGGCCTGCATCGAGGCGATCACTCCGAGCTGCCCGAAACGAGGGATGTCCGCAGGGTTCAGGTGCTGGGCATGCTCGATCCGCCAGCGCAGCCCCTTACCGCCCCCGGGACCGAAACTCTGCTCGTAGATGTTCAGCACCTCCCGGTTGGCGCGATCGCCGATGGCGTGAATGCAGAGCTGATAATCATGTTCCCTCGCCAGTGTTGCGGTGCGCCGCACCTCGTCGACCGGGACCAGGTTGAGCCCGGTCGACTGCGGCGCATCGCTGTACGGCGCAAGCAACCAGGCCCCGCGGGAACCGAGTGCCCCGTCGATGGAGACCTTGATGGCGCGAACCGTGAGATGGTTGTCGCCATACCCGATGGTCCGGTACGCCGCCAGGTTGTCCGCGAGGACCTTGTTCGGTTCGCGGATCATCACCCACAGCCTGAGCGGCACCCGGCCCTCATCCACCAGGCGCCGGAGGAAGTCGATGGTCTCCAGGCTCTCACCGGCGTCCTGAAAGCTCGTGATCCCTTTCTTCAGACAGTCCGCCGCGGCCAGTTCGGCTCGCCTGCGGTTCTGCGCCTCCCGCCGGGCGGGCGAGCCGGCGTCGCGTGCCTGGCTGACGAGACCCTGAGCCGACTCCCGCAGCAACCCGGTCGCCCGACCGGAGCTGTCCCGCAGGATCTCCCCACCGGCCGGATCGGAAGTCCGGGGACCGATCCCCGACAGACGCAGCGCCGCGGCGTTGACGAAGCTCGCATGACCGCTGGCGTGCGTGAGCACCACCGGGTTTGCCGGCGCGGCCCGGCTGAGACTGTCATGCACCGGGAAGCCCTCGACCGCCGGGTCAGGTGGGGCGTTCCACTTGTCCTGATGCCACCCGCGTCCCCGGATCCAGACCCCGGGTGCCGCGCCCGCCGCGGCCACGCGCACCTGCTCGACGATCTGGCGCCAACTCGTCGCGTGGGTCAGATCGAGGATCATCGCCGCGTCACCGATACCCATGAAGTGCCCGTGCCCCTCGATGAACCCGGGCACGGCGAGACGCCCGCCGAGATCCAGGATTTCCGTGCCGGGCCCGGCCAGTCTCCGCACCTCACCGCTGTCGCCCAGCGCCACGATGCGACCGTCGCGGGCCGCCAGCGCCTCCACCTCGGGTTGGGTGTCATCGACCGTGACGATCTTGCCGTCGATGAGGATCAGATCGGCCGGTGCCTCCTCCGCGGTGGTGTTCACCGGTGCGGGGCCTGCACAGTGAACGACCGCAACAGCCAGGGCGGCCACGCCGCACGCGACGAGACGACGGGACCGCACCTGCCCGTTCCGGCGGCGCCACGGGTCGCCACCGCGCCGTGGCTTTCGGGCCGTCGCGGCGGTCCGGCGCGGGTCGCCCGGCCTCGGCAGAAAACCGTCCTCCACGTGGCTCTGGTCGATGTCCATCGGGTTCACTCCTCTCCGGTCCAGTGTCCGATGCCGTTTGTACCACAACCGCGACCCGGGGAGGCAGACTCGCGCGCGCGCCGACCGCGCAGCCATCCCATGCCGCCGGCGTCCTGGACGCAAGCCCGGGAATGACCAGACCGGCACCAGACAGGCTGCTCCCGGGCCTGCTAGCATGGAGGCGAGAACATGCTGGATCGGAGCAAGTGGCGAATCCCGGATTCGGCACGGACGGACCCTCACCTCTCCCGGCGGCGGTCTGCCAGAGAATGCTTCTTGCCCGCCGCGACAGATCGCGTCTCGTCGGTCGAACGTGAACGATTCTCTGGCTCGCGTGGCTGCCATCACCCTGACCGGCGGCGGCCACGCCCTTCGAGGAAGGGGATGACCGTGCTCCAGGCTCATGACAGAAAGACGACACCGTTACTCGTTCTCGCCGGCGTGCTCTTCGCCGGCGGCGCCCTGACGGGAACGGTCTCGGCAGATCCGTCGGCGAACGGCGGGGCCGGCGGCCGGACCGCTCCCTCCCGCACCGAGACGGTCCTCGAACAGGTCATCATCGGAACGGCCGAACTCTCCCACTGGTCCCTTCCAGAGGCCCGGAAGCGTGAACTCGGCGCCCTGATCCTCCGCTCAGCCGACGCCCATGAGAACCCGGGTTGCCGGAACGACTTTCTGGACGGTGTCATCGTGTGCGGCGACTTCACACCGGAGCGCAAGTCGACCCAGACAACCGAGACCACGTCGTTTCGCAGTAACGTCAATCACTGGATCCGAAGCCGGGACGAGACGCCCTTCAAGCTCACTCCCATCGAGGACTGGACGAAGCTCCCCGACAATCGCGGCTGGTCCATACCCCTGGTCATGGACGGGAAGCAGGTGATCGTCATCTGGTATCTCACATCGACCCATGACCAGGCGCGTCAGATCCTGATCAGTTTCCCGGAGTGACCGGCGCTCCGCCGCGCCCCGCTACGGCGCCGTCACGGCCCGAAACGAGTTGACCCGGCCGTGGCTGTAGATCTCGTCGCTGCCCGGTTTGCCGACGTCATCCGCGGTCCTTCGCAGGATGGTCTTGAGCTGGCCGGCGTTGAGCGTGCCGCCAGACCGAGAGACGACCAGCGCGTGAAGCACGCGCTCCCCGTGGCTCTCCACCGCTGGGATGCATCCCGGCGGCACATCATCGCCCTGAAGCCCCACCAGATACTGATGCCCTCATCCGGCACGCTATAATCATGGGCGGCACCAGACACGATGGCGAGACCACCGCAGATGGAACCGGTCGCGCGAGGCCGGGACAGATGATCGATATCGAGGGGCTGTCGCGAACATACGGCGCCGACCTCGCGGTGGACGCCCTCACGGTTACCGTCCCGGCGGGCTGTATCGTCGGCCTGCTCGGTGTCAACGGTGCCGGCAAGACCACAACCCTCAACATGCTGGCCACTCTTCTGCCGCCCACGGCCGGCACGGCGCGCGTGCTCGGGCACGACATTCGCCAAGAGCCCATGACGGTGAGGCGCCTCCTCGGCTACGTGCCGGAACACGCCGCCCTCTATGAAGGTCTGACCGCAAGGGAGTATCTCGAACTGGCCGGTGAGATTCATCGTCTGAACAAGGACACGATCCATCGCCGTATGACAGGCCTGATGGCCCATCTCGAACTGACCGGCGTCCAGGACAGGAAGCTCGGAACGTTTTCGAAGGGCATGCGCGCGAAGATTCTCATGGCTGCGGCCGTCATGCACCGACCGCAGGTTCTGCTCCTGGACGAACCGCTGAACGGGCTCGACGTCCCGAGTCAGAGGATGCTCGCCAGCCTTCTGCGCAGCATGGCGGCGGAAGGCCGCACGATACTTTACTCAAGCCACATCCTGGAACAGGCGCAGGACCTGTGCGGACACGTGCTTCTGATCCACAACGGACACCTTGTCTACACCGGCACGGTGACTGCACTGCGCGCCGCACATGGTGGCAATTCTCTCGGGGACATTCTCCTTCACCTCACCGACTCCCCGCCGCCCGATCCCGGCGGACTTGATGCCTTGCTGGGAGATCGCGGTGATTGACCGGCTGGTGCGCCTGCTGGGCAGCGATGCATCCGTCGTTCGCATTCTTCGCCACCACCTCGCCCGCGCCGCAGAGGGAGCCGCGGAGCTGGCCGTCGAGCGCCGGGGAGGAGGGCTGGCGCCCCGGCATCTCCGGCTGTTCTTTGTCGTGGTGCTGATCGACATGTCCCTGGCCCTGGCTGTGGTGCCCATCGTGGTGCACCCGCCGGTTCTTGCCGCGCGATTCATCGCCGGCTGCGCCGCCCTCGTGGCTCTCGGCGTCGGCTTGCTGCGCGTTTTTTCCGTCGTGCTCGACGAGGCCGACCACGTGGCCATCGGCTGGTGGCCGATCTCTCGCCGCGACTGCCTTCTCGCCCAGTTGATGCTGCTGGGCCGTGACCTCATGGGAAGCTGTGCGCTTCTCGTCGCCCTGCCTCTGATCCCGTACACCATCGTCGCCCCCCATCCCTTCCTCGACGGGCCGGGGCTGGCGCTCGGCCTGGCGCTGCAGACACTTGCCATCCTGCTCGCGGTCGTCTCGGGAACGCTGATGCTGCAACGGCGGCTGGGACGGCAGAGCGCTCGAAGAACCGGCCGCACTCTCACCGTCCTCGCCGTGATGGGGTTCTATATCGCCAGCTTTATCAGCCGTGGACACCCCGGCGGGTCCTCCTGGATGGACGGAGCGCTCTCGGCGTGGCTCCCGCTCGACTGGTTCGCTGCCTGGGGCGTGCTGGGTGGAAGCAGCACCGCACCATTCGTGGCGGGCATGGGACTGGCGCTGGTTGTTCTGCTCGGAATGACCGTGCCCATCTTCCAGTCGGCGCGAGACCGCGGTGGCCTGCTGGAGCCGATGGGACCAACACCGCGCCGTTCCTGGATGATTGATCTGCTCGGCGGAGTTCTCGCGGTCTTCACACGCCGCAGAGAAGGACGCATTCTGCGGCGGCTGGTCATCGCTCACGTCCGCGAGGACTGGCGACTCGGCGTCTTGCGCTATCTCTACGCGGCCACCCTCGGTCTGTGCGTCGTGATTCTCGCCACTCCCGCGCACGACCTGGCCGGTTTCGTCTTCGTGCTGCCGGACCAGCACCTGCCGATACGCGGCATCGTCGTCTGGCTCTCGCTGGCTCTGGCGTCGCCGATCGTCGGTCTCCTCTTCCAGCAACACAGCGAGTTCAGCGATGCGGGCTGGCTGATCGCCACCGGAGATCTCGACCGCCGTCGTCTCGCGGCGGCACAGCGCGGCGTGGCCCGGGCCGTCACGCTGGCGCCGGCGCTGCTGACCATGTTCGTTCTCTGGTCGCGGGCCGGCGCGCCGTTCACCCTGACGATCTCGGATCTCCTCCTGGTGGCGGGACTCTTCGAGCTGATGCTCCGGATCGTGCAGCGGTGGATGCTGGCGCTGCCCTTCTGCCGCTCGTGGTACGCTGCGGCCAGCAGTACCCTTCTCATCATCGGAGCCCTCAACCTGCCGCTCATCACGGTCGTTTCATTGTGGACCCTGGGTGTGTATGACAAGTGGCTCTGGGCCCGTGTCGGCACCTGGGTAATGGTGGCGGTGGGAATCATCTGGAGCGGCGCGTCATTCGAGCGATTGATCCGGGAAGAGGCACCGGCACGGCCGGCACTCTCGTGACGGCGGGGAAGCGCCGGGCGCCTCTTGGACCCACCCCGGGAGAGACCGTCTGCTATCCTCGCCGGCGTCCATGACGCCGCATTCCTCTCGATCAACGCCCTTCCACGGTCAGCGTGCAGCGTCAACTGCACCCCGCCCGACGACAGCTCTGCGGAAGCCGCGATCGCCGTTCTCCCGCCGGACCGAGCAGCCGTTCGCCGCGACAGCACCGCCAACGAGCCATGGGACACGACACACCGCCGCCTGGCTGCTCACCGCCGTCCTCTGCGTGAGCGGCGCCGCGATATCTGCTCATGCCGATGAAGGCATGTGGACACCGGATCATTTCCCGGCAGAGGTCGTGAAGGAACGCTACGGCGTCGACATCGACCAGGCCTGGCTGGATCACGTGCGCCGGTCGACGGTGCGGCTGGAAGGTGGCTGCACGGGCTCCTTCGTCTCCGCCGACGGCCTGGTGCTGACGAATCATCACTGTGCCCGGCCATGCCTGAGCCGGCTCTCCTCCGCCGACGACGATCTCGAGGCGAACGGCTTCCTGGCCCGCGGGCGGGAAGACGAGCGAGCCTGTCCTGCCGAGCAGATCTCCGTCCTCATCGGCATCGAGGACATCACGGCAAGGATCACCGCAGCGGTCCGTGGCAAGGGCCCCACCGAGGCGGGAAAAACTCGCCGGCAGACCCTCACTCGCCTGGAATCCGCATGCGAGGAGGCCGCGCCGGACGACGCGCCGGTGGCCTGCGAGACGGTGAGCCTGTATGCCGGCAGCCGGTTTCACATGTACACCTACCATCGGTACGACGATGTCCGGCTGGTATTCGCGCCGGAGGCGTCCATCGCCGCGTTCGGCGGGGATCCGGACAATTTCAATTTTCCGCGCACCTGCCTGGACATGGCGTTTCTGCGCGTCTACGAGCATGGGAGGCCAGCCCGGACTCCGGACCATCTGACCCTCCGGCCCGAGGGAGCCGTCGAGGGGGAGCCGGTCTTCGTGTCGGGACATCCCGGGTCGACGCGCCGTCTGCTGACCGTGGCCCAGCTCACTTTTCTGCGCAACGTCGTGCTGCCGCCGTCCCTCCTGCGGGCATCGGAACTGCGCGGGCGGCTGATCGAGTTCGGCACCACCGGGAACGAGCGCCACCGTCTTGTCCAGGGACCCCTCCTCGGTATCGAGAACTCCATCAAGGTGCGACGCAATCAACTCTTCGCGCTGCTCGACGACGGCCTCATGGCGCACAAGCGGGACAAGGAGACGGCGCTCCGTGACGCTGTCGCGAGAGATGCCAGCCTGAACAAGAAATACGGTTCAGCGTGGAGCGACATCGAGGCGGCATACCGGGCGTTCAGGCCGTTCCACGACGAATACGTCTTTCTCGAGCAGGGCGCGGCGTTCGGCGGACGCCTGTTCTCCATCGCCCGCACCCTGGTTCGTGCCGCTGCCGAGCGACCGAAACCGAACGACACCCGCCTGCGCGAGTACACCGATGCGGCCCTGCCGGCGCTGCGCCAGCGGCTCGCAGCGCCCCGTCCGATTCACGCCGACCTGGAAGAGATGCGCCTCTCTTTCTCCCTCGCGAAGATGCGCGAGTGGCTGGGGCCGGATGATGCGACGGTGAAACAGGTGCTGGGAACAACCTCACCGGAGGCGCTGGCCCGACGGCTGGTCCAGGGCACGAAGCTGGCCGAGCCGGGAGTGCGCACGGCCCTGTGGAACGGCGGCCAGGCAGCCATCGACACCACCGACGACCCGATGATCGATCTGGCCCGCAGTATCGATGGGACGGCCCGCGTGCTGCGCGCGCGGTACGAGGACGAGGTCGAGGCCGTGGAAGATGCCGCGGCCGCCAGGATCGCGCGGGTGCGGTTCGCGCTGCACGGCACCTCCACGTACCCGGACGCCACCTTCACGCTTCGCGTGTCGTTCGGGACCGTGTCGGGCTGGGACGAGGCGGGTACGCGGGTTCCCCCGTTCACCACGCTCGGCGCGGTCTACGATCGGGCCACCGGCGAGGACCCCTTTCGTCTGCCGCAATCCTGGCTGGACGCCCGCCCGCGCCTTCACCTGGACAAGCGCTTCGACTTCGCCGCCAGCACCGATATCACCGGCGGTAACTCCGGCAGTCCTGTCATCGACCGCGACGGCAACCTCGTCGGCCTCATCTTCGACGGCAACATTCATTCGATCGCCGGGTCATTCTGGTTCGACCCGGCGAAGAATCGCTCGGTGGCCGTCCACCCCGCCGCCATGCTCGAGGCCCTCCGGGTCATCTATCGGGCGAACGGACTCGTGGACGAGATCGGTGGTTCGACACCACCCGCCATGGACTCATCCCGACCCTGAACTCCCCCCACCGGTGTCCTGGAGAGGTCGTCGACGGCGGCTGTGTTACGATGCCTCCCTGGCGGCGACGTCGTGGTGGCCTCGCCTGCCGTCCTGCCCTTCCGTTCGCCGCGCGGAACGGTCACGAGAACTGATCTCGATGAGACGACCCGCGCGCGCGCCGGTTCCTCCGGTCCTTGTCCTCTTCGCTCTTCTCGGCATGGCCGGGACGGCCCCCTCGGCGGTGCGTCTGACGGGGCGCACCATGTCCTTCGGCATCGGCGGCGCCATTCGGCTCCGAGCGGGCCATCT
>JBHHZI010000056.1:0-18434 GCA_046757965.1 Acidobacteriota bacterium | reverse complement strand
AGGCCACCGACCCGGCGACGACCTCGCGATATGGCCGGTAGTCTCCCGCCTCCAGGAGGTTCTCGGCGGTCTCCCGATCCGAGAGAAAACGGGTCTCGTCGAGCAAGCGTCGCGCCATCGATTCGACGGCGTACACCGCCTCGAGCAGCCCGGCGCGCCAGTCGATCAACGTGCCGTAGCAATCGAACGTCAGTGCCTCGTAGCGGGAGAAATCGGTCACATCATCTCCGTGGATGCTCTCCGGAACCGGGGAGCACGATAGGCGGGCTGACGAGTGGAAGCAACGCGGTAAGATACGTGCCATGAGTGTCGTCGATTCGCGCTACCCGGCGCTGGCCGGTCGCATCTTCTACGCGCTGATCTTCATCGTCAGCGGCATGGACCATTTTCTCGACCTGGACGGCATGGCACTCATGGCAGCGGACAAGGGCGTGCCAGTGGCGCGCCTGGCGGTGGGAATGGCCGGCTTCCTGTTCCTCGCGGGCGGGCTGCTGGTGCTGTTCGGCTGGCGCACCCGGCTCGGCGCCGCCATCCTGGTCCTGACCCTGCTCCCGGTGACATTCGCCATGCACAGGCCGCTGGACGACCCCGGCCAGATCGTCCAGGTGCTGAAGAACCTGGCCCTCGTCGGAGGCGGCCTGCTGCTGATGGCTCACGGGCCGGGCGCGCTCAGCCTGGACGGAACGGCACTGCCCGCGGACCCGGAAGACGTCTCGTCGTGATCACGCCCGCCCGCATCACCGGTGACGACCCGCTTGACCGCGAACCGCTCGACAGACGCAGCGATCGATGACCCACGGCACACTCGTGGACACAGGAGAGAACTCGTGACCCAGGTGAGAAGAGAATTGCCTCCGACCGGAGCCGGCATCCGGTCCCACGCCGTGGTGGTTGCGGCCCTTGCGGCCATGCTGGTGGCAGGGGTCGGCTCCGCCATCGCCGGATCCGGGCCGGCCCGGACGGCAGGCGCCCGCGGGCCGGAGGAGACGGCCACCGGATCCATCGCCGGGACGGCAGAGCACGCCGATGTGCGTTCCCGGCGGCCGGCTGGAGCGCTGGCTCACACGTTCTCGATCGTGGCACGCGATCCGAAGACCGGCGAACTGGGAGTGGCGGTGCAGTCCCACTGGTTCTCGGTGGGCAGTCTCGTCACGTGGGCCCAGGCCGGGGTCGGCGCCGTCGCCACCCAGTCATTCGTCGAGCCGGCGTACGGCCCTGACGGCCTGGCACTGATGAAGAAGGGTGCCACGGCTCCCGAGGCGTTGCGGCAGCTGATCGAGAAGGACCCCACGCCCGACGTCCGCCAGGTCGCCATGGTCGACGCACGGGGAAATGTGGCTGCCCACACCGGCAAGCTGTGCATTCCGGCAGCCGGCCATCACCTCGGCGAGGGCTACTCGGTGCAGGCCAACCTGATGCTCGATGCCGGCGTCTGGCCGGCCATGGCCCGTGCCTACGAGACGGAGACCGGCGATCTGGCCGACCGACTGCTCGCAGCTCTGGAAGCAGCGCAGGAAGCCGGAGGCGACATCCGGGGCAGACAGTCGGCGGCGATCCTCGTGGTCCGCGGACAGCCCACCGGCAAACCATACCTGGACCGCGTGCTCGACCTCCGGATCGAGGACAACCCCAGGCCGGTTCAGGAACTGCGGCGGCTGGTGAGCCTGTCGCGGGCCTATGGGCTAATGAACGATGGCGACGAGCACATCGCCGCGAAGAGATACGACGAGGCGCTCCAGTCATACGCCGCCGCCGAGAGGCTGTTTCCGGACAATGACGAGTTCATCTTCTGGCACGCGGCCGCGCTGGCGACCATCGATCGAGTCGACGATGCCATGCCGGTGTTCCGGCGCAGTTTTCTTCTCAACCCGTCCTGGCAGCTGCTGGTCCCGCGCCTGGTGAGCGTCGGTCTCCTGCCCGACGATCCGGAAGTGACCCGTCGGATCCTCTCTATGGGGCCGTCGACCGGGGCAAGTCCAGCCCCGGAGCCGACGAGGAGTCGACGGAAGGCGACGCCGGACCATCGCTGATGGCGACCGCGGCGAACACGACCGGGGACGGTCTACCGACCAGGTCGAGGGGCAGAGCCGAGGCGTTGCGGCGCCGGGCCGCGAGCACCGCGTCGCAGATCGACGCCAGCCAGATGACCACGCCCGGCACGATGAAGAGGAACAGGCCCACCGCCGCGCCGAGAAAGAACGTCAGGCCCCGGGAGGGCTCGCCGGCATAGATGTGGCCGGCTCCCGGCACCGCCGTGCCGAAGAACGCGGCCTTCAAAGGATCTCGATATCCCCGCATCCCGACCTCCGGAGAATGGCGGCCATGTCTGCGATCAATCTAGATTCGGGCCCACGAGGGAGCAATCACCATCTCGTCATCGCAGACCGGACCCGGCCACGGTCCCGTGGTAGACTCCGGGCGGCTCATGATGGATCTCTCCCTCGTTGATCTGGCGGCCATTCACCGGGCCCGGGATGTGGTTGCCGGCCAGATTCACCGGACCCCGATGGCGTCCGCCTCGGGTATCGGACACCTTGCCGGCTGCCGGCTGTCACTGAAGCTCGAATTGTTCCAGAAGACCGGGGCGTTCAAGATCCGGGGAGCGCTGAACCGGCTCTCGGTGCTCACGGACGACGAGCGCCGGCGCGGCGTCTGCACCGTGTCGGCCGGCAACCACGCCCAGGGCGTCGCCCTCGCTGCCCGGCTTGCCCGGACCCCGTGTCTCGTGGTGATGCCCGAGAACGCGGTACGCTCCAAGGTCGAGGCCACGCGCGCCTACGGCGCCGAGGTCGTCCTGCACGGCGATCTGACGACGATCTTTCCCCGCGTGCGCCAGATCGAGGCGGAGCGCCGGATGGTCTTCATCCATCCATTCGACCATCCGCTGATCATCGCCGGCCAGGGCACCACGGGTCTGGAACTGATCGAGGACCTGCCGGACACGGACGTCATGGTGGTGCCGGTGGGCGGCGGAGGCCTGGCGTCGGGCGTGGCGGCGGCGGTCAAGGCCATCTCACCATCCTGTCGGGTCATCGGCGTCGAGCCTCATGGTGCGGATGCCATGCACCGGTCGCTGGCGTCGGGGAAGCCGGAGAAGCTCGACCGGCTCGACACCATCGCCGACGGCCTGTCCGCGCCATTCGCCGGAGAGCTGACCCTCGCCCACTGCCGGGCGCTTCTCGATGACCTCGTTCTGGTCGATGACGAGGAACTGCTCACTGCCATGCGGTTGTTGATGGAGCGATGCAAGATCCTGGCCGAGCCGGCCGGCGCCGCCGCCACGGCCGCCCTGCTCGCGGGACGCATCGGCGGGCTGGGCGACTCCGTTCGTGTCGCCGCCATCGTGTCCGGCGGCAACGTCGATCTCGGCCGTGTCGCGGAGTTCCTCACCGGGTCGTGATTCACCGGCCCGCGTCTGCGTTCCCTCGTGTCCGCGGGCCTGGCCGGTCCCGCGCCGGCCCCGATTCGCCCTGCCGAAAAAACGCTGAAGAGCACGAGCCCTGTGCTAAGATCGTGTCCGGCGAATGTTGCATCCACCGCGCCACGGACCGCCCACGCAACTCCTGCACTCATGAACAGATTGAGTCTCTTCCGTTTCGGAGCGGCGTTCGGGGTGACATTCGGGCTCGGGCTGGTCGCGACTGGTTGCCTGGCATGGTTGACGGGGATCGGAGAACCCCTGGTGGACACCATGGGTTCTCTCTTCCGGGGATACGGTGCCCGGCCGTTTGCTGCCGTCATTGGAGGAGTGTGGGGCTGCGCTGCTGGTTTTCCGTTCGGCGCCTTTCTTGCGTGGGTCTATAACCGCGTACCGTCCTGACGAGGGGAACAGATGCGACAGGATAGCCTGATCGAGCACATCTGGGCCCGGCACGAGTTCAACGTGCTGGCTCGTTCCGCCACCATTCATGGCCGGGTCTCCGCCATGGTCGAGTCCGACCCTCCCCGGGTCGCCGAGGCCATGGAACTGATGGCCGAGGCACTGGCCAATCGTCCGACGCGCTCCGGGTGGGGGCTGGCAATCGACCGGGCGTGGAAGAAGATCGCCGGCAAGGCGGCGACATGCGGTTTCTCCCGCAGCGGTTTCCTGGCTGCTCGCAAGAAGGGCCCGGACGAGGCCCGGCGGTTTCTCTTCCGCGCCGCCACCGCCTGCCGCTGTGATGAGCTGATCGGCTCCTCGCTTCTCGACGACACCCCGATGCCCGGCTTCGCCTTCTACGCCAAGGGCAAGGACTGGTGGCAGGTGCGGGAGAAGAACGGGCACCTCTCCTCTCTGCCGCTCAATGGCCTGCTCTCACGTGCCGCGTCATCGGCTCGCCGCGATGCGGTGCTGGCCGGCGAGGGGATCCTCCGGCACGTCGGTGGCGCGGTCTACCCCGATCCTCGGTTCGTTCCGGTCCTGCGTTCGAAGGGCGTCTGGAGCGACGCGTGGTCGACACCCGCGACCCGGACCGCGTAGGCCGAGGGCGCAGCGGCACCTGACCGCGCGCAACATGGCGGCTCCACGCATGGCGTCCGGCTCCACGCGCCGGGCAGGCGGAGGGTTTCGGCTGTTCTCCGTCGCCGGGATTCCCATCCACGTCGACCTCTCCTGGTTCATCATCTTCTTCTTGGTGGCGGGAACCGTGACCGGCTGGTTCCGGGCCCAGATGGCGGACAGCCCCGCCCTCGTCATCTGGCTGCTGTCGGGGACTGCCGCGCTGATGCTGTTCGTCTCCGTGGTCGTTCACGAGCTCTCACACTCGCTCGTCGCACGGGCCAAGGGCATTCCGGTGGCGCGCATCACGCTGTTCATGTTCGGAGGCGTCAGCCAGCTCGACCGGGAACCGGACCGTCCCCTCGATGAGTTCCAGATCGCCATCGTCGGCCCGCTGACATCGTTTGTCCTCGGCGGACTCTTCACCGCCGCCTTCGCCATCACACTGCCGCTGGACTCTGCCGGTCTGTCCGCCCTGCTGGGGTATCTGGCCTTCATCAACATCGCGCTCGGCGTCTTCAATCTCGTCCCGGCCTTCCCCCTCGACGGGGGCCGCGTCCTGCGAGCCGCCCTGTGGTCGGCCAGGAACTCGTTCCATGCGGCCACGGTGGCGGCTGCGGCGGTGGGCAAGGTGCTGGCATACACGCTCATGGCCCTCGGCCTGTCGCTGGCCGTGCTCGCCGGCCAGATGGGCGGTCTCTGGTGGGTGCTCATCGGCTTTTTCCTCCGACAGGCGGCTGCGGCCAGCGCACAGCGGGCGCGGGTCGGCCAGGCTCTGGCCGACGAACCGGTGTCGCGCATCATGACCCACCCGGTTCTCGCCCTGGCACCGGAGGACTCCCTCGAACAGGCGGTGAACCGGCTTTTTCTCGCGCGGCCGTTCCAGGAGTATGCAGTTGCCGTCGATGGGCGCCTGATCGGCATGCTGGCGGTGGCCGACGTGGCGCGCGTGCCGGCGGCCGCCCGCCGCGTGCACACGGTCGGGGAGTGCATGACACCCGTCGCCGAGATCGACACCGCCGAGGCCCAGGCGCCGATGACCTCGGTGCTCGAGCGACTGCTCCGCTCCGGACGGCAACGCATGCCCGTGGTGGACCACGGACGGCTCACCGGGATGGTGTCCCGAGACGACATTCTCGGATTCCTGCGGGTGCGCACCGATCTCGCTTGCCGCTGACATCGCCGTGGCCGCGCCGTCCATGCGCCACGGAAACGCCCGTGTAACCTCTGCTCCCGGGGCGGCATCCAACTCCAGTGGGTGACCCGCCGTCCGGCGCGCCGGGGTCCGGAGTGGCCCTGTTCGATCCAGCCGGCCGTGCTTGACCCTGACCCGGGGCTTGGATACGCTCGGCGGCTATCTTGACCACCCCGTTCCGAGTTGTCCCGAGGCGAGCGGTGCCGGAATGGCCCGCCGAGACCGGGCACCAGATACACGCCGAGAGGGAATCGACCATGACAGAAGTGGTTGTCTACAGCAAGGACTGGTGCCCGTACTGCGACTGGGCGAAGCGCCTGCTCGACGAGAAGGGCGTGAAGTATGACGAGATCGATGTGACCGAGGACATGGCACAGCTCGACAGGATGATCCAGCGCTCGGGCCGGACCACCGTGCCCCAGATCTTCATCGGCGACACGCACGTCGGCGGGTGTGACGACCTCATCGCCATGAACAAGGCCGGCAAGCTCGACCCGCTCCTGGCCGCCCATGGCGTCCTGGCCGGCACGTCATCCGATCCAGACGGACCGGCGGAAGACCCGGCGAAGCGGGCCGGCGGCGAGACGTCGGATCTCACCGATCGGGTTCACGACGTCCTGATCGTCGGCTCCGGTCCGGCCGGGCTCACCACCGCCATCTATGCGGCCCGTGCGAATCTGTCGCCGGTCTGCATCGAGGGCGTCCAGGCGGGAGGACAGCTCACCATCACCACGGACGTGGAGAACTACCCCGGCTTTCCGGACGGTATCCAGGGTCCGGAGTTGATGGAGATTTGGCGCCGCCAGGCCGAGCGGTTCGGCACGCGGTTCGTCAGCCAGGATGTCACCCGCGTCGACCTGTCCTCCCGGCCGTTCTCGGCCTGGGTTGGCGCCTCCTGCTATCGCGCCCGCAGTCTCGTCATCTCCACGGGCGCCACGGCCCGACAGCTCGGGCTTCCCTCGGAACAGAAGTATCTCGGCCACGGAGTGTCGATGTGTGCCACCTGTGACGGCTTCTTCTTCCGCGACCAGGTGATCTACGTGGTCGGAGGCGGCGACACCGCCATCGAGGAAGCCACGTTCCTGACTCGCTTCGGCTCGAAGGTCGTCGTGGTGCACCGGCGGGATGAACTGCGCGCCTCGAAGATCATGCAGCAGAAGGCGTTCGCCAATCCGAAGATCGAGATGCTGTGGAACTCGGAGGTCACCGAGGTCCTCGGCACCGAGGACGGCAAGGTGCGGGGCGTGCAGATCCGCAGCACGCAAGGCGGCGAGGAATCCGAACATGCGTGCGGTGCCCTGTTCATCGCCATCGGTCACAAGCCGAACACCGACCTGTTCGCCGGCCAGATCGACATGGAGAACGGTTACATCGTCACCGAGAAGGGGTCGACGCGGACCAGCGTCGAGGGCGTCTTCGCCGCCGGCGACGTGCAGGACCACATCTACCGGCAGGCGGTCACGGCAGCCGGCAGCGGGTGCATGGCCGCCATCGACGCGGAACGCTGGCTGGAAGCACAGGCCACGAATTCCGGCGACTGATCAGCTCCGGCCGGCGCCTTCGCGCACCGGCTCCACCCAGCGGGCGAAGCGCAACGGCTCGATGCCGAGGTAGAAGCAGGCCGCCAGGATGGTGTTGTGCAGCGTCGTGCGCGCGTATCCCTGGGCCCGCCACCGGCGGGCGGACACGGTGACTCGCTCCGGGAGAAGGCGAATCCGGCCGGCGCGCTTCAGCCGGTGGGTGAACTCGAGGTCCTCCATGAACGGCCACGGGGCAAAGCCGCCGAGGGCGGCAAAGACCGACTGCCGGACGAAGATACCCTGGTCGCCGTACGGCGTCCGGGTGATCCGGCTGCGGAGCGTGGCCCCGCGAGAAACGACCCAGGCGGCCACTCCGGGGGCATCAATACCCAGGGCGAAGGCACCGCCCGCCACCTCCGGATCGGCCAGGGTCGTTTCAACCTGCGCGGCGAAATCCGGTGGCGGCACCGCGTCGGCATGCAGAAACATCAGGGCCGGACTTCCCGCCCGGGCAGCCCCCTCGTTCATCTGTGCCGCCCGGGGGGGGGTCGACTCGATCACCTCGATACCGCGCACCGACCGCGCCAGGGCCACGCTCTCGTCGGAACTCCCCCCATCCACCACGATGACCCGGGCTCCCGACCGCGCCAGCTCCGGCAGGAGAGACGCCAGATGGACCTGCTCATCCAGGCAGGGAACGATGACGGTGAGAAAACGCATGAGATGGGTTGCCCGGCCGGCAGCTTGCGCCGACCGTCCGGCGCCGGTACCAGTATAACGGGCCGGCTGGCCGCCCTGTTCCCGCCGGGATGGACGGTCTGATGCGGTACGGCCCCCCGGAAACGGTCGCGGCGGGCGGGCACGCCCGTCTCGCCGTTCCGGCACTGCCCCACAGCAAGGCCGGTGGGCCGGTCTCCCGGCCCACCGGCTTGCCAGGGCGCTACCAGATGTAGATGGCCCGAACGTTCACGCTGTCCTCGTCCTGGTCGGGGCCGGTCATGTGCTCGGTGGTCCTGTGCTTGTACTCCGCGATCCACTGCAACCCGTTGTTGGCAGGCATGTTGATGAACGCGGAGATGGCCGTCACGTCGTTGCTGTCGATTAGATCGGACGGGTCGAACATGTCGTAGCGCACGCCGACGCCGAGGGTCTCGCTCAGGTAGCCATCCACCTCGAGGAACCACCCCTCGTTCTCGGCCGTCGTCCGCGTGAACGCATCGCGATCCTCCCCCCAGCTGTAGGCGCCAAGCAACAACGCCTTGCCGACGGGAAGCGTGCCATACACGGCAGCCCGCCGGAACCGGTCCTCAAACAGCATGGGATCACCGAGCGAGATGCGTCCCTCGTAGTAGTAGGCAGAGACCCCGGCCTCCGAATCGCCGAAGAACTGGTTGAAGAAGAACTGGAAGTCCTTGTTGTTCTCCGTCGGGCTGCCGGTGGCCTTCTTCAGCTTGCCACCCTGGGCGGGATCATCCGCGTTCTCGATCAGTCCGTTGAAGACGGCCACCGAGAACGAGGTTCCCCCGAAGGTCGCCCCTCCCTCGACGCCGCTCTGGTCGAAGCCCCAGGGATGCCAGCCGTTGGGGTCACCATTCGCGTTGACGGTCCCGACCGTCTGGATCAGCGGACGGGAGATCGCGATGGGCCGATCCGAGGCGCCGTAGCCCTCGAACGGATGGAAGATGCCGGCCCGCGCCTGCCAGAAACGCGTCGACTGTCCCGCGACGTAGCGAACGTAGGCGTTCTCCACCTCGATCTCGTCGGTCCCACCGCTGATCTCGGACTCGGCGGCCCAGTTCTTCAGGAACGCGCCGGTGAGGGGATAGAGGGTGAACTCCTTGAACTCGATGTTGTTCTTGACCAGGCTGCCGCCCATCGGGTCGTACGCCCCCATGGCATCTGTATGGTCGCGGTTCAACCAGGATCCGTTGATCTGGATGCGCGCGCTGAAGGTGTCGGCAAACTCGAATTGCGGATTGCCCCGATTCTCGTCGGACTCCTGAAGTTCTCCGATCTCATCGGGAAGGCGGAAACCTGCCCGACGGAACTCGTAGCCTGCCTGGTTCAGCCGAGGCACGATGGTGTGGCACGCCGAGCACTTGAAGTCGTACTTGCGGGCGAAATTCGGCATCGCCCGGGCTTCCGACACGATCAGGCCGGCACCGATCACGACACCCAGCGCCACGACCGTTTTCAAGCCAGCGAACTGCTGCTTCGGATTCATCATCGAGTCCTCCCGGCAAGTCGCCTTCCTGCTGTCATCCAGCATCGACCTGTCCTTGCCCCCCGTGAGCATGGACTTTTTTCGCGCCACAGTACATGCTGGACCTCTTCCTGTCACCCCCGCGGTCTCGTTGCGGGATCGTGGGGTAGAGCAACAACAGTGCCAGCCCGGGGGAGTGAAGAATCCGCCCTCGCCCGGCTGCGCCCCGACACGACGTAACCCGTTGACAGCAGACCAGGATCGATCGTTTCCGGAGGAGGAGAAGGAGGAGCAACGCACGGCCTCGACGACGCCGGCTGACCTCCATCCGGAAGGGTCGGATGTGTGAGAATTCCCAGCGGTGGGTCTGGTGAGCCTCACCCGGTGCGCCCCTTCACCGTCCGCGGGGTTGCCGGGTCGAGTTGTGCCAGGAGACACCGCCAGGGCGCCGGCGGGCAGGTCTCGGTTCGGCGCGGGATCATCCCAGGTCCCGGGCGACAGGACCCAGCGCGGGTCAATGCCAGGTGGACGGAAGCGATGGTGCGGCGGCCGGGCTAGAACCTGAGAATGGCGCCCATCGGCGGGGCGGTGGCCTGGGCAAGGCGGCCATCCCGGTAAAACACCACGTCACCCCCTTTCTCCACCACCGTCTCCACGATCTCATCCACCACATCCGCCGGGCCGTCGGCCCGGCTGCCCTCCGCCTGGGCCACGATCTCGCCGGTTCGCCGGTTGAACCTGCCAGGCACCGAGTACGGATCCTCCACCAGCAGGGTGCCGATGCGACCGAACGTCGCCGCCTTGCCGATCTCCTCGAGGCCGACCAGGCCGTGGCGCGTGCCCTTCACCTCGTCAAACCGATCGAGAACTTCCTGGCGGCGGCGGCGCAGCCATGCCTCCACCGCCGGGTGAACCGAGTCATTCAGATCCGGCAGCGTGGCCTGCTCGAAGCTGCCCTCGATCTGTCCCGCCACATGGTTGGTGCCGGACGTGTCCTGGTACATCGACCGGAGCCGCTCGACACCTGCCAGGAACAGCGGCCGCGGGCTCCGAGCCCGACGGACCTGAACCTCCTGGGACACGCGACGCATGAACACCCTGAGGCGATCGTTCCGGTGCCCTTTCGGGTCCACGCCCTTGCTGAACCCCCCCGGGGCCGGATCCGTGGCACCGGACTCGCCGGACATGGGAAAGGCACCTCTTCTCTCCTCGGTGATCTGGCGACCGAGACCCCGGAAAAAGCGCGTCGCCTTCTCCGATAGCACCAGCAGATCGAAGCTCGCCCGGCGATTGATCGCCCGGACCAGATCCCGGGTGAGGAAGTTCTCGTCGACGACCACTGCCGGCTCCACCCGGTGGGGCAAGAAATGCCATTCGAAGATGTCCGTGCCGACGAAGACGACCAGTCCGCGATCGAGATGCCGGTAGTCGAGGTCACGCTGCAATCGTTCGAGCTGTTCCATGTAGGTGCGAACCACCGGCGTTGCAACATCCTGGGCGAGAAGTGCCTTCTCCGCCTCGCGAACGGCGTTCTTCACACGGGTGGGGTCCTGCAGAACCCGGGGCAGTTTGCGATGTGTCGGAACACGAAGGGAGAGGGCCGGGAAACCCCGGTAAGCTTGCAAGCGGTGGAGATCTTCACGGTTCATGACACCCCCGTTTCACTGTGCTGGTTCCGTCTGCTAGAATAACCCCCTGCTGGCGCCGCCATCCACCGAGAGCAGCGCGCCGTTGATGTTGGCGGCACGCGTCGAGCAGAGGAACGCCACGCCGGCGGCCAGTTCGCCCGGCTCGCCTGGACGTCCCCGCGGAAAAGACTCCACCGCCCGGCGCTGGTATTCCTCGAGGGTGATGCCGGCCTGGCGAGCACGAACCTCGCCGAGTTGACGCGTGCGGTCCGTGTGATGAAATCCCGGTGCCACGCAGTTCACCACGATGCCTTCCCGGGCGACCTGCCGGGCCAGGGACTTGCACACCGCCACGACTCCCGGGCGCAGAGCATTGGAGAGGAGCAGGCCCTCGATCGGCTCCTTGACCGAGATCGACTCGATGGCCACGATCCGGCCCCAGCCGGCCTCACGCATGTCCGGCAGGACCGCACGGAACAGACGGACGGCCGACAGCAGGACGAGCTGCACGGCGGCTGTCCATGCGGTGTCGTCCAGATCGTCGAAGTCACCCGGCGGCGGGCCCCCGGCATTGTGCACCAGGATGGACACCGGACCGAATCGCTCGCGGCTGGCGGCCACCCAGGCGGCCGCCGCACCGTCACGGGCCAGGTCACACGCGAACCCCGCCACCTCGCTGCGGGTGGCCGCCGCAATCTTCGCGGCGGTTTCCTCGGCGGCGCGCCCATCACGCGAGCAGAGAGAAACCCGGGCGCCTTCCGCGGCCAGCTCATGAGCGCAGGCCCGGCCCAGGCCCTTCGACGCCCCCCCCACCAGGGCCAGCTTGCCCGCGATTCCCAGGTCCAAGCGCGACTCCCTACCGGCATTTCGGCCAACTCACCGGGCACCCTCCCGGTGCGGGGATCATCGCACGGTCGTCGCTCCAGGGCAAGACGGACGCGGCTTTCCACGATCGCCGGGGGCCGGCGCGCATCGGCGATGGCGCGGCACTATATTGGCAGGGAGGGCCCCACCCACGACGGTTGGCCCGGTCCACCCACGCGGTCTGGAGTTCGATGTTTCGATGATGCCCCCATCGCTGGACCCGCCCACGCATGAAGCGGCCCCGTCAGCGCCGGTGACGGAAGACCTGGCCGCCGGCGACGCCGATGGCCAGGAGGACCTGCTGGTCGCCGTGCCGTGCCCCCTCTGTGGCTCGGACCGACATCGCGAGCTGTTCCGCAAGACCGGACATTTCTGGAACCAGGTCAAGACAAGGGAGCTATCGTTCGCGGTGAACCGCTGCTCGGGTTGCGGCCTGGACCACGTCAACCCGCGACTGCGGCCGGATCTGCTGGCGCATCACTACGCGGCGCACGACCTGTACGTGGATCTGCGCGGCCCCCAGTTGGCGGCCCGCCGGGCGTACTTCGCCGAGACTCTCGATGCCATCGAGGCCGCCTGTCGAGAGCCGTCCGGCGAGGACACTCCCCGTCGCCTTCTCGATGTGGCCTGTTCCGAGGGCACGTTCATCGCCCTGGCCCGGGAGCGCGGGTGGGAGACCGAGGGCATCGAGATCTCGGCTCCAGCGGCTGCTCACGGCCGGGATATTCTCGGCCTGCCGATCCGGACGGGCCGGCTGGAGGACACCCACTACCCGGACGCGGCCTTCGACATCGTGACCGTGCAATCTTTTCTGGAGCACAGCGAGGACCCTGTGCGACTGCTCACCGAGGTCCGGCGGGTGCTGCGTCCCGGCGGCCTGCTCTACGCCAACGTGTGCAACGGACGCAGCCTCGCCGCCCGGCTGGCGAAGGCCAACTGGTACAACTACGATCCCGTGGTTCACCTCAACTACTTCTCGCCGGCCACCCTGCGGCGTCTGGCCCGGACCGCGGGCCTGACCGCCATCCGGGTGCGGAGCCGCGGCCTCGGGGCCCGCTTCTTCCAGACCGCGGTAACGGACAGCGCCGCCAGCCGGAGGATCGACGCCTGGTACACGGCCCGCGGGCACTCCCTGCCGGGGCTGATCCGCGCCAAGCGGTGGCTCAGTGCGGGCCTGAGTGCACTGGGTCTGGGACAGACCCTCATCATCTGCGCCCGCCGGCCCGCGTCTTGACTTTCTCCCGACTTTCCCCTATAAGGAACCCATGTCGTCTCGCGCCGCCGCCCGCGCCGTGCCGCGCCGCCTGCCGGGCCTCGGCGACGGCGCCACACCGGTCGGTCTGGTCGCCATGGCACGCCGTGCAAAGACCGTCCAGGAGCGCCGCGCGGTCCGGGTGCGCCACCTGGCCTCCCGCTCCGCGCTCAACCGCTGCCCCACCACCCGCATGCCGTTCGACTACACACTCAATCCGTATCGCGGCTGCGAGTTCGGCTGTGTGTACTGCTACGCGCGCTACACCCACGACTGGCTCGGGCTGGACACGGGCGCCGGCTTCGAGACGGAACTGTTCGCCAAGGCAGACATGCCGTCCCATCTGGAGCGCGAGCTGGCGAGGGGTCGGTTCACAGGACGGCGCATCGCCATCGGCACGGTCACGGATCCGTACCAGCCGGCCGAGCGTCGGATCGGTCTCACCCGTCGCCTGCTGGAGGTCCTCGCCGCGGCGGAGGGGCTGCGTCTGACACTCACCACGAAATCCGACCTCATTCTGCGCGACCTCGACCTGCTCCAGCAACTGGCGGCACGCCATGAGTTCGCGGTCAACATGACCGTCGTGACCGTCGACATCGACCTGGCCCGGCGCCTCGAGCCTCGCGCACCCCGCCCCGATCTGCGCCTGGCAGCCGTGTCCAGTCTGGGTGCGGCCGGCGTGCCCGCCGGCATCTTCGCCATGCCGATCCTGCCCGGCATCACCGACGGTCTCATGCCTCTGGACGAACTGTTCTCCGCCGCACGGACGGCACAGGCCGCCTTCGTCTGCACCGGTTCCCTGTTCGTGCGCGACACGACCCGGCCTGTCCTGTTCGCGTTCATCGAGCGGGAGTTCCCCGATCTCCTGCCCCGGTACCGCAAGGCCTTCGCCCACCGAGCCTATCTCGGCGCCGATTACCGGCAACATCTCGCCACCCGCGTCGAGGCCCTGCGCCGGCGCCATGGCCTGCCGGATCGTGGCGGTGAGACCGCCGGCTGAGCCGGCCGGGCCAGACCGGGAGACCTCGCGCCACCCGCCGGCCGGGTAGACTGAGGTGATGGAACCAGCCCGATCCCGCCACCGAGAAAGAGGAACGCCCGTGAGCCGCTCACCGGCACGGCGGCACCGGGCCGGGCGGACCGGCCAGAAGGTCTTCCTGCTGTCGATCCTGCTGGTCGGTCTCCCGATCCTGGGCGACCGAGCCGCGCACCTCGGGGCTGCCGGCGAACCCGCCGGCTCGCCGGAGAGGACGCCGGCCGCGCCGGGCAACCGATCGGGCCCGGCGGATGCCGCCACCGCCACCGATCTCCTGGAGCAGGCGCGCGCCGCACACGGCGCGGGGCAGCTCGATGAGGCCGCCGACCTCTATGACCGGGCGCTGGACGGCTTTCGCGCGCAACACGATGCCGCCGGCGCGGCCATCTGCCTGAACAACCGTTCGGTCATCGAGCATGCGCAGGGCGATGATGCCGCGGCGCTGGCCAGCGCCCGGGAAGCGGTGAGCCTGCGCCTGGCCATCGGTGACCGCCTGCGCGCGGGACGCAGCCGCACCAACGCGGCCCGGGCCCTGCTCGGTCTTGCACGGTCCACCGAGGCGGAGCGATTGCTGCTCGCCGCGCTTCACGACTCCCGTCTGGCAGACAATGCCCACGACCAGGTCGTCACCCGCATCAACCTCGCCGTGCTCCAACTGGGCGCCGGCCGGTACGGAGACGCCCTCGCCGAGCTGGAAGCGGGGTTGAATGTCGCAGACAGCATCCCCTCGGCCTCCTGGGTCCCCCATCAGCGCATCATCCTGCTCAACAATCGTGGCGTTCTGTTCGAGCGGATCGGCGAGTACCGCCGGGCGCTGCACGACTACGAGACCATCGAGGCGATCCTCGAACGGGACGCCAACGTCGTGCCGGTGCTCATCAACGCCGCCACCATCCTGCGCAATCTCGGCAACGCCGACGGCGCCCTGGCGAAACTGGAACGCGCCCGGGCCATCCTGGGCACGGCGCCTGGCACCGCCGCCCGCCGCGCGAATCTGCTCTCGAACATCGCCCTGGTCCTGCACCGGAATCTGGGGCGGCTCGACGAGGCGCGCCGGTTGCTGGATGAAGCCATCCCCCTGGCCCGTGAGGCAGGCGATCGATACGAGACCATGCGCCTGGAGAACGCACTGGGACGACTCGATCTCGACCTCGAGCAACCCGAGGAAGCCGCCGCCGCCTTCTTGCGGGTCCTCGACGACGTGGCCGAGAGTGCCGCGCTGGAACCAGCCTGGGAAGCTCACATGGGCATGGCGCAGGTGCTGCTCGCCCGCCGTGATCGGGATCTGGCGTTGCGCGCCGTCCGCACCGCTGCCGCCCTGGTGGAAGGCACGCGGAACAACCTCATCCCACGTTTCGCGCCGCGCCGCCTGCTGGCCGATCGTCTGGATGTCTTCGCCATCTATGCGGACTTGTCGGCACAGAGCGGCACCGATGCGGGAGTGCGAGACGGGTTGCTGGCCACAGAACGGGCCCGGGCCCGGCTGCTTCTCGCCCGGGGTGCGCGCGGGCCCGGCGCCTGGGAAGAGAAAGTCGAGACGATGGCGACCCTCTCGCGCCTCTCCCGGCAGGCCACCGATCTGTATCGCGGCGTCGCGGCGGATGCCGGGCCATGGCGCCGGACGGAGGCCGAGTGGCGGGCGTCTCACGACCCGGTGATTCCCGCCGGCACACCGGCCGGAGAGGCGTGGATCGCCTACTTCGTTCACGCCGATCACTCGCGTGCGTTCTGGCTGGCCGGCACACGGTCGGGCAGCGTGTCACTGCCCGACGAAGATCGGATCACCCGGCTCTCGCTCGCATGGCGCCAGGCCCTCGTCAACGACGACGCGGCGGCCGAACGAGACGCCGGGGTCCGCCTGGCAACCGCCGTGCTCGAACCGGTTCTGGACCGGTTGCCCGTCACGACCCGTCGACTCCGCTTGGTTGCCGACACACAACTCTGGAGGATCCCCCTCGACGCGCTCCCGTTGCCCCGGGATCCGGCGAATAGATCGGGCGGCGAGCGATTGCTGCAGCGCTACACGGTCAGTCTGGTTCCGTCGGTGGCCTATGCCGCAATCGCCGGACAGCCACCGGCGAGCCGGCCGGCGGCCTTCTTCGGCCCACCGCCGGCACCGGCCAGCGATGACACCTCAGGCCGGCGCCGCTTGCTGCCTGCACTCCCCGAGGCCGCGGCCGAGGCAGCGGCCCTGCGCAAGGTGACCGGGCCACGCTCCGTCCAGGCCGATCCAGCCGCGGCCACCGAGGCACAGTTCCGGAAGAGCATCGCCGCGCCGCTCTCCATCCTCCATGTGGCAACGCATGCGACCCTGGATGTCCTGGATGCGGGGCGGACCGGGATCGTTCTGGCCCGGTCGGAGATCGCGCCTGGCGACGCGGCCGATGACCCGTCCGATGACGGCTTTCTTTCCCTGCCGGAACTGCTCGATCTCGACATGGACACCCGGTTGACTGTCCTGTCGGCCTGCTCCGGCGCCACCGGTGAGACGTTGCCCGGCGAGGGACTGGAGAGTCTGGCCAACGCCCTGGTGGAGTCCGGCAGCCGCACCGTCATCGCCAGCCTCTGGGATGTGAACGACCTGGCCGCCCGCGCCTTCGTGGAACAGTTCTACTACCGGCTCGGCCAGGGCCTGGATGTTGCCGGTAGTCTGCGCGCGGCGAAGCGGACGCTGATGAACGCCACCGGCGCGCTGGCCCGTCCCGAGAACTGGGCCGGGTGGGTCGTGATCGGCGATGGAAGCTGGCGCCTGACTCGGGCGTCGAGCCGGTCTCGCGGATTCTGGTGGCTGGGGGCGGCGGGCCTGGTCATCGCCGCCGGTCTCGGAGGCGTCGCCCTGCGGCGGAGTCTTACTTCAGGACCGTGAAGGTCCCGCTGCGAGAGGAGATCGCGAGCGATGCGCCGGCATCGTCCAGAAGAGAACTCTGGGCTGCATCAACGATGATCGTGGTCGACGCACCCGGGGGAACGGTCGGCGACACGATCATCTCGACCAGGATCATCGACCCGTCCAGACGATTGACGGACGCGGTGGGCGAGCTGAACTGGATGGCCACCACCCCCGGTGTCGTCGTGTCGGAGGTGAAGCTGACATCCGGTTCGGCGGCGAAGACCTGGACACTGCTCACCGAGGAGAAGAATGCCGTGGAGAACTGGAAGCAGACCTGCCCCTCGGAGATCGGTTTCGGGTTGTAGGTCCGGATCTCGACCAGCACGATGCTGCCCGGCACGAGATCCTTGCCGTTGCTCACCCGCAGCTGCAGGGCGTCGGCGGGAGTTGACACGGTCAGGCTCGCGCCGAAACTGTTCACCTCGACAGGATCGGTTCCCGCCGGCACGGCACTGGCGCTCACCTGGACCGACACCGCCGACCCGGCGGCGAGCGCGCCCTCGGCGACCCCGGTCAGGCGCACGAACTGGCCGGTCTGCAGGAGGAGGGCTGTCGGCGCGCTGAAGTCGACACGGTAGATCCCGGCGCCGACCGGATCGATGCCGAGGACCAAATTGTTCGGAGATCCCGTCAGACCGAGAGTCGGCGTCTGCACGAACACGGGAGGATTGAACTGCACCAGGAGGGATCCGGACGCCACCTCCGCCGACCCGGCGAGATCGATATCGACGTGGCTTGTTCCCCCTGGGACAAGCTCCACACCGCCCACGCTGAAGGTCAGGGACGCCGTACCGGATCCGCCTCCATCGCCGGGCATCAGCCCGATCTCCGCCCCACCGAGCTGCGGTCCGGCTTCGACGGGCAGGACTCCCCAGCCTGCGCAGAACACCAGGATCGTGAGCAGCGGAACCATCCGTCGGGTTCGCATCAATGTACCTCGTCGGACAAGCGGAGCTTCGTGAGGTTAGTCTATCACACCGTGCGTGGCACCAGCCACGCATTTCTTACATTCTGTCATCGCGGCCGTGTCAGATCCACGGTGGCGGAGACACTCGAGCCCGGGTCATCAACCGCGGTGACTCGCCAGACATAGCGGTTTCCGGGAGACAGCCGGGCGGCGATGTTCGCCGGCAGGATCACCCGGGTATCCGTCGTGATCGTCGTCCAGATCACGGCGCCATCGGCGCTTTCCAGGCGGAACTCGACCGGGCCCCCGGGGCCCACGGACTCCCAGCGGAAAGCAGGCGGCATGACAGACACAGGACCGGAGGGCGTAAGACCTCTCGCCGGACCCGCTCCGCGGAACGGTCCGGCCGTGCTCCCCATCGACGGGAGAGCCGGCGCCGATCCACCTCGCCACGACGACACC
>JBHHZI010000055.1:0-19132 GCA_046757965.1 Acidobacteriota bacterium | reverse complement strand
GGTGGACGGCGCCTGCGCCCTGACGGCAGGAACACCGAGCAGCCCGCCCACCACGGCCACCGCCAGGAGACGAGAACCCATGTGCAGCTCCCCGGCCGTGACCACCGCCTCTCTTTCGCCCGCGCTCCGGCCGAACGGTCGCGACGGCGCCGCGTGACTCACTCGCGCACCGGCTGGCCGAGTCGCGCCCGGCGTCCCTCGGCTCCGCCGCCACCTGCCAGACCCGACGTCGACGGCGATCCACCGGTTGGTTGTCTCGCCCGGGCTGCTGCTCGCTCCCGGCGCCGGGCCAGCACCTGACCGATTCTCTCCGATCCGGCGTAGAGCTTTCTCAGGGGGACCGCGTTGAACAGGCGGTACTCGCCCAGTGACTTCAATCCCGCCGAGGCCAGGCAACCACACTGTGCGCAGTCCGGCACGCCGCCAAGCTGGCAGGGCGTGATCGTCGTGCGCAGGTCCGAGGAGAAACACGCGGTCGTCCGGGCGAAGAGACACTCCGCAGGCGACGATGGGGGATGACGGTAGCCTTCGATGAGGCGATCGGGAAGAAACAGCTTCGCGTGGCCCGCCCGCAGGCGTCGCAGTTCTTCGAGAACCTGGTCCCGGAGCGCGGCCGGCAGGACCTCGTCGCCTCCCGCTCCCACCTGCGGGGTGAACAGGCTGAACCAGATTTTTCTCACCTCGGGCCGGTTCGACCAGAAGGACAGGAACTCCCCGAAGGACGCCATCCGCTCTGCCATCTGACGGGTCACGGTGCAATGGACCGTCATCCACTGTCCCTCGACATTCTTCAGGATCCGCGCGTAGGTGGCAGGCGCCCGCCGTTCATCGTGCTCACGCTGTAGCCCGTCGATGGAGACAACCACGTTGAGTCCATCGATGTCGCGCCACCGGGCGGGAATGGGGCGGACCGCGCTGGTCACCACCTGGACGGCGATGCCTTGCCTGCTCAGGCGAGGCAGCAGCAGATCCAGCTCCCGGTAACACACGAGCGGCTCCCCACCCACCAGGGACAGATGGATCGGTCGGTACCGGCTCACCAGGTCGAGAACCCCGTCGACCAGTTCCTCTCCTCTGAAATCCGCCAGAGAGCGCAACGGACCCGCGTCGCCGAGATGACCCGGTTCGTACGCATAGCACCCGGGACACGACAGGGGACACTCGCGTGTGATCTCGATCGACAGGTTCGGAGACCACCCGCCCAGAATACGGTGCCAGGCCCGAAGAATATGCCGCTTCTTCAACGACGACACCAACCGCTCATGGGCCGGTTCTGGCTCTCTCCATCCACGTCGCTCATCCTCGCCGGTATCATCTGGGCCGGTGGCAGGCCGTCACGAACCGCTGGGTCGGAAGGCGTCCTTCATCCGGACCAGCCGCTCACACCCCCACGGTGAGTCCCGACATGATCTGCCCCCGGCCGTCTCCTGTCAAGAAAGGAAGCCACCGGCGACCGCGTCGCGACCCGACTGTCAGTAGCGGTAGTGGTCGGGCTTGTACGGACCGTCCACCGGGATGCCCAGGTAGTCCGACTGTTTCTGGGTGAGATTCGTGAGGGTCACGCCCAGATGATCCAGATGCAGCCGGGCGACCTCCTCGTCCAGACGCTTGGGCAGGACGTGGACCCCGTCATCGTACTGGTCGCCGCGCTGCGTCAGCTCGATCTGGGCGAGGACCTGGTTGGTGAACGACGCCGACATGACAAAACTCGGATGACCGGTGGCACAGCCCAGGTTCAGGAGCCTCCCCTCTGCCAGGATCAGAACGCTGTGCCCGTCTGGGAAGACCCATTCGTCGTACTGGGGCTTGATGTTGATCTTGCGAATTCCATCGACCTTCTTCAGGCCGGCCATGTCGATCTCGTTGTCGAAGTGGCCGATGTTGCCGACGATCGCCTTGTCCTTCATCCGTCCCATCGACTCCGCGGTGATGATGTCGAAGTTCCCGGTGGTCGTGACGAACAGGTCGGCTGTCTCGACGACATTGTCGAGCGTGTTGACCTCGTAGCCCTCCATCGCCGCCTGCAACGCACAGATCGGATCGATCTCGGTGATGATGACCCGGCATCCCTGGCCGCGGAGAGCCTGGGCACAGCCTTTCCCCACCTCGCCGAAGCCGCAGACCACCGCGACCTTGCCGCCGAGCATGACATCGGTGGCACGCATCAGACCGTCAGGTAAGGAGTGCCGGCAGCCATAGACGTTGTCGAACTTGCTCTTGGTCACCGAGTCATTGACGTTGATGGCGGGAAACGGCAGCGTGCCGGCCTTCATCATCTGGTAGAGCCGGTTGACACCGGTGGTGGTCTCCTCGGAAACACCCCGGATGCCGGCCTGCACCTTCGTCCAGCGTCCCGGCCGGGTCTTCTGCTCGGCCCGCAGCAGACCGAGAATCACACCCCATTCCTCGGCATCACTGTCGGGACGGAACGGGGGGACCGCGCCGGCCTTCTCGAACTCGGCGCCCTTGATGACCAGCAGCGTCGCATCACCACCGTCATCGACGATCTGGTCCGGTCCGGCTCCATCCGGCCAGAGCATGGCCTCGTTCGTGCACCACCAGTACTCCTCCAGGGTTTCCCCCTTCCACGCGTAGACCGGCACCCCCTGCGGGGAGTCCGGCGTCCCGCCGGACTCCGGCCGGCCCACCACGACGGCGGCGGCAGCCTGGTCCTGGGTGGAAAAGATGTTGCACGAGACCCAGCGCACGTCGGCTCCCAGATCGACCAGGGTCTCGATGAGCACCGCGGTCTGCACCGTCATGTGCAGGCTTCCCATCAGGCGGGCTCCGGCCAGCGGCTTCTCGTCGCGGTACTTCTTTCGCACCGCCATGAGGCCCGGCATCTCGTGCTCGGCCAGGCGAATCTCCTTGCGCCCCAGTTCATGCAGGGCCAGGTCCTTGACCTTGAATGGCTCGCGCCCGGCCTCCCGGGTGAGCTGGAACGGATGGGTCTTGCCCTTGACTGCGGTGGTCATGAAGAACGCCTCCTCGACCGGCCCCGCCAGGGAGCCGGTGTCTGTTGCCTGATGAACGCCCGGAACCGCCTGTCTTGATGGGTCCTCGGCGCCCGTGATCCCACGGTGTGACCGGTCCGGGGGGTGGGTGACCGTCTGTGCAGATTCTAGAGTATAGCGGGGCCGCCCCCTGTCAACCCTGCGGCCCGTGGGTCCGGATGGGCCGGCGGCTCTTCGAGGATCCACGCTCTCCCCGAGATGGGGACCGGACGTCAGGACGAGTTGAACGACGACACGGACGGTGGCTCCGTCACGGCGGGCACCACGGTGAACGTCACGTGCAGATCGAGAATCTCGCCCTCGAGTCCATCGGACTCCCCGGTGGCCGGCGAACCTGCCGGGCGCAGATGATAGACATAGGTTCCCGGGTCCAGTCCCGTCGTGTCGATGACGTCCTCGATGCGCGTGCAATCACCCGACGGTACGGGAGCTACCGGGGGCAACAGAAAGGCCGGAACATCTTCCCGGGCCACATAGTGGAGGTAGCGCCGTTCCCGTCCGGCTCGGCCCCGGACCGGTCGGACATGCTCGCCGGCGCCGGCGCACGCCCAGGTCGCCGCGTACAGACGGTCGCCCTGCTGGACCGCGCGGGTGTCGACAGGGAGAAGACCGACGCCGGTTCCCGAGACCTGCCACGGAGATCTTCTCTTCTCTCCGAGGAGCGGAAGCGTCAGTTGCACCACCCGGGGCCGCTCGCGGAGGAGGATGGGCCCCATGATCGTCTCGCCGGACCGGCCGCCGGCCACGACCAGGCTGGTCTCCGTCGCGCCGAGGCGATTGCTGTTGCGATCCTCGATGACGGCGGCAAGACGATACTCCCCGGGCTGGATCTTCGCCACCGGACGGGCATGAAGAACTGCAGGAAGAGGAGAGGCCTGGTCACGGACCGTCAGATGCGAATCGGTGAGCATCTGCCACGACTTGCCGTCACGCTTGCTGGTGAGCAGCGCGCCGACACGCCACATCCCCAGCGACCGTTCCCCGTCGGACACGAACATGAGGTCGCCGGCATCGAAGGCAACCTGCACCGAGAGACCCCAGCGGCCCTCGCCGCGCGGCACGGGAATGAGGGCCACCCGGATGGGCAGGTCACCGGCCCGGTCCGGGTGGGCCAGATAGCCGCCGGCGCGGCGGACCCACTTCTCGACCGGTGTCATGAACCGGACCTGGTAGCGCGTCCGGAGCGTGCGCCCGCGCACGGCGATACGCACCGGACGGACCTGTCTCGAGGGGTTCTCCGGGGAGCGCAGGGCGATGCGGTACATGCAGCACGCGCGGCCCGCCCGGGCCAGCATCTCCTCCACACCCTCCCCGGACCGGTTGTAGTCTCCACCCGTCGCCTCCGCCAGGTTGGCGCCGAGCTCCCGCGCGGCGCCGCTGACGAACACGGCACTGGCGGACACCGCGACAACATTCAGGGAAACCCTCGAGGCCACCGCCGACGCCGCGGTCTGCCGGGCGGTTTGCAGGTGATCCCCGACCTGGGTGCGACTGTCAGCGTCAAGCGGATAGACCGTGGCCGGAGACAGGGTGCTGCGCTGCGTGAACAGCAGGAGCGCCTTCCGTCCCGGAAAGGATTCCAGTCCGGCCATGAAATGGTTCAGGTACTCGAGGGATTTTCGCCCCCGGCGGGCCTCCGTCATGGCGTATTCGAAACAGCAGCTTCGAGAGCACAGGGAGGCACACAGCGCGATCCCCTGCGCGCTGTAGCCCGGAGTGTTGCAGTCTCGTCCGCACGTCTTCATGCAGTCGTCACACGCTCTCATACGCAATGCGAACGCTTCTGGATACGGATCCACGAGAGCGTGAGCGCCGAAGATCTGATCGATGGCGTCGAGCAACACGCGCCGGTCCCGGGTGAAGGCGGTGACCTCCTGAACACCGGTGTCGTAGGCATATCCCACGACCATGGCCTCATCGCCCGCCTGCATCTGTTCAGAGACCCAGTGACGGGCAACCGCCCGGACCTGACCGCGAATGCGGTTCTGGATCTGGCTGAAATCGAAGAACAGGATGAAGCGGGGATGAGTCGGGTCCGTGACGGCATCGGCTGCCGGTGCGACGGCGTCACCGGGCTCGACCGCATCGAGGAGTGTCCCGTCCGGGCCGCCGCCCGCAAGATCGGTCCGGCTCCCCGCGAGCTGACGCCCGGCCGCACACCGGCAGAAATCATCGAGACTGTAGATGGGCCACTGCCGCGCCCCCACCCGCACCTTGAAGTCGTCCTTCGTGAGGCCCGGCATGGGCCGGCCGTCCCGGTCGAGCACCTCGACATCGAGGAAGGTCAGCGAGACCTCGACGTTCTCGATGAGGCCCGATTCGAGCGGCGAACTGACCTGTGCGGCCTCCCCGCCTTCCTTCCCGCTCTCCGGCTTCTGCCCGCCGACCCGGGACACGCCTTGCAGTGCGACCAGGCCGGCGATGAACAGGATCCCCGCAAGACGACCCACGCCCTGGCGTCCAGCGCCCTGGCACCTCCCGGATCGGGTCTCGCTCACCGACGCGACCTCCACAGGACGCTCCCGCTCGGTCGAGAGCGCCGGTCACATTCTACCGGAATCGATCCCGGCAGCATCTTCCGTCTCCTTGGCCTCCCCGGGACATCTGCCGCGCGCCGTCTACCTCAACCCGTGGCGCCGGGCGATGGGGAGATCCCGCGGGAACCGAACGGTGTATTCCAGGATGAATTCCCTCTTCTCCTGCGATGCCAGCTCGACGGTCCACTGGAGGACACCGGGACGGTTCTTCACCGGTTCCCATCCAGGCGTCGTGGCCTTGCCCATCTCCACGCGGATGCGCTCGTTCTCGGCGACGGGAACTCGATCCTCGACGACCAGGGACACGGCTTCATTCCGGAGATTCTCGACGCTCGTCCGGAAGGCCGAGGAGATGTGCCGTTCCCTGCCGGACCGCCCGGTGTCTCCCTCGACCCGCGGTAACGGCGTCCGTTCCACGGCGATGCGGCCATCGATGCCGAACGGGATCGAGAGATCCGCTCCCGGGGCCGTCTCCCGCAGGTGAAAGGCTCCCAGGTGCGCCCCGCCCACGAACACGCTCGCAGGCCCGGCGAGGAGCGGATATGCCTCCGGAGCCTTCGTCTTCGCCACCGGGAACGCCACGGGATTCACCGACGGCACGGTCCGATACTCGATGTCGCCGCTCAGGGCCGCCGACTGCAGACTCACCCGGTGGTCCCGGCCGTCGGCGAGAACCGTCGACGACCCCGTCACCTCGAAGGTCACGTTGTAAGACGCCCTCCGGACGGTCGCCTGCTTGCTGGCCGACGGCCGCCTTGATCTGACATCCGCGCCGGACGTGACGGTCTCGACGGATCTGAACTCCTCGGCATCCAGGTTGCCAAGAAATGCTCCTGCCAGCGGGTCGTGATCTGATACGCCATCGACGACGCCCTCTGCACGCGCCATGACATCCTGCTGGTTCCTGCCCAGCAGCGGAAGCCCTTCGATGAATCCTCCGCTGGCCTGCCTGTTCTTTGCCGGCGTGAGATAGAGAGGCCGAAGCTCGGGAGGCTGAATGCCCCGGACGGGAGACGAGGTGGACACGTGCAGCGACACATTCTCCCAGTCCTCACCGGTGTTCTGTCGCACCACCGCCTGCGAGCCCAGTCGAATCGCGCCTGTGGCGTCGTCGAGCGTGACCCTGTAGGCCGGTCGCCACGAGGCGCCGGGCGTCACGTAGGTCAGGACGATCTCGAGGCGGCCCGCATGAGCCGGATCGATCTCGACCGTCGCGAACTGTGTCCGGATGGCGCCGGCCGGACGCGCTGTTGCCAGCCGGGCGCGGGCGACTTCGAGGTCCTTCTCGAGACTCTCACGTCTGGCGTCACGGGAGACGGACTCGTCCGCCAGCTCACGGAGTCGAGATCTGACGAGATCGTAGACGTGGCCGATGGATTCTGCATCCGGCCGGCCTTCCCCGAGAGTCTCGGACGCCTGCTTGGTCGTCGAGGCCCGCAGCGCGCCGAGGAAGGCCCGCAGCTCCGATGCAATGGCGTTCTCGCCATCCAGTCGCGTGATGGCCGCCTGCAACCGCCGGACCTCTTCCCGCGCCTCGATCAGGCCCGCGCTCTCCGCCGGTTCCGTTGCCTCCTGCTTCAGCTCGACCGCACCAAGGATCACCGGCACGCCGGCCGCGCTGATCTGCATGGAGTCGACATCGAGCCCCGACGGCAGGTCCGGGAAGGTGACCACGGTGAGACCGGCCGGGAGATCGACGTCGACCCGCCGTGTCACCTGCGCGCGGTCAGGGAAGACGGTGACCGCCGTGATAGGGGCGTCGACCGATAGACTCTCGGCGGCGCCACTCCACGACACGGCTCCTGCCAGGACCAGGGAACTGACGGCTGACCGGCACCACGACGAGCCTGCTCTGAAGACCATGACCCTTCCTCCTGGAATCGCAAGCGACAGCCCACCGACGCTGCCCCGTTGCCATCACGGTAGCATCGAATACACAAATTTTGTGACACGCCTGTCCGGGCTGCTGAGAGCCCACAGCGGACTCCGGGCGCGTCGAAGGCGGCAGGAGAGCGACCGCGCGGTGTGAGAACTGGAACCACACCGGGGGACAATCATCTGCGGAAGCGTCTCCTGCTGGTAACGCGCGCTACGGGATCAGATCAACGATACCGACGCTGATCTGGAGCTTCTTGCCATCGCGGAGGAGCGCCAGATCGAGGCTCTCCTTCTCGCTCGCGTCCATGTCCTGGCAGCCGCGCTCGAGGATGGGCACACCGTTGACGGCCACGACCAGGTCCCCGACCCGCAGCCCGGCCTTCTCGGCGGGGGAGCCCGCCAGGATGCGCGCGATCTCGAGACCGTCCGGTTTCTGCCGGAAGACCGCCCCGGTGCCCCGTTCCGGAGGCAGGCGAACAGGACCCTCGGCCTGCGCCTGGAAGCGAACGCGCCGGTTCTTCTGATCGAACGAGACGATGAATTGTCGCAACACGCGGGTGCCGAGGAGGGGCGTGCCGGTCGTGAGAGAGACTGCCGGCCTGGCCCCATCGCACGCGCAAGGAGGACCGTGCACGATGCACACGGCCCGGCAACCCTGCGACCATCGCGTGACAGCACCTCCCGAGAAGATGGTTTCCCGCGTCGGCAGCCGTCGTGTTAGGCTGTCCGGCGAGCCAGATTCCCGGCTGGACATCATGAGCCTTGCACCTGACCAGGTCCTGTCGCATTACCGCGTCGCCGCGAAGATCGGCGAGGGAGGCATGGGTGAGGTGTACCGGGCCACGGATACGCGGCTGAACCGGGACGTTGCCCTCAAGGTATTGCCCGAGGCGTTTGCCGCGGACGGCGACCGGATGGCCCGTTTTGCTCGTGAGGCGCAACTGCTGGCCTCGCTGAACCATCCCAACATCGGTGCCATCTACGGCCTCGAGGAGGCCGGCGGCATTCGCTGTCTGGTGCTCGAACTGATCGAGGGCGAGACCCTGGCCGACCGCATCGGCAAGGGCCCCCTTCCCCTGAAGGAAGCCCTCGACATCGCCCGCCAGATCGCCGAGGCCCTGGAAGCGGCCCATGACCGCGGTGTCATCCACCGGGACCTCAAGCCGGCCAACGTCAAGCTGACACCCGACGGTGTCGTCAAGGTGCTGGACTTCGGGCTGGCCAAGGCGCTGGTGGGCGAGGCCGGTTCTCCCGATCTGTCGAACTCACCCACACTCACGACGCCGGCAACGTACCAGGGCATGATTCTCGGCACCGCCGCCTACATGAGCCCGGAACAGGCGAAGGGGCTGGCCGCCGATCGACGGGCCGACATCTGGTCGTTCGGCGTCGTGCTGCACGAGATGCTGGCCGGCCGGCGGCTGTTCGCCAGCGACAACGTCTCCGAGACGCTGGCGGCGGTGCTGATGAAGGAACCGGATCTGGACGAGTTGCCGGCGGCCACGCCGCCTGTTCTGCGCCGGCTGGTGGCGCGCTGCCTGTGCAAGGATCCGCGGGAGCGCCTGCAGGCCATCGGCGAGGCCCGCATCGTCATCGACGCGTACCGGGCCGACCCCGGCGCCGCGACACGCGACGAGCCGGAAGTCGCCACGCCCGTGCCCGGCCGGACCGTGACCCGCCTCCCCTGGGCCATCGCCGCCGTCCTGGCCCTGGGACTGGCCGGCACCGTCTGGGAACTGTGGCCGGCCACTCCTTCCCCGGCACCGGTCATGCGCCTGCGCGTGGAGGTCGGCAACGGTCAGGACTTGACCCGTGATACCGGCGCTCCGGCCGTGTTTTCTCCGGACGGCCGTCTGCTCGCGTACACGGCCGGTGAGGGGTCCAACTCCCAGATCTACCTGCGGCATCTGGACAAGGCGCAGGGGGTGCCTCTCTCCGGCACCGAGGGCGGCCGGGCCCCGTTCTTCTCACCCGATGGCCGGTGGATCGGATTCTTGACCAACCGCGCTCTCAAGAAGGTTTCCATCGCCGGCGGTGCCCCGCTGAGCCTGGCCGCGACCAACACGAGCCGCGGCGGTACCTGGTCCGCCGGCGGCGTCATCGTCTTCGCCGCCGACATCACGTCGGGACTATCCCGCATCCCTGACAGCGGCGGGACGGCCGAGGCAATCACCGAGCTCGCCGAGGGCGAACGATCCCATCGCTGGCCGTCGTTCCTTCCCGATGGCCGGCATGTGCTGTTCATGGCCCAGGACCGGGGCGCCGCATACGACGACGCCTCCATCGAGGTGGTCGACATCGAGACGCGCGAGCGGAAGGTGTTGCACGAGGGGGGCACCTATCCCCGCTACCTGCCCACCGGCCATCTGGTCTACGTGCGGGACGGCACACTCTTCGCGGCGCCCATGGACCTGACGCGGCTGGAGGTCACCGGCACGCCGGCGCCGGTGCTGGAGGGTGTCCTGTCCAGCGTCGGCGCCAACACCGGCGACGGCACCGCCTTCTATGACTTCTCGCTCACCGGCAACCTGGCCTACGTGGAGGGGACGGTCGGCACCGAGCAATTCACCGTGCTGTGGACCGACAGGCAGGGACAGGAGACGCCGCTCCTTGCCGAGACCCGGACCTACTCCGCGCCGCGTCTGTCTCCCGACGGGCGTTTCCTGGCGGTGCAGATCTCCGACGATACCGGTGCGGACCTCTGGGTGGACGATCTCGAGCGCCAGGTGCTGACCCGTCTCACCTTCGACGGCGTGGGAACGAACGCCTTGCCGGCGTGGAGTCCGGACAGTCGACGTATCGCCTTCGCGTCCACCAAGGACACGAAGACCGGCACCTACTGGATGCCGGCCGACGGTTCCGCAACACCCGAGCTGATCTGGGAGGACGGTCGGAACCAGGCTCCGCTGAGCTTCTCCCCCACGGGGCAGATCGCCATCCACGTTCTCAACCCCGACACGAGTTGGGATCTGGAGGTGATCAACTTCAAGGAGAGCAAGGCGAGCAAACCCGAGAATTTCCTGTCGACTCCATCGGTCGAGATCTTTCCCCAGTTCTCGCCCGACGGCCACTGGATCGCCTACGTGTCCAACGAATCCGGCGGGTTCGAGGTCTACGTGCGTCCCTATCCCGGTCCCGGCGGCAAGTGGCAGATCTCCACCGATGGCGGCGCCACACCGCGGTGGACGAAGGAAGGCCGGGAACTGACCTACCGCAGCGGGGACAGATGGCTGGCGGTGCCCATCGAGGCGGAAGGCACGAGGCTGCGTGTGGGTCGGCCCGTTGTGATCCTGGAGGGCAACTACGCGGACGTCTCGCCCTTCCCCGCCCATGATGTCTCCACCGACGGAGAGCGGTTTGTGGTGCTCGAGGGCGAGACCAGCGGGTCAGGTCCCACCATGACCCACCTGAATCTCATCCTCAACTGGTTCGACGAGATTCGCCGGCTTGCTCCGTCCGGCGATTGACGCCGGGCCGACCTCACCCCAGCAGCATCATGGCCAGCGTCAGCGCCAGGGGCAGGCCAACCGCTCCCATCAATAGCAGCCAGGCGGCCGGGCGGGCGAAGTTGAGCGTGTAGCCGAGGCCGAAGCGCTTCTCCAGGAAAACCGCCGGATCGCCGGGGTTGTAGTAAATGAGGCCCAGCTTCCAGTGGCGGTCGGAGGTCCGGTCCCCGATGGGCGGCTCGCCGGGGGACGCTGCCGTCGCCGCCCGTTGCCGGGTCTGGAAGCGGGGAATGAGATAGGCGAGCAGGAAGGTGGTGAGACCCAGCGCCCCGAGCATCGCCACCGCGACCGTGGTGCCCACGAAGACGCGCTGTTCATGCGGACCCCGGATCAACGGCATGAACCCCAGCGGAAAGAAAACGAGCGCGATGAAGTACGACACGCCCAGCAACGCCACGGCCACCGCGTGCCGGCGCGCGGTCTCTGCCTCCCCCGCTGCCCCGCCGATGTCCACGCGACGGGCCCAGTGAAGGAGTCCCCAGGACAGGATCGGCATCAGCGCAACTGTCGACAGACCGGTGGCGGGCAGTCCGAACACGGCGACGATCGAACGCGTGGACCAGCCGTCCGGTTCACCGGCAGCATTCCAGTGGGTGACGAACCGTGCCGGGAGCGTGTCCCAGGCCATCGCCAGGGCCACCATCAACCCTCCCAGGATCAGGAACGGCCCGGCCTGTCCGATGATCCCGCCCGGCAGTTTCATCTCCCGGGGTTTCAGGATGGCCTCTCGCACCCCGGTGGGTTCGACCTGGAGCGGCAGGACCGCGGCTCGCGCGGCAAGGAAGGCCCAGAACAGGCCGGCGAGCTGGCCCATCATCGCCAGGTGGACGAGAGGCGCCTGACCAGCTCCCACCAGGGCGAGACTCCCGGTCAGGGCCGCCGCGCTGACCGTCGCCACCCGACGGCGGAATCGACCCAGCACCGCAGCTCGCGGACCCCTGGTGCTGTCGTTCACCGGCACGGTGACGGCGAAGAACAGCTCGGGGCGACTCCAGACCGGCAGCATCCAGAAGACGCCGCCCAGGATCACCACGAAGACCGACCCCAGCAGGCCGGTCCACAGTTCGATGCCCATCATCCGCCCCCTTTCTCCGCGCCGAGGCGCCGGGCCTCACGGTCGAGCTGGCGCGCCCGCCAAGCCATTCGCACACCCTCTCCTCGGGCCTCGGCGAGAAGCAGGCGGAGCCGCCTGGCGAAACGGCGCTTGCTCGGCTCACCAGCCCGCGGAAGCCGGCGCTCGCACACCACAGCTCCCCGGCCCTGCACCAGGTTCAGCCAGTCCTCATCCGATAGCAGCCGGTACGCCTCCGCCACCGTGTTGTGGTGCACGCCCAGGTCCATGGCGAGCTGCCGCACCGGCGGCAGCTTTTCCCCGGGCGCCGGATCGCCGTCGACCAGCGCCGCCCGCAGCCCGTCGGCGATCTGCCGGTACACGGGAGTCGGCGAGTTCAGATCGACACGGAGGACAAGCATGCTCGAAGGCGATCAGCACTATTGTATAGCAACACTATACAATCGATGTGCGAAGAACACAAGGTCCGGGAGATCTCCAGCGCCGCCGTGGGGGATCAGCAGGTCCATTCGCCGCTCGTTCAATGACGACCATCGGTGTACGATGGTGTGCATCCGGCAAGGGGCCCCTGGCGCTGGACCACGACGCGCTCAGCGTCGTCGGCCGCCGCCAGGAAGAGGCTGGATGTCAACTGATCTGTCTGTCCGCTCCGGCGGCGTCTGGACACAGCAGCGAGAGCGGTCAGGCGGTCTCGGAAATGACGTGAGACGGCCTTCGTGCCGCGCCCGGTTCAGAGTCCGGCGAGCAGTTCGTCCATGAGATCGAAGACCTGGTGTGCCTCATCATCGGTGATGACGTAGGGCGGGAGGAAGTACAGCACGTTGCCCAGGGGCCTGAGGAGCACACCGCGCTCCAGGAAGCCGGCGGCAAGGGTGGGGCCGAGCCGGTCCAGGTAGTCGCCGCTGCTGCCGGGCACCAGGTCGAGGGCCGCCAGACCACCGATGCATCTCACCGAGGACACCACGTCCAGGCGATTCAGCTTCTCCAGTCGTTCCTGGAACAGCGGCGTGAGCCGGGCGACACGCGCCAGCCCTTGTGGGCCTTCCAGCAGATCCAGGCTCTCCAGGGCCACGGCACAGGCCAGGGCATTTGCCGTGTAGGAGTGGCCATGGAAGAAGGTCTTGCCCCGGTCCTCACTGAGGAAAGCCTGATAGATCTCGTCGGTGCAGAGAGTGGCCGCGAGGGGGAGGTAGCCGCCGGTGAGCGCCTTGGAAAGACAGAGGATATCCGGTGCGATCGGCCCGTGCTGGCAGGCGAAGAGCGGTCCCGTCCGGCCGAAACCGGTGAAGACCTCGTCAGCAATGAGGGGGATCCGGTGGGCGGCCGTGAGAGCCCGGATCTGTCTGAGGAACCCGGCCGGCCAGAGAATCATGCCGCCGGCTGCCTGCACCATCGGCTCGATGATGATGGCGGCGATCCGGTCTCCGCGGGTCTCGAGGAGTCGCTCCAGGGCGGCCGTACATGCGAGATGATCGGTTCCCTGGCCGCAGCCTCGCACCGGTGGAGTCGGAACCCTGAGAACCTCGAAGAAGAGATCGGAGAACTCCCGGTTGAAGACCGTGGCCTCAGCCACGGCCATGCTCCCGAATGTATCCCCGTGATAGGCGTTCTCCAGGGCCACGAACAGTGTCCGGTGTGTCTCCCCACGATTTCGCCAGGACTGATACGCCATCTTCAGCGCCACCTCCACGGCGGTGGAGCCATCATCCGAGTAGAAGACGTGGGGCATCGAGCCGGGTGCCCGTGCGGCCAGTGCCGCCGCCAGACGCGCCGCCGGTTCATGGGTGAAGCCGGCGAAGATCACCTGGGCCAGACGCTCGGACTGCCGGGCCACGGCGCGGTTCAAGCGCGGGTGGTTGTGGCCATGGATGTTCACCCACCAGGATGAGATGCCGTCGAGGATGCGGCGGCCATCCGAGGTGAAGAGATAGACGCCCTCGGCCCGTTCCACCGGGAGTGGCGCAGGCGCGGTCAGCATCTGCGTGTACGGATGCCAGACGTGCTGGAGATCCGCCTGCAGCCAGTCGGGATCTCCCGCCGCACTCCGCGCGATCCCACCCGTTGCCTGCAATGATGCCGGCAGCGTGCCGGACGCATCCAACCCCGACGCGCGTCGCCCACCTCGTCTTGCCCCTCCCTGCATCATTGCTCGAGGAGAAGCAGCCCGGTCGATCCACACACCTTCTGCAACGCCGGCCGCCGGTTCCCCCGGCCGGTCCGGCTGGTCGAGAACCAGGGCCGACAGCCGGCCTTTGGGATCCACTCGCCGGGCCGCCGCCTGCAGGCTCTCCGCTGTCAGCACCGGGATCGGCGGCACCTGCAGCACCAGGTCCACATCGCCCCACTTCACGAGAGCGTCGCGGTTGGCGGCATGAAAGGGACCGTTGAGCACCAGGCCGGCCACTGTGAGTCCCCGGTTCCTGAGGGCTTCCAGTGTCAGGAGGGTGTGGTTCAAGGTGCCCAGGCCGGCCCGGGCCACCACCAGACAGGCCAGATCCAGACGCGCCACCAGGTCCACCAGCAGCGTGCCATGCTGGTCGAGGGGCACCATCACACCGCCGAGGCCTTCCACCACCCAGCCCGCCCCGGGGTGCCGGGCAAGATGCTGTCGCCAGCGTTTCACGATGAGCCCGATGTCGATGCTCCGGCCCTCTCCGGCAGCGGCGGCATGGGGTGAGGTGGGTGCATCCAGCAAATACGCCTCGTCAGGGATGGTCACACCGCCCCGGCCGTGACACACACGCCTCACGAACCCGGTGTCCCGGCCGTCCTGCCCGCCTGTGGCCACCGGTTTCCAGTAGCCCACGCGGGCCTTGCCGGCAGGCCCGGGTGTCTTGCGGATCTCTCCCCTCCCACCGCCGGGATCCGCCAGGGCGGCGTTCACCACCATGAGTGATGAGACCACTGTCTTGCCCACGTCGGTGTCGGTGCCCAGCACCATGAGGCTCATGATCGATATCTCCGCACCGCTGCCTGGAGCGCCGCAGCCAGGGCGTCGATCTGATCCTCGCTGTGATCGGCATGAACCGAGATCCGGATGCGGGCCGTGCCGGGCGGCACCGTCTCGGGGCGAATGGCCCGGACATCGAACCCCTTCTGTCTGACCGCCCGTGCCACCTGCAAGGCCCGGTGATTCGCGCCCAGCAGCACCGGCACGATGGCCGACTGACTGCCGAGACAGACCAGGTCGGCGGCGGCAAGACGCTGTCTGAGCCGCTCCGCCAGGGCCAGGACCCGGCGGCGACGGTCCGGCTCGGCTTCGAGAAGGTCCAGACAGACGGAGATGGCCGCCAGCAGCAGCGGCGGCACCGCCGTCGAGAAGATCAAAGGGCGCGCCTGGTTGATCAGGGTCTCCATGACCACGCGAGGCCCGGCCACGAACGCGCCGAACAGACCCAGTCCCTTGCCGAAGGTCGACACACAGGCCAGCACGCGCCTCGCAACTCCGAACGTCTCCGTGAGCCCTGAACCTCGCTCCACCCCGTGGACGCCCACGGCATGGGCATCATCCACCAGCAGCCCGGCCCCGTACCGCCGGGTCAGGTCGGCATACGCATCGAGAGGGGCCCGGTCGCCTTCCATGCTGAACAGCGATTCGGTCACCAGGTAGGTGACGCCTCCTGGCCAGGGCCTGAGCAGTTCCCTCTCCACGGCGGCGACATCCAGATGCGGGAAGATCACCTTCTCGGCCCGGGCCAGCCGCATCCCATCGATGAGGCTGGCATGGTTGAGCGCATCGGAGAGCACACGGTCGGCGGGCGACAGGAGAGCGCCGAGCAATCCGGTATTGGCCTGATACCCGGTGCCGAACAGCAAGGCCGCCTCCGTCCCCTTGAAAGCCGCCAGCCGTCTTTCGAGGGCTGCATGAGCGGATGTGTGGCCGCGCACCAGACGAGACGATGGCGCCGCCAGAGGACCGCTCGCGAGCGCCTCCAGCAGACGGGGTCTGAACTGCGGGTGCGTCGAGAGGCCCAGGTAGTCATTGGAGGCGAAGTCGATTCCCTGCGGCAGTTCCAGCTCACGGTGCAGATCGTCTGATTTGCGACCGGCCAGATCGGCCGCCAGCCCGTCGAGGATCGCTTGCATCAGGCCGCGGCAGGCGACAGACCGAGTTTCTTCAGCAGACGTCGATCGTGTTCCTCGCCTGGGTTCTCTGTGGTGAGAAGCGTGTCACCGGTGAAGATGGAGTTGGCTCCGGCGAGAAAGCAGAGGGCCTGGGTCTCGTCGGACATCTGCGCCCGCCCGGCACTGAGACGCACCCGGGAGACAGGCAGCACGATCCTGGCCGTGGCCACCATGCGAACCATTTCCAGGGGATCCAGAGGCGGCTGTCCTGCAAGGGGTGTGCCCGGCACACGCACCAGAGCGTTGATCGGCACGCTCTCCGGATGAGGCGCAAAGCCGGCCAGGACCGTGAGCAGCTCGACGCGATCGTCCAGACTCTCACCCATGCCGATGATGCCGCCGCAGCAGACGGTGATGCCGGCCTCTCGCACCCGTTGCAGGGTGTCCAGCCGTTCATCAAAGCGGCGCGTGGAGATGATCTGCTGGTAGAACGCGGGTCCGGTGTCGAGGTTGTGGTTGTAGGCCGTCAGTCCCGCTCCCGCCAGCTCGGCGGCCTGTGCTGCAGTCAGCATCCCCAGGGTGCAGCAAGCTTCCAGGCCCAGGTCGCGAACACCGCGGACCATGTCGAGGATGCGCTGAAACTGTGGTCCGTCAGGTGGGCTGCGCCAGGCCGCGCCCATGCAGAAACGAGTGGACCCTTGTTCTCGTGCCCGGCCCGCCGCCGCCAGCACTGCGGCCAGATCCAGCAGCCGGCCGGATTCCACGCCGGTCTCGTAGCGGCTGCTCTGGGGACAGTACCTGCAATCCTCGGCACAGCCACCGGTCTTGATGGAGAGCAAGGTACAAAGCTGCACCCTGACGGGATCGTGGTGGGCACGATGCACCGTCTGTGCCCGGTAGATCAGATCCGGAAACGGCATCTGGTGAATCTCCCGGATATCCGCGGCGGACCAGTCCGTGCGACCGGCTGATTGCCGGGGCCACGGTGCCGAGCTCGGATTCTGGTCAGCCGTCATCTGATCTCGTGTGTCGGGTTCATGCAGCTCTCGGATCTTCTCGAGCCCTTGCGACGCCGCTCCGAGGCATGCCGGAAAAGGTCCTGTCCCCGCGCTCCGGCGACGTGTGCCGATGGGCCGGCAAAGCTTACCTGACCCTGAGAGACAGGCGCAACACAACAAGGCGGTGCGGGAGCGCACAGACGTCGGCCGGTCGTCCGAGAACGAGCACCGGTGTACGATGGTCTCCATCCGATCCGGGTCGGCCATGACCTCGAGGACAAGCTGGCTGCATCGAGCAGCGACGAGGACATAAACTGTCGAGCACGACGCGGATACAGGACAGGGATTCTGCCCGACGGCCGCTGAACGGCCGACCTGCATGTCATCTGACCGTGTCATGTCGTGCTATGGAGGCACACGTGGAACAGATCAGTGTCTTCGACATCTTCAAGGTCGGCATCGGACCGTCGAGTTCCCACACCATGGGACCGTGGAACGCAGCCCGGATGAGCCTCACCGAGGTCGAGGCGCAGGGGGCACTCGACCACGTGTGCCGCGTGCAGGTCGACCTCTACGGATCGCTCGCCAAGACGGGCAAGGGGCACGGCACCGATGTCGGCGTGCTGCTCGGGCTCGGCGGCGAGGACCACGCGACCATCGACACGAGCACCATCGACGAGAAGGTCGCGGCCGTGCACTCCACCGGGAGGCTCGACCTGGCCGGCCGCAGACGCGTCCCGTTCGACCTCGCCGGAGACCTCCATTTTCATGGCGACACGGCGCTGCCGTTTCATCCCAACGGCATCTGCTTTCGCTACGAGCTCGAAGGCGGGAAGATACTCTCCTGCACCTACTACTCCATCGGCGGTGGGTTCGTCGTCAAGGAGCATCAGGAACCGCCGGCCCGCGGCAAGCCCATGCCCTTTCCGATCCAGAGCGGTCAGGATCTGGCGGAACACTGCCAGAGAGAAGGGAAACCGATCGCCGATATCGTGATGGCCAACGAGAGGAGTCGTCTCGATCCGCCGGAGATCCACTCGGCCCTGGATCATATCTGGGAGACGATGCAGGAAGTCGTGTACAGGGGTTGCCACGCCGAAGGCGAGTTGCCTGGCGGTCTGAAGGTGCGGCGGCGGGCGCCGCAGCTGGCCCGCGGCCTGCTCGCCGGCGCCACGCCAGGCACCCGCAAGGAGTGGCTGGACGAGATCCGTGGCCAGCAGCCGTCGTTCCGGCGCACCCTCCGGTGGGTGAGTTGCTTCGCCATCGCGACCAACGAGGAGAACGCCGACTTCGGACGCGTGGTCACGGCGCCGACCAACGGTTCCGCCGGAGTGATCCCTGCCGTGCTGCTGTACTACGTCTGCTTCAGCGACAAGGTGACCGACGACGACGTGCGGCAGTTCCTGCTCGTCGCCGGCGAGTTCGGCAGCCTGTTCAAGAAGGGCGCCACCATCTCGGCGGCGATGGGCGGTTGCCAGGCGGAGATCGGCGTGTCGTCCGCCATGGCCGCGGCGGCTCTGGCAGAGCGTCGGGGCGGCACGCCGGGGCAGGTCCTGATGGCGGCGGAGATCGCCATGGAACATCATCTGGGCATGACCTGCGACCCGGTCGGCGGACTGGTTCAGATTCCCTGCATCGAGCGCAACTCGATGGGCGCGATCAAGGCCATCACCGCGGCGAACCTGGCTCTGGAAGGCGACCCGGAGCTTGCCAGGGTCTCACTCGACGCCGTGATCCGATCGATGTGGGACACCGCCCGCGACATGAGCACCAAGTACAAGGAAACCGCCGAAGGCGGACTGGCCGTGCACCTGCCAGTCAACCTGGCCGATTGCTAACCTTTATCTGCCATGGAACACGATTTCACGATGGGTGATTGCTGATGGCCGCTGACCGCGATGGCCGCGACCCGGCCCCGGGAGTGGTCCGACTGACGCCTGTCGGGCGACCCCCGATCAGCAAGTCGACGAAGCTGGCCGATGTCTGTTATGACATCCGCGGTCCTGTGCTGCGAGAAGCCCACCGTCTCCGCCGGCTGCAGCGATCGGGGGACGTCGAGCGC
>JBHHZI010000054.1:0-19589 GCA_046757965.1 Acidobacteriota bacterium | reverse complement strand
CTTTCCAGTAAGCAGACCACTGAATTCCACAATCTGCTCCTTGCTATCGATCGCAACGATAATACCGCTGGTCACCTCCAACAATTTCACTGGCCCCGGAGCAGGGGAGATTCCCTGTTTAGCATCACTATCGCTTGCCGAGGCTGGACCCGCTAATTCGCATGCACCATTGAGGCATTCACCTCCAAGCGGGTGGGACCCTCCATCGCCCTCCCTGGCTCCCTGCATTTCAGAGAATCCGCCTTTTGTCGCTGCTGTCCCCGCTGCTTTGTCGCTCCCCTTCTTGAACGACCCTCCACACGCCAGACAGCCCATGAGCTTCGGCTCCGGAGCCGGCTCCAGGCCCTGCGGATCGGCGAATCTCATCGGTGAGTTCCGGACATAGGCGTACCTGTTCCAGCTTTGAGGGCTTGCGGCCTTGCCGCGAACCGGATCCGGCGTCAGGAACCGCGCCTGCGCGCCCGCGTAGTAGCGAGCCAGCATGTAATCCAGGCCCGACTCCGTGTCCCGCTCGTGGCCGGTGAACTGGTGCGTGTTCGACGAGGCTTGCCGCGACGAGAGCCTCGTGCCGAACGGCAGGAACTTGCTCTCATCGAGAATCTGGCCGGCTTCGTCGGTCACAAGCCTCGTGTTTCCCAGGTGATCCCAGTGAAAATACCGCAACGCGAACGGCTTGCCCGCCACAGCCCCGACGACGCGCCGTGGCGAGCCGGTCAGGCTATCTGCCGGACCAGGATGTCGCCGGACCGCCGCCGTCGCAACCCGCCGCGCATCCCCCTGCAGGACCATGTCCTGCATATCCGCCATCTCCTGCAGCGCGATCATCCCCCCTCCTGGCGGATCGTGCACCAGCGGGGCGGTGAAGCCCGGCATCGTCGTCGCCGCCTCGTGCACCCAGCCGGAGCGCGCCGGCGGCATCGGCCGCGTGCGCCTCCGCGTCGCCGCCAGTCGCCCCGCTGAGCGTCGGTTTATCCCTGTCGCCCCGGTCGGGTCATCGATCGGCGCGGCCGTTGCCAGCGGCTGCTTCAGCATCGCCACCCTCGTCGGTGAGCCCTCCCTGGTGGCCTCGACACCTGCGCGGGGTGGCGCCTTCCCCCGCGCCTCTGGCCGGGCCCTCCCCGCCGGAAGCCCCTCGGCCACAGCCTGTCTGGTGAAACCTTCACCGCCCGGCGGATCTTCCCACGGCATCGGGGCAGCCGTGCTGGCAGAATCCTGCATCATCGAGCCCGGCGGAGAACCTTTCCCCCTCATCGTACCAGCCTGCATGTGATCATCCTGGATCATCGCCTCGGCCGACGCCAGCCGCAGCCCAGCGCTGCCCGCAGGCGCCGGAAGCACAAGGGGCGGGACAGCCACGCGGCGGAGGAGTATGCCAGGCTCTATCTGGTCGTCCGGGTCGGCTCCGCTGCCTCCTCCACCGGTCCCCGCGTCGTTGCCCGCGAGATCGGCACAGGTGTTGCCCACCGTGCCTCCCGTGATGGTCGTGCAGATGTCGTCGGAGATGAACGAGTCAAACAAGGCCAGAGCATCGGCCGGGTCGATCGTCTCGTGATAGATGTTGCGCACCTTCGCCTGCATGGCCAAGGGCAGGCCGGGCTGGCCCGTCTGCGTCACCCCCGTGATCGTGCACGAGCTGACGCCGGCATCCACGATGACGTCGTCGTTGCCCGGGCCGACGGCACAGGAGCCCGTGCCCGTCAGATCCACCGCGGTGTTCGGGTCGGTCGGCAAAGTGCTGCGCTTGATGATCCACTTGTCCACACCATAGCCGTTGCCGGCTGGAGCACATCCCACCATCCCGCCCCATGTCAAGGTGATCGTGCCGCTGCCGTCGCCCGTCGCCACAGGCGTATTGGGACGCAGGATCGGCTGGACGAAGAGCTCGTCTTGCGGGTCGGGCGACTCCACTCCGCCGGCATCCACCGCCCGCACCATGTAGGCGTACGCGCGGCAGTGGTCCAGCGAGGTATCGGTGAATGTGAGGTTGGCCGCATCGGTCGAGCCCACGAGATGGTAGTCGGCCCATCCTTGCTCGTCGTCGCGCCTGTAGATACGGTAGCTCGAGGCTGCTGGGACGTAGTCCCACTTGAGGATCACCGCCCCCCTGGCGTCGGTCCACGTCAAGACCCGAATGGCCGTCTGGTTCGCCGGCACCGCCGGCACCGACGAGCGCGCCGTGGCGGTGGCGTCGGCCGACAGCGCCGAGTAGGAAGCCGCGTCCTTGGCCGCCACGGCGAACGTGGACGCCTGGCCTTCGACCAGTCCCGTCACGAGAAACTGCGCCGGCGCGCCGGCCGCCACGTCGACGCCGCCCGCCGGATTCGCATCAAGCGGCACGTAGCCGCCGGCTTGTTTCTGATAGAGCCTGTAGCCGACCACGTCAGGCTCGGGCGAGCTCGCCCACACAAGCGTGATCGCGCCGGCGTCGGGGCCCGACAGCGCCCGCAGCCCAACCGGCGGCGCAGGCGCCGTCTCGTCGCCCGCCGTGGCCGTGGCCGAGAGCGTCCCCGCCGACTCCGCCCCCGCCGTGTCCAGCGCCCGCACCTGGTAGTCGTACGCCACCTGCGGCGTCACGTCCAGATCCTCGAAGACCGGATCCGTCAGCGGCAGAAGGTTCACCTTCACCCAGGTCGCTGTCCCCGCCGCGCGCCGGTAGATCTGGTAGCCCTGAAACGGCCGGGGCGGATCCGACTCGGTGCCGATGAAGCCGCTGTCGTCCACGCTGCGCTGCCAGCGCAGGGTGATCGCCCGCTCGTGCTCCTGAAGGGTCAGACCTGCCGGAGCCGCCGGCGCAAGCGTCGAGCCCACCGCAAATCGCAGCGTGCGCGACGGCATGCTCTCAAGGCCCGTACCCGTATCGTAGGCCGCCACGCGGTAGAACAACGTCGCCGGGCCCGAGACCGACTGCGAGTAGCTGGACGTGCCCGGCGGCAGATTCGCGCCGACCTGGGCCCACGTCCCCGCCGTGCCCTGCTTCCTGTAGACACGGTAGCCGATGGCCGGGTCCTGGCTGCCCGTCCAGCTCAGACTCACCGTCCCTCCGGAGAAAAACTCCTCCTGGAACCAGCTCGCCGTGGAGGTGAGCCCCTCCACCGGAGCCGGCGTCTGCTCCCGGGCCATGCCGATGGCGTGGCCCAGGGCGTAGAAGTAATCCTGCTGGTACGACGTGTCATACTTGCTCGGCGCCAGCGTGTATTGGCTCAGCACGTTGCCCGACGTGTCCCGCACGTAGAACGTCCGCGTGCCCGTGGCCGGCGATATCTTGGCGATCCGCTGTCCGGCGGCGTCGTATCGGTACCGGCCGTCCGGGTAGGTATGGGACGCCTCAGCCACCGCCAGCAGCCTGTTGCTCCGGTCGAACAGGTACCGCCGGTCGGGATCCGCCAGCTGGTTGCCCCGCTGGTCGTAAGACACTGCTGTCCCGTTGACCGCTTGCAGGCGGTTCGTCAGCGGGTCGGGCACCAGGGTCGCCGTAGACGCCGCGCCGCCGTCAACGGCTTCCTGCCGGCTCAGCATGTTGCCGAAATCGTCGTACTGGTAGGCGATGTCGTATGTGTGTGCGAGCCCGCCGGCGTCCGCATGCTGCACCTGGGCACCGGTGAGACGCGAGAGCAGGTCGTAGTGATACACATCCTGGCCGATGCGGACGACGTTGCCCGCCCCGTCGTACGTGTAGTCGCCGGTGGCCCACAACGCCGGGGCGTTCGGATCGGAGGGATCGGAAACCGTGAACGATCCTGGCCGGCTCATCACGTCCGGCGGAACCTCGGTCACCAGGCCGTTGCCGTGATCCAGGCGGCGGACCCCTCCGGCGGCGCTGTAGACGACGCCGTCGATCAAGCCCCTCTGCCGCCCGTCATCGCGCAGCGTCACGAGCGCGGAATTACTGTAGCCATACGTCAAGAGCGCCACGCCCGCGGGCGCCGACCCTGCCACACACGCCTCGGCGGCCGGGTAGCGCATCTGCGCAAGCCGTCCGAAGGCGTCGTAAGAATAGCAGCTCGTCAGCCTCGGGTCGCGCGCGGTGTCGATCCCTTCGCGCCCGTCCCACCCGGCAAACGTGCTGGAGTCCTCCGACAGCCTGGCGTTGAGTCCGCCGTAGACCATCTCGCGCCTGGCGATGAGCGCCCCCGTCTCGTCGTAGCTGTCCACGCTTGTCAGACGCCCCGCGCCGTTCGCCACGCCCGCCTCATCGTAACGGTTCACGACCAGCGTCCGCGCCGGAGCGTACACGCGCGGGTCCGGAGGCTGCGCGCTCGGCGGTGTGATGTCTTCTTCGGCCTGGATGCTGAGCAGGCGCCCCGCCGCGTCGTAGGTGGAGCTGAACCGTGTCCCGGCACTGTCGATCTGCTCGATGCTGCGGCCCGCGGCGTCATAGCCGGTCACCCGCATCGTACCCGACTCCGGCTCGCTGTCAGCCGTCAGCCGGCCCAGACCATCGTAGGAAAACACCCGCGGCTGGACGACGAACCCCGGTCCCGGCACGGCCGCCGTCAGGGTCTCGGCCTTCAGCAGCCGGCCCAGCGGGTCGTACCTGTAGCGCGCTCTCGCCCCGGCGGGAGGCTCGACCAGCACCGTCTTGCCGAAAGCGTCCTGCTCGATGTAGGTCGTCGCCTCCTGGCCGTCCACGTCGTGCAGAGTCACCGTGCGCGCGCCGGCGGTGTAACTCATGGTGGTGCGCTTGCCGTCGGCCGTGGTGACGGCAACCACCCGGCCCAGGGCATCATACTGCGTGGCGGTGCCGCGGGTCTCATCGAAAAGCTGCTGGCCCACCATCTGTTCAGCCGGGCAGGTTGCGTCGAAGCCCCACTGCGTCACGAAGGTCACCTGGCCGAGAATGTCATAGATGGTCTTCTGCACCGCCTCGCAGCCGCTCTCGGTGCGCCGGCGCTGCTCGACGAGCCGGCCCAGGGCGTCGTAAAGAAACCGCGTCCGGGTGAAGTCCGGCGGCGGCGTGGCTCCCGCCTGGCAAGGATCGTAGCCGCGGGTGACGTCGGTCTCCAGCAGCGTCGGGTAGCAGACGTGCGTCGCCTCCTCCCCCTGGCTAGGGGCGATGGTGGTCGTCCGTCCCAGCGTGTCGTACGACAGGTCGGTGAAAGGACCGGTGCCGGCTGCCGGGTCGGCGGCGGCATCGTAGATGCGCACGACCGTGCCGGTGCCGCTTTCGCGCACGACGCTTTTTTGCGGCCAGGAGAAAGCCTGGCTAGCCGACGCCGCCGGCTGGGCCGGGTCGAGGTGCCAGCTTCGCACGACGAAGATGTTATCGGCGTCGTACTCGCGGCGCAGGCCGTAGCCGAGCGTCTCGCCGGCCTTGTGCCTGTAGCTGCGCTCGAGGTTGGAACTCACCGGGTCGTAGACGAACTCCGTCAGGATGTCCTCCGGGCCCCCGGTCGAGGCAGCCGGATCGAGGAAGGCTCTCACCTGGAGGGGCCGCCCGTCCGTCGTGTACGTCCAGCTCTTCCTGCGAAGAGCGGTCCCCTGGCCGTCCTCTGTCACCTGGGAGTCCAGCTTGTGGATGAACCACATCTTCCAGCGGTCGGAGTTCGGGTCCGCCGTCAGCTCGTCGAACGTGTTCACGGTGGTCGTGCGCGGCACCAGCTCCAGCGACAGCTCGTCGTCGAGCCCGGGGGGCACGTAGTCGTATCGCTGGACACGCTGGAAATGCCCGAACGGACCCAGGATCTCGGCGCGCGAGCCCGACAGCTTCGTCTCGCCTTCGCGCTGGATGGTCCACTGGCTGGCGACCACGATGTTCTGGAATGGTCCGCCGGGCTGGGCGCTGTTCTCGGTCACGTAGCGCTTGTGCCGCGTGCGCAGCAGGCGGCCCGTTCCATCTGTCGACGAGCCGCTGTACGTCAGTACCTACGTGTCGAGGCTCGTCAGCCAGCTCTGTATGCAGGTCGGGCATCCTGTGCTGCCGAACTCGTAGACGGTGTCGTCGCCGAACGGGTTCGTCACCGTCGTCTTGAACGTATGCCCCGTTGTGATGGAGCGGTACCGATCGTACACCCAGGTTCCGTCCGGGGAGGTCGTGTCCGGATCGCCGAGGAAGACCTTCTTCCTGTCGACCTGCGTGGTGTAGATCGCCAGGGGGCCGCCGCCCGTGATGAAATACGTCCCGTACTCGTACGCGATCGTGGCGCCGGTGGGCAACGTCTTGCGCAGGAGCTCCCCGGAGGCCCCCTCCTGGCTGGTGCCGACGTTGGGATCGGTGTCGTAGGTGAAGCGCATCGGGTAGCTGGCCTGGTCGGTCGGGTCGGGGAAGGGGAACACGATCTTCGACAGGAGGAACTGCCCCGGCTCTTGCGCCGCCTCGGCATGGCACTGGGTATCGTAGGGAGCGCAAAACGGCGCGAACGAGAGATTCACGGGGCCTTCGTATGCGAATTGATAGGTGGCCGTGGCGCTGGCCTGGCCGCTGACGGCCGGCACGTGGATCGCCGTCGTGTAGCCGCCTTCGATGACGGCGCCGTTGAGCGTCGCGCTGTTGTCAAACGTGATGCTGTGGCGTGTCATCAGCACGTCGTTTGCGTCGAGGCTCTGGAAATCCACCCGCTGGATACAATGCGCCAGCTCCGGCGTGTTCTCGTACGTCACCTCGATGCGGCCCACCGGATGATTCGGCGCGTCCCACTTCTCGATCTTTGTTGTGTACCATCCCCGGAAATCATCGGAGCGATCCTGGTCAGCGGGGCCGTGGTTCGTGTCCTGGGCCTGCGCCAGGGTGTGGTCCAGGTACCGCACCACGCCGTTTCCCATGTACAGGACCCAGCTGCCGTTCGCCGTCTGCTCGGCGCGGATGTGGGTGGAATCGGTCGTCCCGGTGTAGCTGTTGCCGAAGTTGTTCACCCCCGCGATCGGGTGTTGCGCGCCGTCGGGTGATTCGTACACCCAGTCGTCATTGCACCCCGTCGAGCACGTTTTGTATACACGGCCCAGGTGCAGCCTCCAGCCCACCCCGAACGCCCCCCGGCGCGTGAGAATCCCGTCGTAGATCAGTGTGTTCGGGTCGGGAGTCATCTCGATGAGATGCGTGGCCGGAAGAATCGGCAGCCGCCACAGCTTGCTGGAATGGTGCAGCATCAAGCCCAGCTTCAACCCGCCGCCGGCTCGCAGCGCCGGGCCGATCGGCACCATCGTCTCGACGTCGCCCGAGTAGGGCGAGATCATGTCGCTGCCTGGGCCGTTGAGGAACACGTGGTTGGACTGGAACCCGCCACCCAGCTCGGCGCTTTCGGTTGCGTCCATCGCCGCGCGCGGCGCCGACACACACAGAAGAACGGCAAGAAGAGCCAGACCGGCAACGGCATGGAGCCGTCTGGCCGGGTGATGACCGGGACGTGCGGGCTGGGATGCTGAGGCTTGTGCGGTCTGTTTCATCGAAACGCCTCCTGGCAAGGCCGGGCTTGAACTCGTTTCGCCTCTGGCGGTGATCGTTGCGACATCGTCCGCCAGCGGACCAGAAGACCCTCGATGGGAAGGGGCACCTCGCGTCCATGATCCTACCCCGAGATCGCGGCGGCGCAATAGAAAAAATCGATGCTGTTGAAAATGCACAATCAGAGGGGCCAATCCGCCGGTCGGGGCAACAATCGATGGGGCCAATCGCGAGCAGTGCGCTCGATGCGGCTGTGACCAGCCAACAATCAAAGGGACCATTTGGGAGTGCTCGCTGCCGCACTTCGGACCGGCGACAATCAAAGAGACCACCCGGGCACTCTGCTTCGATGTCGCGCCTCACACGAGCAACACTCAGCAGGACCATCCGGCACGGGCCGTCGGGCCGGGCAGCGAGGACGTCACCGCGGATGCCGGCGTCACCTCCTGCACGATCGCGGAGATGACTGTGGCGCTGCGGCCCAACCGACCCCTCGCGATCCAGGTGAGGGGAAGGAACATTTTCCTCACCATGTCGGGCCTGAACGATCCCGCCCAGGGAGCCGGGTTGCGCCCCTCGTCCGGTACCGCCCGGCGGCTTCTCGGGGGTCGATATCCTCGCTCCGGATACCGCTTCCGGATCGCGTCGAGGCGGCTGGCCGCTCGGCTCCTCGAGCCGTCTGCGTCATCGAGCTGGAGGCCGCACGGGCCCGCGGCGCTTGTCGCGGCGGGCGGTGGCGCGGCGATGGTGTACGCAGAAAGTAACCTGTCCCCCCATGGAGGAGTTCGACCGGCCGGGGAAGGGAGTGGCCGCAACCGGGCTCGTGAGTCCGGCCGAGTCGATGGTTTTTTTCGCGAGGGGGCACGGCTCGTCGTCCGCGGATTGCCGCGCCCAGGCCTCGCCCTGATCCGATCGTCTTATCCGCCGAGTTTTTCGAGCAATGCCTTGTAACGGGGATGCTCCCGCACGGGGTCGAAATACGGATCGTTCTTTGTCCAGCTCAGTGACGCGGTGCCACCGGCGGTCAACAACGATTTCTCGAGGCAGTCCAGGGCCCTGTCGTTCTCGCCGAGCTGGGAGTAGATGCAGGCCACGTTGTAGAGCACCAAGGCGTCATCGGGGTCGATCTCGAGCGCCCTCGCGACCCATTCCTGGGCCAGCTCGAGCTCTCCGAGCTCCACCAGGCCGCCCGCGCCCAGGTACAGCGCCCGGGCGTCATCGGCGTGGAAGGCCAGGTGCTTTTTCGCCGCTTCCACCGCCTTGCGGAGGCTGGCGGCGGCGTAGGCCCGGCGGCCGACTTTCTGGTACGTCTGCGCCAGGAACATGGGAGCCTGGTAGTCCTCCGGGTTGATCCGGCAGGCTTCCTCGTACTGCCTCACCGACTCTTCATGCCGGCCCTGGGCGAAGAGGGCGCGCCCGTAAAAGTAATGCGCCTCGTACAGATTGTGGTTCAGCGCGATCGACTTCTGGAACTCGGCGTCCGCCTCCTCGTTCTTGCCGCTGAGCGAGAGCGCCAGCCCCCGCGATGCGTGCGCCTCGGCATCGTTGGGATCGATCTCGACCGCCTTGCGGCTGGCGGTGTCCGCCTCCTTGAGGTTCGTTTCGCTCGAATCGAAGTAGGTGTAGAGCATCGAGCAACAGTCGGCGACGCCGGCGTAAGCCCGGGCGTACCGGTCGTCGATGACGATCGCGCGGGCGAACATCTGGCGGGCGAGGTCGAATCCCTTGGCGCGAAACTCGTAAAAGAACTTGCGGCCTTTCAGGTAGTAGTCATAGGCCTGGACGTCCGCGGGTGCGGACTTTTTCGCCGTCTTCTCGGCCCTCGGCGTCAGGGTGACCTGGAGGGCCTCCACGATCTTGCGGGCGATCTCATCCTGGATGGCGAAGACATCCTTCAGCTCCCGATCGTAGCGGCTGGACCAGAGTTGGTATCCATCTTCGATGTTGACGAGCTGGACGCCGATGCGGACCTGGTTGCCGGCCTTGCGGACGCTTCCTTCCAGCACGGTGGAGACCCCCAGCCGGCGGCCGATCTCCCGGATGTCCGACTGGGCGCCCTTGAAGCGAAAGGCCGATGTGCGCGAGGCGACCTGCAGATCCTCGATGCCCACCAGGGCATTGATGAGTTCCTCGGCCAGCCCCTCGCAGAAATAATCCTGGTCCTTCTCGGGACTCATGTCGACGAAGGGCAGGACAGCCACCGAGGGCTTCCGGTCGCCCTTCTTGTCCTTGACCTCCTCGCCGATCTTGGCGATCGCCGTCTGGATGTCGAGGACCGACTGGTAGCGCAGCTCCGGCTCCTTCTCGAGGCAGCGCGTGATGATGCGGCCGCACTGCTGGGGCACATCGGGCCGCGTCTCGCCGATCGGCTGGGGGGTATCCCGCAGGATGGCGGATACGACATCGGCCTGGGTCTCGCCGGCGAAGGGCCTGCGGCCCGTGGCCATCTCGTACAGGATCACCCCGAGCGAGAAGATGTCCGTGCGGTGATCGACCGCTTTGCCCTGGACCTGCTCGGGCGACATGTAAGGCACGGTCCCTACCACGGAGCCCACCTTCGTGAGCGTCTGGGTCGGCAGACCGGTGTGTTCGCCCGAGTCGGCCATCCCTGTCAGCTTGGCGAGGCCGAAGTCGAGGATCTTGACCGTCCCGTCCTCGGTCACCATGATGTTGGCGGGTTTCAGATCACGATGGGTGATACCGCGTCCATGCGCGGCGCCAAGAGCCCGGACCAGCGGCTGGGCGATCTCGAGAATGCGTTCGGCCGACAGGCCGCCTCCGGTGATGAGACGGTCGAGGCCTTTGCCCTCCACCAGCTCCATGGTGATGAATTGCCCCTCGGGTGACTCCTCGATGGAAAAGATGGTGACGATGTTGGGGTGGTTCAAGGCGGCCACGGCCTGGGCCTCGCGCTTGAAGCGCTCGAGCCGCTCGGGGTCGGAGGCCATCTCCTCGCGCAGCATCTTGAGCGCCACCTTCCGATGCAGGCGGGTGTCCTCGGCGATGAAAACCGCCCCCATTCCGCCCTCGCCTATCTGCTTCAGGACGCGGTAATGCGATAGGGTCTTGCCGACCATTCTTTCTCCGGTTTCTCGTGGAACGCGAGGGGGACATTCTACACCACAAACCGCGCCTGGCCGCGCGTCAGGAGAAGGACGCGGCCGCCGACCGGCTCACGGGGTCAAGCCCGGGTGTGATCATGGTACGTGCGTGGCTGCGCGGGCACCCTGGCCCGTCGCCGGCCACGCCGGTCCTGCCGGCCAGGCGGGGGGCGACCGAAAGGCGGAAGCTCGCGGCGCCCGGAACGGGTTCAGGACACTACGTGACTGGTGCCCGGCCTGCGCTGAGGCGTCACTGAGCGCGGGGAGCGAGGCGCGGCCTCTCGATGAAGCTCGCCATGGCCGCGACGAAGGCGGGCATGGTGTCCTCGATCAAGGCGGCGTGGTCGCCGCCGGGGATCACCACCCACTGCCGATCGGGCGTGCCGAGCCCAGCGAAGAAGAGGGCCTGCGCTCGCGTTTGCGTGTACGGATCATGCTCGCCCTGGATCAGGAGGGTGGGCACCACCACCTGCGCCGGGTCGAGGGCGTTGAACTCCTGCGTGTCACGCCAGGCGACGAAGACGGGGTCGGCGGCGAGGGCGGCCTTCACGTAGGCGTCGACGGCCTTACGGGAGATCAGGCCCGGCGTGATGAAATCGCTTGCCGCCGCTTCCGGCGTGTTGGGCCGCGATGCGGGCCGGCCCGTCTTGGCGTCAGGGGGGAAGGTCACGGTCGGGTCCACCCAGTAGCCGAAGAGGATCAGCGCCGAGATCTTTCTCCGGTACCGCTGGGCGTAAAGCTGGGCGATCGTGGAGCCGAACGACCAGCCGAACAGAACGGGCGGTTCGGCCAGCCCGTCGTTTTCAGCGATCCAATCCACTGCGCTGGCGACGTCCGCCGCCGCCCGCTCCGGAGTGTTCCACCCGGTGGCATCCCGCGGCGTCCGGCCGTAACCGCGCAGGTCGAGGGCGTAGGCCGCGTAGCCGCGTTGCACGAGCGCGTCCATCAAGGAGCGGCGCTCGCCCGGCACTTGAAGGTCGAAATCAGGCAGGCTGCTCCAGGTCCGGCCGTGGATGAGGAGGATCGCCCTGGTGGGATCCGGCGGCCGCTTTTCCCACAGGGCCAGTGGATGTCCGTCGGACTGGACGGTGTGCCTCGCCGGGGCCGGCGCCGTACGGGCCGCGTGACAACCCGCGCCGGCGCCGGCTGCCGCCAGAAGGATCCCGCCGAGCACCAGCCGGACGCCCGCGTGTCTCTTCGCCCGCCATTCGACCATTCACGCACCTCCTTTCTCCCCCCACGCACCCGCGCCCCCCGGGGAGGAGAAAGGGCATAGGCTATCCTTTCTTGGCTCTCCCGGGCACCCTTAACCTCAGCCCCCGGGCGCCTGGCGATGCGCCGCTCCGTACGGGGGGAGGAGAGGCTCGCGGTGTCAGACCCTCCACCGACCTCGAACGGGCTGAGGCGATACGAGGCTCGTGTCGCCTTCCCGGCCGATCACGCGGCCGGCCAGAGCCAGCCGAAGCAACCGGCGGCGAGCGATCCGTAGACGAGCCCGTCGAAGAGGAACTTGAGCGTGGTGGTCCATTTCTGCCCCTTCCAGATCGACGCGACCGGGTGGGCGCCGGCGTAGCCCAGGAAGCCCACCGTGCCGGCGACGCGGAAAACCGCCAGGTAGTCGGTGCCGGGGGCGAGCGTCCGGCCGGTCAGGTAGGCGGTCAGGGATCCGATCACCAGGCAGTAGATGAACCAGACGGTGAGATGCTTTCCCATGACCGGCCGCCCGCTGGAGACGACATTCAGGAAGCCGACCGGCCCCTGCTCGTACTTCCTGATCATCTCGGGTGATGCCAGCTCCTTGTGGCTTGCCGGGCAGGGGAAGATGTAGTTGCCGGGACGCACCTGCTCCTTGCGCATCGCCTCCAACAGTTGCGCCTCGGCGGGCAGCCGCTGGTAGTCGCCCCTGTGGTACGGCAGCACCATGTGGATGATCGAGCTGGCGATGAAAACCAGGATCGCCGACAGAAGCACCGGGAGCCAGAGATCGGTCAACGGAACCATCGCATCCTCCTTCTGATGGGGTGTGGCCTGCCGGAGGCCGCGCTGCATCTCCGGCCGGCCCCGGCCGTCCTCTCCGGCTGGAGCCGCGGGCCGGATTGTACCGCACGCATCCCCCCGGCCCCGCGAGCGAACGGCGGGACTCGCGGGCGGGCCGAGAGGCCGTGCCCATCGCAGAGATTCAGGCCGGGATGTGGCCGGATGGGATCGCCCGCCTGGCGACAGCGCGGTGGATTCCTTCCTGTTTAGATCCGATACGGGATGATCGTGCCCTGCTTGCGGTGTTATGGATATGTCCATCCTGTGCAGGTGGGGCCGCCCGGGAAATGGACGGGATGCGGCCGGCGACCGGTTCGCGGGCCGGTCGGCCGCGTCCCTGCCCGGATCTCGCCGGAGGGCGCCATGCCGCCGGGCGAGAGGGTGAGCTCGCGCTCGCCGCTGCCGCGGTGCCGGAGCCTCGCATCGGTGCGGGATGGCCCGGCAATTACCGTGGGACTCCGATCGTGCCGGACCCCGCGGGCCGTGAGATCGCGCGGCCTCGCCAGGACCGGCTCGGATCGGGGGGAGGACGAGACGAGCGGGACCGGCTCAATGGGCAGAGCAAGCCACGAGGCGCCGGGACCCCGGCGTCATTCCAGGCGGTTCCTCGGGCGTCGGTGTCGTCTCGTGGCGATCCCTTTCCTGCTCGCGCTCGGCGGCGCCGTCTCCGGCTACGAGCGGCAGGTGTCCGCCGTGCAGGCCCGGGCGGAGATCTCGCCGGAGAATCTCCTGGACGTCGGCATCCACCTCTTCGACCCCGGCCTGCCGGAGAACAAGACATCGCGCGAACAGGAGGCGGTTTTCGCCGGCGTTCGCGGCTCGGAGGCGCGCTACATCCCCGTCCAGCTCAAGAAGACCCTCGTGTCCACCGGTCAGTGGGGGGCGGTCCGCGTGCTCCCCGGGGAATCGGAGGTCGACGACATCATGATTTCCGGCACGATCCTCGAGTCCTCCGGCCTGCGCCTCGCGCTCAGGATAGCGGTTTCCGATGCCACCGGTCGCCGATGGTATGTCCGCAAGTACAAGGCGGAGGCGGAGGCCGGGGAGTATGAACCGGAGCGAATCGCGCTGCGCGATCCGTTTCAGGATCTTTACGACGACGTCGCCAACGATCTGCTGGCGGCTCGCCAGCGCCTCGGTGGGGAACGCCTGCGCGCCATCCGCCGCGTCGCCCTGCTGCGCTTCGGGGCCGATCTGGCGCCGGGGTTGTTCGCCGACTACTTGCACGTCAGCAGGAGAAGGCGATATCGGATCGTGAAGTTCCCGGCGAGCGGCGACCCCGTCCTGGATACGATCCGGAGGATCCGCGACAGCGGCGACCTGCTCGTCGACACGATCAACGCCTATTACGCCGCCTTCTGCACGGACATGGAGGGACCCTACGACGACTGGCGACTGTTCGGCTTCGAGGAGACCCGCGCCCTGGAGGAGATCAGGCACAAGTCGCGCGTGCGCAAGTGGCTGGGCGGCCTGCTGTTTTTTACGGGGGCAGGGCTCATCACCGGCCCGGCGGCCATCCAGGCCGGCGTCGACAAGGAGAAGGAGGCCGGGATCCACGAGGCGGCGCTCAAGGAGCTCACCTCGCGCTTCAACGACCACATGCAGGCCGTCCTCGGAAGGCTGAAGCTCGACACCTACTCGCTCGAAGACTTCGGCAGGGTCCGGTTCGTCGAGTGGGGGCGGCTGCTGGACGACATTTTCCTGGCCGACAGAGGCCTGCCACCGGATGTCAACGCCGGGGGTAAAGAAGAAGGCGTGAAAGCCGCGGCGCCCTGAGCCGCCCCTGGCCCGCCCGTGCTCGGCCTCCGGCCCCCGTCGAAATCACGGTTCCGGCCGATGGCGCAGCCGGCGCACGAAGGATGCCACCTCCTCGATCTGAACGGCCGAGAGCGTATGGCCCCAGGCCGGCATGAAGGGTGACTTGCCGGCGGCTGCGCCCCCCTCACGGATCGTCTTGACCAGGGTGTCGTTATCGAGGCCGGTCCAGGTCGCCTCATCGGTGAAATCCGCGGGCGGCGCGTGGAGGGTCGAGGAAAGATTATAAGCATTGAATCCGTCGCCGGCGCCCTCGGTCCCATGACACGGTGCGCACTTGCCGCGATAGATCCTTGCGCCGGCCTCGATCGCGTGCATTGAGGGCTCGGGGTGCAGGGCGATCGCGGCGTCGAAGTCCTCCGAGCCGGGAGTGCCGGTCGTACTCCGGTCCCGACCGGGTTCGGGACCGGCCGTGCACGAGAGCACGACGGAGAGCCCCACCAGGGCCGCGGCGATCCGATGCAACCCTGATGTCCTCATCCGCCTTCTCCATTCGCACTCCGGATGGACACGAGGTAGGAAGCGAGGGCTCGCTTCTGCTCCAGCGTGAAAGCCTGGCGTTGTTCCAGCACGCCGGCTGTCATGGCGCTCGGATCCGAAAGCCAGCGCACGATCCATCCCGGCTTCAGCTTCCGCCCGACGGGACTGCCGTCCGTGAAGCTCGGGCCCAGGTAGCCTCCGGTGCTTCCCATCTGGTGGCAGGCGAGACAGCCACGCTCGTGGAGCAATCGGCGGCCCGCCTGCACGCGTTCCCCCGTGATCTCGAACTCGCCATCGTTGTCGATCCCCTCGTCACGCTGCGTCCGCATGAGCCCATCGGCGAGAACCTCTACCTCGTGATCGGTCAGATGGAAGATCGGCATCCGCAGGGGAAGAAGCGGCCGGATCGTGTAGGGCAGTTTCAGGTACTTGACCAGCCAATCGCGTTGGACGCGGCTTCCCTCCAGGCCGAGGTCGTAGGTCGTGTTGTGGCCTATCCCCTTGAACGAGTGACACGAATAACATCGATACCGGCCGACCAGCTCGCCGAACTCGCCGTTGAAGTGAAGGGGATCATCGGCGGGATCGCGAACGACCATCGACTCGGGCACGTCCGGCGCGTCGATCTGGGCCATGATCGCCACGGCGATATGAAGGGCCTGCTCGGGTTGCAGATCGTACGTCGGCATCTTGTAACGGAACGGAAGCGGCTCGAAGGCACGGGGGCTCTGAACCTTGCGCCACACGTAGTCTTCCAGCGTCGCCGGCTTCTGTTCAGGGTCCTTGTACTCGGCCCGCTCGAGCGCGGAGTCGTCCAGCCGGGCCAGGTCGGGGCCTAAGTGTGGTGCGGGTGGAACAGCGCCCGGAAAAGCGTGGCAGTTCGCGCAACGCAGTTCCTTGAAAAGACGCCGCCCACGATCGATCCGTTCATTCTCATCGGCCCAGAACCCCCCGACTCGCGCCAGGGTAGGGTCGCCCTCGGGATCGAGGAATGTCGGATCGCCGAGTTCCTCCAGCGAGTATGATGTCAGGTCTGCGACTTGCCGGGCGGTGAAGCGGTACTGGGGCATGGGGCTACCCGGGGCCGCGGCGTGGGTGTCCATGAGCAATCGCTCGATGGCACGGGCGTTGAGCTTGCTGCCCACCCGCGCCAGGTCGATGGCCTCATTCGCTCCCCTGCCATCGACGCTGTGGCAGGCGATGCAGAAGGAGGTGCGAAACAACCGACGGCCTTGGTCGGCATCCCCTGCCGGCGGAGCGGGAGGAGACTCGACTTTCTCCTCGCTGAAGGTCATCAGGTAGCCAACCAGGGCATCCAGCATCGGTTCCTCGAGTTCGTACCTGGGCATCCGGGCGTTTTCCGCGTACCTGCGAGGGTTCTTCATCCACGCAAAGATCCAGCGTCCGGTCGTGCGATCCGCCAGGCCGTGTAAATCGGGAGCATAGAGCGTCGAGGCTTTGAAGCCCCGGATGTTGTGGCAGCCGGCGCAACCGAGGCGCTGGATGAGTTCGCGCCCATCGCTCAGAAACGGAGCCCCGCTCAGCGAGCGTTCGTTGACGTGGCACCGGGCACAGGCCAGCTCCACCGCGTGGCCCGTGGCGAAGGAGCGGCCATGCGGACCGGAGGCATGGGCGGTGCGTGCCGTCTTCGCCTGACCCTCGCCGCCGTGGCACGTGACGCAGCCGAAACGGTCGATGGGATGAAACTTCAGGATTCCACCCGGGTGGGCCGCGTGCGGCTGGCCGGCTCCGACACGCGTGGCATCCGTCATGCCATCATGACAGGACGTACACTGTTCCGCCGCATCGGTGGATGACACGGATGGTGGACCAGCGCACCCTGTCGAAGCTCCTGCCACGAGAATCAGGCAAAGTACCAGCCAAGAACCGGCTGCCAGCGCCACGACCTTCATCGCCGCGGCGCCTGCGGAGCAAGGAAGGCCACGAGGTCGCGGACGTCGACGACGGTCAGGCGGGGCCATGGAACGTTGCGGAGCCGCGTTGCGGTGGTCATATCCAGCCCATGCGAGAACATCTGCGCGCCCACGGCGAACGGATCATCGAAGGTGGCCAGTTCCTGGTACGGCTTCGAGATTCCGCCCTCGGCCTTCGGGCGGTGACACTGCACGCAACGACGCTCCCTGAAGACTCGCCAGCCGCGGGCCGCATCGCCTCCTACAAGGCCCACCGTGTCCCACGTGAGGAATGCCAGCAGATCCGCCGCCTCGTTCTCGGAGAGCTGCTCCACGCCGCGGGCACGCGCGGTGGACCGCACGCGGCCGATGTGATTGAGTAGCGCGGCGCCGTTGGCGGCGGCGCTGCGTCCCGCCCATGGCTTTGATTCGGAAGCGTTGCGTGCGGCGTGACATGCGCTGCATCCAAGACGCTCGAACTGTCTCCGACCCGCCGCCGGCCGCCCCGGCCGGAGAAGCTGGGGATGGACATCGGGGGGAACCATGCCCCGCAAGGCGGCTCCGATGTCCGGCAGATCCGACGCGTTCCATCGCGGCCAACGGCGCCCGTGTTTGTGCAAGGTCGCGACCATGCCGGTGTAGTGGTTGAAAAGCGCCGTCACGAGCGCCGCCGGCGATCCCGACAGATACGGGTCCGCAAGGGTGGGCGCGATGGCCTGGCGATCGTTTGACAGCGTGTGGCAGGCCAGACACCCGCGTTCGGCGAGGGTCCGCAGTCCACGATCGGCGTCGCCGGGAAGGCCGATGTAGTCCATCGCCAGGAAAAGGTTCATGAGCGCGCGCAGATCGGCCGCGGACATGGTGGGGAATCCCCATCCTGTCCTGACCTTGCGCGCCATGTGGGGAACGTGATTCCACAATGCGGCCAGTATCTCGGCGGTTTTCCGCCCACGGGTCATGCCGAGAAGGTCCGGCGCCGTGCGCCCGTAGGATCCGAGCCACCCGTGGCAGGCCAGGCAGCCGATCTTCTCCGCCAGCCGTTTGCCGCGCCAGATAAACTGGCCGGCGTCCCGGCCGTCCGCTCCCGCGGCTTTCTTTCCGGAGGGCTGATCCTCGTCGGACGCGGTTGCCCCGGCGGCGGCAGCGACGCTGCAAACTGCCCCGAACAGCAGGAGGATCAAGGCGATCCTGCCGGCATGGTGCGTCAAAACCCTCTTCATGCACAGAGAGCGGCGATGGCGCCGGCCGGCAACACACCACGAGAGGGAGCGCCCCCTGTCCGCGATCGAGGAGGAGAGACGTCGGCGGAGACCAGGTGACTGCCGGGCGCCGGGAGGTCCCTGATTCGCCGCGCTAGGTTTCATGGTCCTCATTCTCTGCGTCGTCTCCCGGAGTGAAGGCACCGCGGCGCAGGCCGAAGAAAACGTACGTCAGCACTCCGGCCACCAGCATGTAAACCGGAATGGCGACGAGGCTGATGGCCAGTGACGCGGTCTGGGCGTCCCGCAGCTCCCGCGCCACGCGGACGAGGTGGACGATCCAACCCACCACCGTGAGGAGAAAGACCCACATGATCACGATGGAGCACACTTGCAGGAGGTGGATGGCCATGCCTGCCGGCCTGGTTCCACCGTCAGACGGATGGAGTCGCACGCGGCACCTCCTTCTCCTCACCCGGCAGATAGTTCTCCACTCGCGCGGCGGTTTCCCGCACTGATGTCTGTCTGCCCTCCTGAACCTCCCACACGGAAATCAGCGGAAAGAGCTTGGCGAACAGCATGAACCCCAGCACGAAGGCCGCCATGGCGGCGGCGAGGAGCGAGATCTCCGTCAGGCTGGGAACATAGCGGGTCCTCGCGAATGCCAGGCCGGGATTCTCGAGGGTCGGGACCACGATGATGAGGCGTTCAAGCCACATGCCGATGACCACCCCTATCGAGGCCACCAGGATTCCGGGCACGGTCCGGGTTCGCCTGTTGGTGAGAAGACCCATGGGAAGAACGAAATTGCACACGACCATGGTCCAGAAAAAGCCCGCGTATGGTCCCCCGAGCTTGTAGAGGATGGTGGTCATCTCCCGCGGTTCGCCACCGAACGCCCCGGTCAGGTACTCGCAGAAGGTGAAGTAGAACCAGATGGCCGACATCACGACCAGCAGCACGGAAAGCTGCTGAAAGTGGACGGGCTTCAGGTAGGCTTCCAGATGGAAGGCTTTCCTGAAGGCGATCATGACCACGAACAGGGCCGCGATGCCCGAGAAGATGGCGCCGACGACGAAGTACGGTCCGAAGATCGTGCTGTGCCAGCCGGGCTGGAGCGTCATGGCGAAGATGTAGGAGATGACGGTGTGGACGGAGACCGCGATCGGGATGACCACGATCATCATGATGTTCATCGCCCGATGAAGGACTTTCCATTGGCGTGGCGTACCCTGCCAACCCCAGGCCAGGAACGTGTAGAGCCTGTTGTACTTGCGCCCGCGATCCCGGAGGAGGGCTATGTCCGGGATGAGGGGGATGTACAGGTAGACCGTGCTGGCGGCGAAGTATGCCGTGATGCTGGTGACATCCCACAGAAGAGGAGACTGCAGGCATCCGTTCCTGAGGATGTTCAGGATCCGGTCGGGCCGCCCCAGATCGATGATCGGGTGCAGCCCGCCGATGATGAGGACGATCGCGGTGATCACCTCCGCCATTCGCGTGATGGGCCTTCGCCACTCGGCGTGGGACAAGCGGAGGATGGCCGAGATGAGCGTACCGGCGTGACTGATACCGATGAAGAAGACGAAATTGATGATGTAAAAGCCCCAGGTCACCGGCTCCATCATGCCGGTGACACCGAGCCCCCGTTGTAACTGGCGCCCGT
>JBHHZI010000053.1:0-19974 GCA_046757965.1 Acidobacteriota bacterium | reverse complement strand
TATCATGAGAGACACGAGAAGAGGTACCGCGGGAAACAGCCGACGAACTCGATTCTTCACCATTCGACCACCTCCTACCCCCGGATGGCTTTGTGCAGAATCGTGTCTGTTCGCAACGACCCGGCAGGACATGTCTTCTCCGGCCACCGCCACGTTGTGGGCATAATACGTTAGGTGTTGAAGATGCCAAGTAAACTTGTGTGCCGTATGATACGTTGATATATTGCTATTCTTGAGGTCGCCCATCCCCATCACGACCAGCGATGGCCGCACTGCAAGCAGGTCCAGTCGGGTGAGGAGCCGAAGAGGCGGGCGAAGAGGCCCCGCCGCTCGGCCGGTGAGGGCGGCGGCAGGCGCGTGACGCCGGACGATTCACAGCGCGGGCAAGACCGTGGATGGGCCGGTTCCGGATCGACATCCGGCATCGAGGCCGGTGGCCTCAAGGCCCCGGCCCCACCCTCCGGCGCGGCCGGGAATGACTCGGCGGCTGGAGCATCCGGCGAGTCGCGGGCGAGATCCTCTTCGATGTCGATCGGCACCCCTTCGGCATCGACGAACTCCAGGTCTTCCCCCTCCGGCAGCGGGACCGCCTCGGTCAGATGAGTCTCGAGGATCTGCGCGGCGGCCTCCGCGAAGGGAGCCGGGACAATGATCTCGGCCATGCTGGGCTGCCCGAGGACCACCCCGGCCGATTCAGCCGCCACGCCGCGGGTCTGGGCCGGGATCCCCTCCCGCGCCAGCGCCGAGGTGGCCAGATGAACCTCGTGGGCGTCGCTGGCCAGACGCACGCCCACCCAGCGCACGTCATGCGTGGTGGCGGGCACGGCCGGGGGCTCGCCCAGTGCCAGAGATGCCCCACAGTCCGTGCAGACGGAGATGTCGTCACGGTACTCACCCGCCCGGCCGGTATCCTTCCGGAACGAGCATTCCGGATTGGGGCAGTGCTTCACGACCGGTGACCTCTCCTTCTGATCCGCCGGGCCACGACCGGAACAGGCGCCGGCCGGGGCCATGGCGGGCGACCCCGCCTCCGTGGCGGTGGCATGATCCGTCCAACACTACCCGAAAACCGGGCAGCGCGGCATCCCCCGTCTGGAAGGATGAGACGTTTCGCGTCAGTCCAGCACGATGTGCGTTGCCTCCTGACCCGGGCAGACCATCCCGCACGGGTACGGCCCCGGACCTCCAGGCCGGTGATTCGCCCCGGGTCGCAGCTCGCGCCGCTCGGATTGCACGCGGGAACCGCGTCTGGCAGAATGCACGGCGAGTCCCCTGTCATCTCGCCGGTCGCGCCTGGACGCGGCGGCCGTATCAGAAAGAGGAAACCGATGCGCCGTCCACGCCTGCGCCATCTCCGCCTGCTCGCCCTCACCCTGATCGCCGGAGCCCTTGCCCCGGCCCTCGCGCCCGCGGCCACACCCCTGAAACTGGACGTCGATCTCACCGAGGCGGCTCGCCGCATCGTTCATGCCCGGATGAGCCTGCCGGTGTCCCCCGGACCGCTGACGCTTCTCTACCCCAAGTGGCTGCCGGGCGAGCACGGACCGACCGGCCCGGTGACAGACCTGGCCGGTCTGCACCTCACCGCCGGCGGCACGGAACTGTCCTGGACGCGCGATGCGACCGACATGTTCGTCTTCCACTGCTTTGTCCCGGAAGGCGCGCGCAGACTCGACGTCGCCCTCGATTATCTGTCTCCGGCGGGCACCGACGGATTCTCGTCGGGGGCCTCCTCCACGGAGAACCTGGCGGTGTTGAGCTGGAACCAGGTGCTGATCTATCCGCAGGGCACACCGGCGGATGACCTGATGCTGGTCCCCTCGGTGCGTCTCCCGGACGGCTGGCAGTTCGCCACGGCGCTCTCGACCGCGCGACAGGAAGGTGGCGAGGTCACCTTCGAACCGGTCTCGCTGACGACGCTGGTGGACTCGCCGCTGCTGGCCGGCCGTTACTTTCGCACCCTCGATCTGGCGACGACGGTGACGCCGCGCCACCGGATGCACATCGCCGCCGACAGCGCCGCCGCCCTGAACATGCCCACCCCCACCCGGCAGGCCTACGATCGCCTGGTCGAGCAGGCGGGCCGTCTGTTCGGCACGCATCATTATGGCAGCTACGATTTTCTCCTCACCCTCAGCGACCACGTGGCGCGCTTCGGCCTGGAGCATCACGAATCCAGCGACGATCGTTCCTGGGAGCTGGCGCTCACCGACCCCGACCGGCGCATGCTGATGTCCGGCCTGCTGCCCCACGAGCTGGTGCACTCCTGGAACGGCAAGTACCGGAGACCGGTTGGGCTGGCCACCGGCGGCTTCGCGAAGCCGATGAAGACCGACATGCTGTGGGTGTACGAGGGCCTCACCACCTATCTCGGCGACCTGCTGACGGCGCGCAGCGGCCTGTGGACGCCGGAGCAGTACCGGGAGAATCTGGCCCTCGATGCCGCCACCGTGGCCCATCATACCGGTCGCGCGTGGCGCCCCCTGGAGGACACCGCCACCGCCGCGCAGTTGCTGTACGAGGCCCGCGACGACTGGGCGAGCAGCCGGCGCGGCGTGGACTTCTACCCCGAGGGCGGCCTCATCTGGCTGGAGGCCGACACCTTGATTCGCCAGCAGACCGGCGGCCGCCGCTCGCTGGATGATTTCTGCAAGCTGTTCTTCGGCGGCTCCGGCGGCAGGCCGGAGATCGTGCCATATTCCGTGGACGACCTGACCGGCACCCTCGAGGAGATCGCGCCTGCCGACTGGAAGTCGTTCTTCGCCACCCGCATCAAGCAGGTTCAGCCGCGGGCGCCGCTGGCCGGTGTCGAGGCCAGCGGCTGGCACCTGGCCTACACCGACGAGCTGCCGGAGCGCATCCGGGCCCAGCAGGAGGTCAACAAGGTCACCGACCTGACGGACTCCATCGGACTGACCCTGGACGAGGACGGGCACGTCAAGGACGTCGTCCCCGGGCTGCCGGCCGCCGCCGCGGGCATCGCCCCGGGCATGCAGCTGACGGCCGTCAACGGGCGCCGCTGGTCGGCGACACTCATCGACCAGGCCCTTCGCGACGCGGCCGGTGGCAGTCCCCTGAACTTCCTGATGGAGAACGGCGAGTTCTTCCGGACCTTCCTGGTCGACTACACCGGCGGACCCCGTTATCCACACTTGGAACGGTTGCCGGATCGCCCGGACCTGCTGGGACAGATCCTCACGACCCGAGCGAACTGACGCCACCGCCGAGACGACCCCTTATACTGGCGGCCGTGCGACCGACCCGCTCGACAGGGAAGCACCTCCTCGGTCTGCTGGGCGGGCCGTTGCTGTTCGGCGTCATCGTCCTGGCACCGGGTGGCTCCGTCGACTGGTCGGTCCGCTGCGGCCTCGGCCTGCTCGTCTGGATGAGCTGGTGGTGGGTGTCCGGCGCCGTGCATCTGGCCATCACCGGTCTCCTGCCCCTGGTGGTGGTGGCGGCGGTCGGATTCGCGCCGATGGACGAGGTGCTGCCGGCGTATGCCAGCGAGATGGTCCTGCTGCTGCTGGCCGCCAACCTGCTGGCGGCCCTCTGGATGCGCTGGGGTCTGGACCGGCGCATCGCTCTGGGCACGCTGCTGGCTTTCGGCAGCGGACCGCGGCGGCAGATCCTGGCCTGGTTCGGCATCTCTCTGCTGCTGAGTGCCATCCTGCCGAACACACTGGTGGCGGCAGCCATGATGCCCATCGTCGCGGCGCTGCTGCGCGTCGTCGGCATCGAGGATCTCGGCAAGCACGCCCTGGGCACGACGCTCGCCCTCGCCGTGGCCTGGGGAGCGAGTGTCGGCGGCATGGCCACGCCGCTGGGGGGCGCGCCGAACCTCCTCATCACCGGCTTCCTGCAGGAGTCGGTGCTCGATCACGAGTTCAGATTCGCCACCTGGGTGACTCACCTGCTGCCGATGACGCTCGCCGTCATCGTCGTGGGGTTTGCGGTCATGCTGTTCCTCTCCAGGGGCGAGGATCGATCCCTGGCCGGCAGCCACGAGCATCTGCTCGCCGAACGGGATCGCCTCGGTCCCCTCTCCCGGCCGGAGAAATGGTCGCTGGCCCTGTTCGCCGCCGCCATGGCCCTGGCCTTCCTCCGGCCGCTGTACGCCACTCTCCTGCCGGCCTTGCACCCGGCGTTCGCCTTTCTCGCCTGCGCGCTGCTCGCCTTTCTCGTCTCGCACCAGGGCAAGCCGTTGCTCACCTGGGAGTATGCGCAGCAGAAGGTGGTCTGGGGGCTGCTCTATCTGTTCGCCGGCGGCGCGGCCCTGGGACGCATCCTGGCCATCACCGGCACCGCCCGGGCGGCAGCCGACATGGTGGCGCCGGTCGCACACGGCGGCACCCTCATCACGGTCGGCGTGATCGCCTTGCTGGCCATCGGCCTCACGCAGATCACCAGCAACACGGCCGCCGCGGCGATCCTCGTGCCGATCGTCATCCAGATGTCGCAGGGGATCGGTCTCGATCCGGTCCCCATGGTCTTCATCACCGCCGCCGCGGTAAACTGCGGGTTCCTCCTGCCCTCGTCCTCGGGCGGGCCGGCGATCGCCGCCGGCTATGGCATCGACCTGCGCGCCATGTTCCGGCATGGCTTGCTGCTGGCCGGGCTCGCCTGGCTCGCCATCACCCTGACCGGAACCCTGCTCATCGTTCTGTGGCCCGGGTTCTCGGTCGCCTGACCCGCTTCCACGTCGACGACACCCGCCAGACCCCTGATGTGGCCGGCGAGCTGTCGGCCCTCCTCCCATGGTGGCGCCAGGGTCGACGACGCGGATGAGCTGCTAGCCCGGCTCGACCGTGTCGGGGCGCGGAGCCCCCAGGCGTTCCTCGAGGTCGGTGGCGGCGGCCAGCACCGGCACATCGAGTGCGTCGAAGAAGGACGACCGCACCGGCTGTCTCGAGGACGGCAGGGCCAGGGCCCAGTCGACCGACCGGCCCAGGCGAGGCCAGTCATCGCGCTGCATCGGCTCGCCCACCAGCAGCACGTCGAGAACGGCCTCCTTGCCGAGGATGCTGTCGTGCACGGTCTTCAGGCGCTCCATCGCCTCGTCCACCGGACCGTCGACGCCGGGGTCATGCCGGAGGCAGAAGCAGGTGTCCTTCCGGCCCTGGAGGATGCGGCCGAAGTTCTCCATGAGCATCTGGAGATCGGCGGGCGAGCTGTAATCGGGCCAGGCCACCACCTTGCGAGGCGCCCGCGTCCCCAGCGGCCACGGGGCGGTGGCGACCAGCTCGGGAAAGCCCGAAAGATGCAGATCGTCGAACCCGTCGACAAATCCTTCCCGCCACCAGAGGGCGTTGAGGTCGCGGAGTCGGCCGGCGAGCTGGTCCAGGCGCGCCCGGGCTCCGGCGTGACCGGATTCCTCCTCCAGAGCCGCGAGACTCGATGCGGCGATCTCCCGCGCCTGAGCCTCCCACGACGGCGAGCGTGACTGCCGGGCCGCCCTGTACTCCGCGCACGCGTTCCGGTCGAGAGGCGCGACCCACCCCCACCATTCGTGCGCCAGCAGGTGCGGATGCTTGCGGAAGAAGCGGACATAGGCCCGGGCAACGGTGTGGCTCCGGCGCTTGAGATCGTCGAACCCCAGCACGTGACGGTGGCGAGCCCGGGCCGCGGCTGCGAAGAGCACCGGAACACCACGCGCGAACAACCGCGCGCCCAGGTCGGTGTCTTCACAACCATACTGCCGGAAGGCGACATCGAAGCCGCCGGCGGCGCGCACCTCCTCGGCGGCCACGCTGACGTTGCAGGTCCAGAAGCGGTTCCAGTCGTGAAGCTGGCCCGACTCGGTCGTCGCGTAGCAGAAGACCTCATCGGACGTTTCCAGATGAAAGGTGAGCGCATTCTCCAGCGCCTCCGGCGGTTGCTCGAAGGTTCCCAGGACCGCGATCGATCGCCCGGCATGGGCGGCATGGGCGGCGAGATGAGACTCGATCAGATCAGGCGCCGCGATGGTGTCGTCATTGATGAACAACAGGAGCCGGCCGGACCCGGCGGCGATACCGGCGTTGCGGGCCGCCGCCAGGCCGGCGTTGTCCTGCCGGACGCATCGCAAGGGCACCGGAGAATCCAGTTCGTCCAGCATGGCGGGTGTGTCGTCGGTGGACCCGTCATCCACGACGACGATCTCAAACGTTCCCGGCGCGGCGGTCTGGTCGAAGAAACTCGCCAGACATTCCGTCAGGATCGCACAGCGATTGTACGTGCACAGGATGACCGAGACTTCGGGCAACCGGTCCCCGGAATCCGCAGCCGTCGCCGGTACCGTCCGCGCCACGTACTCGACCATGACCTGGCCGCGGGGATGCTGCCAGTCACCCAGGTAGCGCGCCTCCCAGCCGGTCCAGACGCCGAACGATTCCATCTGCCCGCGTGTGTAGCGGAAGCCGCGATGGTCGTGGGAGAGGAACGGGTTATCCATCGGCTCGTCGCTCTCGAAGAAGGTGGCAAACAGGCGGCAGCCCGGTCTGACAAAGGCGCGCAGGCGTTGCAGGCAGCGCTCGATGGCGGCCGGTGTGAGGTGAGTGAACAGAGAGTGGGCCAGGGCGACATCCGGCACGCGGTCGAACCGCTCGAAGGCGAAGTCGGCGGAGACGAGCAGCTCGGGCTGCTTCTCGGCCAGGAGGCTCTCGCCCAGTTCCTGGCGGCTGCCCTGCTCGATCAGCAGCGGCTCCTTCTCCATGCCCAGGTACGCACCCTTGCCCAGGTAGCGCACGAAGTGAACGCCGCCTCGCAGGGCGCCACAGCCGATATCGAGCAACGTGTCGTCCGGTTTCAGGCCATGCCCTTTCAGGAACTCGAACTGCAGGCGGCCCACCTCGTCCCACAGGCCGCCGACGTAGCGCCGGTGGCCGAGGGCCTCGACGCCGGCGGCGCCCTCTGGCCCGCCGTCGACCGGCTCGTCCGCTTCGCTCGTCGCCCCGCCCTCGACCGGCACGCCGCCGGCGCCCGGATCCGGTGGGGCCCCGACCCGGATGGTCGTGCTGGTGGCGGCATTGGCTGTTCCAGATTTCGCCAGCGGCGCCGGACCGACAAGGCGGGCGTCGAGATCGACGTCATAGCCGGCTCGCCGGACACCGCGCACGAACGCCGCATCCCTCAGCGCAGCCCGTTCCGCCGGGCCCAGCGCCGGCTCGGGCATGCCGCCGCGCTCGCGCCTCGCCAGCAAGTTCCGATCGAAACACGCGGCGTCGACCCCGACATGCGCACCGATCCGCTCCAGCTCGGTGGTCGGCTCGGCCACCAGTTTCTCGAAGCGCACGACGAGCAGCCGCGCATCTTCCCAGGCCAGCAGGCTCTCGGTGTTGCGCCGCCAGAGGTCGAGAACCCGCCCGGGGCCCCCCACCTCGTCGTACCAGGAGGTCGGCGCCACGCTGGCGAGCACGTCGACGGGGTTGCGCAGGAGAAAGACGACCCGGCAGTCGGGAAACAGGTTGGTGAGAAATCGCGCCGTGGCGGCGCCGTGGTGCACCTCCTTGAAGCCCCAGCGACTCCGCCCCAGCGCCCGGGTTGCCTCGCCGTAGTACGTCTCGTAGAACGCCCGCAGCGCGGTACGCAGGGACGGCACCAGGGGCCGGGGGTTCAGGTTGCAGATCCAGCCGGCCACGCCAGTCTTCTCCAGCGTGCGCCACTGCTCCTCCTGGTACGACTCCCAGCGCCACGCCGACACCCGCTCCGGCACCTGGCCGAGCAGCTCGCTGATGGCCATGTTCTCGCCCCAGATGAACAGCTCACCGGTGGACGACAGCAGCCGCTGCAGCAAGGTGCTCCCGCAGCGGTAAGCACACCCGAACAGGAAGACGGGGCGGTCACTCATGCGTCCCTCCCGGGCGGCAGCGTACCATCTGAACCGGAGCCTTGGGAATCGTGCCCGCCGGCGCCAGGGAGACTCCCGTGGCCGCCGCCGGAGTGGATCCAGTGGCCGAGGATCCGTATTCGCGGCCGGCGATCAGGCCGGGTGCGGCCGGTCCGGGCTGCCGGCCGGGCTCGCCGGACCCCGGGCCGTCACCTCCGGATCGGGCCGACCCGCGGCGTCGATCTCGGCCGGGTCGTCTCCCGCCGTCTCCGGCCTCGACGCCTCCGGGTCCACTTCCGCGGTTCCGGCCGGAGCCTCGTGTGGAGGCGACGAAACGCCGGGCAGATCGAGGAGCGCGGCCGCCTGACCGCCAGGGAGTTGCTCGACCGACCGCAGTCGCTTCTCCATGGCGCGGGTGCGGACGCCGGTCTCCTCGAGGGTGCGGCTGACCGTGCCGATCTGCTTCTTCACCTTCTCCATCACCTGGCCGAACTTGCCGAACTCGGTCTTCACGGCGGCCAGCACGGTCCACACCTCGCCGGCACGCCGCTCGATGGCCAGCGTCTGGAATCCCATCCGCAGGCTGCTGAGAATGGCCGCGACGGTTGTCGGCCCCGCCACCACCACCCGATGTTTTTGCTGCAGTTCCTCCATCAGACCGGGCTGGCGCAGGACCTCGGCGTAGAGCCCCTCGGTCGCCAGGTACATGATGGCGAAGTCAGTCGTCGATGGCGGCTCGACGTACTTGTCGTGAATGTCCTGGGCGGCCGTGCGCACGGCCCGGGCCAGAGCGAACGACGCCTTCTGCACCGCCTCCGCATCACCCCGGTCGGCAGCCTCCTGCAGACGAACGTAGTCCTCCTGGGGGAACTTGGAGTCGATGGGCAGCCAGACGACTGCGTGCGGATCATCCCGGGGCCCGGGAAGCCGCACCGCGTATTCCACGTTCTCCCGGCTCTCCGGCCGGGTCTGGACATTGCGGTCGAACTGATCCGGCGTCAGGATCTGATCGAGGATCGCCCCGAGCTGCACCTCCGCCCAGGTGCCCCGCACCTTCACGTTGGTGAGAACCTTCTTGAGGTCGCCGACGCCGGCGGCGAGAGTCTGCATCTCGCCCAGACCCTGATGGACCTTCTCCAGGCGGTCGCTGACCAGCTTGAACGACTCGCCCAGGCGCTTCTCCAGCGTCTTCTCGAGCTTCTCGTCCACGGTCTGACGCATCTCGTTGAGGCGCTTCTCGTTGCCCTCTTGAAGCTCCCGCACGCGGGCGTCGAGGGTGGCGCGGATCTTGTCGAGCAGTTCGCGATTGGAGCCGGTGAGCCGCTCGAGCTGGCGAGCCAGCCCCTCCAGCTGGCCCTTCTGGATCTCGGACAGGCCCGCAAGTGTCTCCGAGACCGTCTTCTGCGACGCCGCCTGCCCGCGCGCCAGTTCCTCGCGCATCCCCCGGAGGGTCTCCGACGCCTCGGCGCGCCCGGCACGCAGTTCCTCGCTGAGGATGCCGCCGGCATCGGCCGGGCGCGAGCCGCGCAGGCGGCCGAGAACGGCGACGAGCAGGGCCACGGCCACACCCGTCGCGCCGACCAGCGCCACGAGCAGCGTCTGGGTCAGATTCATCTGCTGATGATACCTGTTTGCCCGTCCGGGTGGGCCGCCCGGGGGCGACGGTGATTTAATGGCAGGCGAGACAACCCTCCGCCGGGCACGCGGGTCTCGACCCGTCGAGGCCCGGCGTGGAACCACGGCGGAGAGGGGACACGGACCGCGTATTTGCCGCGACAGGGAGGCCACATGCCGTCGTTTGACATCGTTTCCGAGGTGGACAGTCACGAGGTGAGCAATGCCGTGGACCAGGCCAACCGGGAACTGGGCAAACGGTACGATTTCAAGGGCACCCAGGCCCGGTTCCATCTCGACAGGGACACGGTGACCCTGCGGGCCCCGAGCGAATTCCAGCTCAAGCAGATGGCCGACATCCTGACCATGCGACTCGCCGCTCGCAAGGTGGACCTGCGCTGCCTGAAGGTGGACTCGCCCGAGGTCAACGTCAGCGAGGCTCGCCAGGTGATCACCGTCCGTCAGGGCATCGAGACGGAACTGGCGCGCAAGATCGTCAAGACGATCAAGAACAGCAAGCTCAAGGCCCAGTCAGCCATCCAGGGCGACAAGGTCCGGGTCACCGGCAAGAAGCGGGATGTCCTGCAGGACGTGATCACCATGCTCAAGGACATGGATCTCGACATGCCGCTGCAGTTCGACAACTATCGCGATTGATCGCCCGCGGTTGCGACGCGCCTCAGCGTCCCCGCCCCGCCCGCAAGGACGCCGCAGGTTCGATGCCCATCTCCTCGAACAGACGGGAGGCGCCCCCGATCTGATCCATGACCCAGAGGACATAACGGATGTCCACGTGGATCGAGCGGGTCTTGTCCGGCAGGAAATCCCAGTCCGAGATGATGCTCTCGTAGGTGCCGTCGAACAGCAGCCCGACGAGATTGCCCCGGGCATCGAGAGTCGGCGAACCGGAGTTGCCCCCGGTGGTGTCCAGCGTGCTGAGGAAATTGACCGGCACGGTGCCCAGAACCGGCGCCGCGAAGCGCTGCGGCCCGGGCTGGCGCATCGCCGCGAGGAGCTGCGGGGGCGTGTCGAACGGCTCCTTCCCGGTGTCCTTCGCGACCACGCCGGCCAGCGTCGTGAACGGTGTGTTGCGCAGGCCGTCGGCCGGCTCCGAGCCCTCGACCTGGCCGAACGTCACCCGCAGCGTGCTGTTGGCGTCGGGATAGACGGCCTTCCCCTGCTCGCCAAGGTAGGCGATGAGCGCCTCCATGAAGCGCGGTCGGGCCTCCCGGAGGTGTCCGGCCAGGCTCTTGCTCTCCTCCTCCAGGGCCATGTCGGAGTCATACAGGGTCACCGCGAGGCGGAGGAACGGATCCTCGCTGCCGGCGAAGGCGTCCGGCCTCTTGCCGATCCACTTCAGGCGGGCCTCCTTCTCGCCCAGCGACGTCTTCTCGTACATCTCGGTCAAGCGGGCATCGAGGCGGGCCTCATCCACGGTGTGGCCATGAATGCCGAACCAGTCGTCGAAGACGGCCGCGTGGAGATCGGTCGGGATCGCCGCATAACGCACGATGAAATGACGCCAGACCGCCCGGTCCACCTCCGGGTCGAAGGTCCGATCGAGGCGGGTGAGACGTTCGCGGATGCGCATCAGGTCGCGTTCCTGGAATCCCGGTTCGCGCTCACTGTCCTTCTTCTGCTGCTCGCGGCTGAGCCGGTAGAGCGTCTGCGCCGCACCCAGAAGTGACGAGCGGTGGGCCAGGAACTGGTAGTAGAGGTCGCGCTCCTGGTCGCTGCGCGACTGGGCCGCCAGGTCCCGGACATCCTGAATCGACGTCCGGTACCGATCCTGCCGCTCCGGATTGGCGTCGATCCACGCCTGCAGATTCTTCTCGAGGTGGACCTTGCGGGACACCACGTCGCTGTGGGCGAATCCGGCCAGCAATCCCTCGTTGTTCTTCTTGACGTTGTTCAGCCCGGCGACCAGCGAGGCGTACTCCAGCCTTGCTTCCGGGCGATCCCGGGTGGCCTCCTCGATCACCGTGAGGAATTCCCCGAACGCCTTCTTGCGCTCCGGGTAGGTCCAGTGAATGACGTTGTCCACCTCGCTCGCCAGGCGGTAGCGATTGGTGCGGCCGGGATACCCCGCCACCATCACGAAGTCGCCCTCATCGACGCCTGCCGGTGACACGTGCAGGAAGTGGGCCGGGTGATAGGGCACGTTCTTCTCGTCCGGATCGGCCGGGGCGCCATCCGGGCCGACATACGCGCGGTAGAAGGAGAAATCACCGGTGTGGCGCGGCCACATCCAGTTGTCGATGTCGCCGCCGAACTTGCCGACGCCCTGGGGAGGCGCGTAGACCAGACGCACGTCGCGCAGCTCGATCTGCTTGACGAGCTGGTACTGCAATCCTCCGTAGAAGGCGGCCACCCGGCAGCGGTGCCCCTCGTCCTTCTCGCAGGCCGCGACCAGGCTCTTCTGTTGATCCTCGATGGCCTGGTAGCGCTCCCGGCCACTCAGATCGCCGGACAGATGTCCGAGGACCTTGTCGGTCACATCCTTCACCATCACCGTCACCAGCACACGACTGCCCGGTCCGGCGAACACCTCATCACCCCGGCTGGTGGCGATGAAGCCGTCGGTCAGGAGATTGTGATCCTTCGTGGAGTTGTACTGGAGCGCTCCGAAGGCACAGTGATGATTGGTGATCACCAGCCCGTCGGGCGACACGAACGAGGCGGTGCAGCCGCCCAGGCTGACGACCGCATTCATCGGCTGCGCCGTCAGGTCCGACAGGACACGAGGGTCGATCTGCAGGCCGAGGGTTCGCAACGTCTTCGACAGCTCGGGAAGCTGGGCCGGTGGCCACATCCCCTCATCGGCCTGGACGCCGAACGACACGAACACCAGCAGGATCGGGAGCCAACGTCTCATCGTGATCACCTCCTGTCGGGAAGAGTCTGCCACGATACAGGAATGGAGGGCGATTTGCGAGGGATTCTCCCGGGCCCGCTCTGCATCCGGGCCGGCGTCTGGCATCAGTCCAGCGGCCGGTCTAAACTGCGCTCATGCCGTGCGGCCGCCTGCTGCGTGCCGTCGACGCCAGGTGACGCCATGCCCCAGCCGATCATCGAGTGTGTGCCGAACTTCAGCGAAGGACGCGACCCGGCCGCCATCCGCCAGATCACGGCTGCCATCGAGACCGTGGAAGGGGTCACCCTTCTCGACGTGGACCCCGGCCGGGCCACGAACCGCACGGTCGTGACCTTCGTCGGCAGACCCGAGGCGGTGATCGAGGCGGCCGTCCGGGCCGGACGGCAGGCCGCCGAGACGATCGACATGACGAGGCACACCGGCGCCCATCCCCGCTTCGGCGCCATGGATGTCTGCCCACTCGTGCCCGTGGCGGGGGTCACCATGGCCGAGACGGTGACCCACGCGCAACACCTGGCCCGGCGGCTGGGCGAGGAGGTCGGCCTCACCGTCTACTGTTACGAGGAGGCGGCTTACGACGAGAGCCGCAGGAACCTGGCCGCGGTGCGGGCCGGCGAGTACGAGGGACTGGAGGCTCGCCTGTCAGACCCCGCGCAGGCCCCCGACTTCGGGCCGGCGACCTTCAACGCCCGCTCCGGGGCGACCGCCGTTGCGGCACGCGAATTTCTGGTGGCCTACAACATCAATCTCAACACCACGTCCACGCGACGCGCCAACGCCATCGCCTTCGACGTGCGCGAGACGGGCCGCAGGAAGCGCCGGGGAGATCCGCTGACCGGTGAGGTCGTCACGGATGCGAACGGCGACGCCGTGTGGATCCCGGGCACGCTGCCGGCGGTGAAGGCCATCGGCTGGTTCATCGAGGAATACGGCATCGCACAGATCTCCATGAACCTGACGAAGCTGTCCGTCACACCGATGCATGTGGCCTTCGACGAGGTCTGTCGCGCCGCGAATGCACGTGGCATTCGCGTCACCGGCAGCGAGCTGGTCGGTCTCGTGCCCGAGGCGGCGATGCTCGAGGCGGGGCGCCACTTCCTGCGCAAGCAGCAGCGCTCCACCGGCATCCCCGACGCCGACCTGGTCCATATCGCCATCAGGAGCCTGGGTCTGGACGACCTCGCACCGTTCGAGCCCGCCAAGAAGATCATCGAGTACGCCATCTCCGATGGTTCCCGCCGGCGCCTGATCGATCTCAGCGTGCAGAGATTCGTCTTCGCCACCGCCGGCGAGGCGCCGGCTCCCGGGGGAGGATCGGTGGCGGCGACCGTCGGATCTCTGGCCGCCGCGCTGGGCACCATGGTGGCCAACCTGTCGGCGCACAAGCGCGGCTGGGACGCCCGCTGGGAGGAGTTCTCCGCCTGGGCGGAGAAGGGCAAGCAGCACCACGATCGCCTGCTGGCCCTGGTGGATGAGGACACGGACGCATTCAACGCCATCATGACGGCGCTGCGTCTGCCGGTGGACACCGACGCCGCGAAGAAGGCGCGGCACGACGCCGTGCAGGAAGCCACACAGCGCGCCATGGAGGTCCCCCTGGCCGTGATGGTCGCGGCATGCGACACCATGACGGTTCTCGCCGCGATGGCAGCCGACGGGCTGCCGAGTTCCGCCTCCGACGCCGGCGTCGGAGCGCTGTGCGCCCGGGCCGCGGTGCGGTCGGCCTTCCTCAACGTGCGCACCAACGCCGGCGGCCTGGAAGATCGCGACCTGGCCGACGACCTCCTCTCGCGGGGTCGCGACCTCGATACGGAGGCGGCGCGCCGCGAGGCGGCCATCCTCGCCCAGGTGGAAGCCCGCCTCTGAACCACCTCCCCGGCGCCGCTCCCGGACCCTGCAGCCACCCGGCGCCACCCGGCAAGTTGGTCCCGGCGGGAATTATTTGCCCGGCCCGGTGATTCATCAGCAATGTAGCGATCCTTTGACGGGGGGGGTGGCCCCACGGGGAAGAGGAACAGCCCTCGATCTGACAGTTCCCGGATGAAGGAGATCACCATGCGATCGCGCTCCATCGTGCTCGTCACCTCCGCCGTACTGCTTCTCACTGCCGGGCCGGCGCTGGCCCAGGTCGAGAAGGGCCAGCAGGAGATCGGCGGATTCGTCGGAGGGTTCTTCGGGGACAACATCACGGAATCCAACCTGTCCGGCATGGAACCGGAACTCGACGACGACGTCGTGTTCGGCGTTCGATACGACTACTTCTTCTCCCCGCGGTGGGGCATCGACGTCTCCTTCGAGTTCAGCCCCAACACCATCACCGACGTGCCCGCCACCACCAATGCATCGCTCGAGACCGATGCAGACCTGTCGCTCGTCGATGTCTCCGCCATCTGGAACTTCACGAATCCCGAAAGCAACTATGTCGGGTACCTGATCGGCGGGGCCGGCTTCGCCAGCGTCGACATCGATGACAATCTGGTCGGCATGATCAACGGCACCACCGTCAACATCACCGATGATTCCGGTTTCACGGCGAACTTCGGTGTGGGGGCGCGGCTGTTCATCAACAAGAGCTTCGAGATCCGCGTCGAGGGTCGATACCGGTACATCGACGCCCTCCTCGACGACTTCGATGACTCCCTGAACACCTTCGAGAGCACCATCGGAGCCGGCTGGGTCTTCTGAGCCGGTCTCGACGCGATGGGAGAGGCCACCGCCGGCCGCGGCGTGACGGGTTCGTCCAAGGGGGTTCCGTCACCCCGCGGCCGGTATTCGTGACGCGCGCCTCCAGACGCCACCCCGCTCCCGGTCGACCCTGGCCGTCCGACATCGGCCGGGGCGGCACGGCGCCGGCACGGGAAGGTCCATCACTGGTTGCGGCCGGCACCGGAAGTCCCCATGTTTGGTCCCAGGGGGGTCTTCATGGGAACCTCAGGCCGCCATCGGCGCGACCGACGCTATGCCGCCTTCCGGCGGCTCGACGGCAGCCACCCGCTCCGCCGCGCCGCCCCGGGCAGCCATGTCGACTACCGGGCGCGCCGGGTGCGTGGTGCCCGCGTCATCTGGTTCCATTTCGCCCGGGCCCGCGACATGGGTCTCATCCCCCGGTCCCATCCGTCGCGCCTGAACCAGGATCTTCACCGGGCGCTGTGTGACACGTTCGGCCTGGTCATCATCAATGAATACGACCAGGCCCACCGGGTGCCCGTGTCGGCCGCGGATCGACTCCCCGGCACCTACATGGCCACCCGCTATCTCCAGATCCAGCATCCCGATCGGCGCGGGACGACCTCGGGCGACGGTCGCAGCATCTGGAACGGAACGTTCACCTCACGAGGCAGGACATGGGACGTGTCGAGCTGCGGGACCGGCGTGACCCGTCTCTGCCCCGCGACGGCCGAGCAGCATCGATTCTTTCGTACCGGCAGCACTCAGGCGTCGTACGGGTGCGGCACGGCGAGTGTACAGGAAGGGCTCGACACCCTGCTGATGTCGGAGGCCATGCATCGCAACGGCATCGCCACCGAGCGCGTCCTGGCGATCCTCGGACGACCGGACGGGTATGCCATCGTGGTGCGGGCGGCCCCCAACCTGATCCGACCTTCACACCTGTTCGCTCCCCTCAAGCAGGGCGCCCTGGAACGGCTGCGTGGGGTGGCGGATCATTTCATTCGCCGGCAGATCGATAACGGCGTCTTCCCCCGCCGCCGGACGCGGGAAGCGCGCTATCGCCACCTGGAAGAATCGACAGCACGCACGTTCGCTCGCCTCGCCGCCACCTTCGAGTCCGAGTACATCTTCTGCTGGCTGGACTGGGACGGCGACAACATTCTCGCCGACGGCGGCATCATCGACTACGGGTCGGTGCGGCAGTTTGGCCTGTACCACAGGGAATACCGTTTTGACGACGGCCCGCGCTGGTCCACCACGATTCCCGAGCAGCGTCGCAAGGCGAGGCTCATCGCGCAGAACTTCGCACAGATCGTCGATTTCCTCATCACAGGGATCCGCTCACCCCTGAAGTCATTCGCCCACGGCCCGGTTCTCGCCCTGTTCGATGCAGAATTTGCGACCACGCGGCTCCGCAAGGTCCTTGAACGGATCGGCTACCCCCGGGCGCAACAGTCGGCCCTGATGGCCCACGAGATCGGACGCGTGGAGCGATTCCGACGCGCCCATGCCTGGTTCGAGCGCGCTCGTTCCGGCGAAGGACCACAACCGGTTCCCGATGGTCTGACGTGGAATGCCATCTTCAGCACGCGGGATCTGCTGCGGGAAGTTCCCCGGCACTACGCCCGCCATCCGGTCCCCATCGACGCGCAGAAGTTCCTCGCCATCGCCGTCTCGACGTACGCCTCGCGCCAGGAGCAACAGCTCACACCCGCGCGCCGGCGACAGGTCCACCGGTTCCAGGCCGCCTATCTCGACCTGCTCCACGCGGCGGCCCGACGCAGCCACCGGCGCGTGGGCGATCTGGCCGCGCAAATCGCCCGTCGCTCGGCGATCATCAACCGGCGGGATCGACTCACCGGAGACGCCGTCTATCACGCCAGCCGGCGACTCCTGAGGGCACGCCCGAAGCTCACCGTGCACCAGTTCCAGCGCATCATCGAGCACTTCGTGGCGGACCAGTCCCTGATACCGGAGATCGTGTCCGCCACGGATACGCGGCCCCCTGACACGCCGGCCGCGCGCCGGGTTCTCGACGACCTCGCCAGCCTGAAGGAGGAGTTCCGCGAGGGACTCTGACCGGCGGCCCCCAGGCCCGCCGACCATCATCCAGACGGCCGCATCCGCCGGGTCGCCGGCTCAGGCGCTGGCGGGTGAGGGACCGGGTTGCTACAGTCCGCCCCGTCCACCATCCCGCGACGGCCGCGCACGGACCGGACCGCCGGCACAGCTCTCGGCGAGGACATCCAGATGACCGGAACAGCACACCAGACCCCGACCCCCGGAACAGGCCGCGGGGAGGAGACGACGTTCACGGCGCAGATCGAGCCGTTCGACTCCTTCTGGGAGGCCCCGGACGACATCGAGAAGGGATTCGCATCGTTCTCCCGCTTCTACCGGCACAATTACCTTGCCCACTTCCCCTCCCGGCAAGGCGCGCGCATCCTCGTGGTGAGCAGTGGCTACGGCTACATGCTCCAGTGTCTCTCCGACGCGGGCTACACCAACGTGGTGGGGATCGACTCCGACCCGGAAAAGATCGAGGTCGCGCGTGCCCGGGGCCTGAGCTGCGAGGCCGTCGGCCTGTGCGAGTACCTGTCCGCGAACGCGGAGCAATTCGACGCCATCTTCTGTGAGCAGGAGGTCAATCACCTGACCAAGGCGGAGATCCTGGTCGTGCTGGAGCTGCTCCGCAATCATCTGGTCGACGGCGGCACGCTCATCGTGCATGGACTCAACGGCGCCAACCCGATCACCGGCGCCGAGGCGTTGGCCCAGAACTTCGACCACTACAATTCCTTCACCGAGTACACCATGCGCCAGGTTCTGGAACATGTCGGCTTCCGTGACGTTTGCGTGTTCCCGCTGGATCTGTACGTGTTCTTCAACAACCCGCTGAACTACGTCCTCATCGCCGTGTCCTCGCTGTTCCATCTGTTCTTCCGGGCCTGCTTCATCCTCTATGGCAAGAAGAACCGGATCTTCACCAAGAAGATCGCCGCCTCGTGTCATCGGTGACGGCGGGGACCACCGGGGCCGTCGCGGCTCCGCGTGCACGGCGGGGCGGACCCCTTCCCGGAGCGCGGGTCTCGTGGGGTGTTCTCTTCCGGGTGCCAGGCCGTCCACGACGTGCCCGACCCTCGAGCCGCCCGGGTGAGTGTCGCCCGCCGGCATGAAACGGGACCTGTCCAGCCTGTCCTCCCACGCCCACGACCTCGTCATCGTCGGGGGCGGGATCTTCGGAGTGTGCCTGGCGTGGGAAGGCGCCTCCCGGGGTCTGGACATCGCCCTCGTGGAGCGGGGTGATTTCTGCCAGGGGACGTCGGCCAATTCCTTCAAGATCATCCACGGCGGCCTGCGTTATCTCCAGCACGGCGACCTGCCTCGCATCCGGGAATCCGGGGATGAACGCCGCTCGCTGCTCAGGATTGCCCCCCACCTGGCGCGGCCGCTCCCCATCGCCGTCCCGACCTACCGGGGCCTGATGCGAGGCCGGACCGCGCTGCGGGCGGCGCTGGCCGTCTACGACCTGCTCACCCTGGACCGCAACCGCGGCATCACCGAGCCGGCCAACCGGATCCCCCGGAGCCGGATGCTGTCCCGCGCCGAATGCCTCGACCGTTTCCCGCTGCTCGACGCCGCCGGCCTGACCGGAGCCGCCGTCTTCCACGACGGCCAGATGTACAACCCGCCGCGCCTGGCGCTGAGCTTTCTCCGCTCCGCGGTGGAGGCAGGGGCCCGGGCCGCCAATTACGTGGAGGCAACCGGCTTCCTGCGGCGCGGCAAGACGATCACCGGGATCCAAGCCATGGACCGGGAGAGCGGCGACACGCTGGACATCCAGGCACACCTGGTCATCAACGCGGCCGGATCCTGGGCGCCATCGCTGCTTGCGACACTTGATGATGTCGTGCTCGAGCCCCGGCCGACCTTCTCGCGGGATGCCTGCTTCGTGGTTCCCCGACGGCTCACCGGTGACTGCGCGCTGGCGGTGCCGGCAGCGACACGCGATCCCGACGCCCTGCTCAGCCGGGGCGCTCGCCACCTGTTCCTCGTGCCGTGGAGGGAATCGACCCTGGTGGGCGTCTGGCACGTGGTCTACGCCGGACACCCGGACCGTTTCACCGTCACCGAGTCCGACCTGGCGGGGTTTCTTGCCGAGGTGAACGGCGGCCTGCCTGGTCTCGATCTGACGGTCAACGACATCGCGCTGTGGAACGCCGGGCTGGTGCTTTTCGGCGACGACCAGACCGGCGGCGCGGACCTCAGCTACGGCAAGCGTTCCCTGATCGTCGACCATGCCGCCCGCGACGGCGTCGGTGGCCTGCTCACCGTCATCGGCGTCCGCTACACCACCGCCCGGGGAGTCGCGGAGCGCACCATCGATCTCGCCACTCCGCGTCTGGGCCGACCCGTGTCGCCGTCCGCCACGGCGCTGACCCCGATCTGCGGCGGGCGGTTCGACCGGTTCGACGATCTGCGCCGGAAAGCGGCGGGCCGCTCCGATCTGGCCGGCCTGTCCGCCCGCCACATCGACGCGCTCCTCCACAATCACGGCGACCGGTATGCCGAGGTTCTGGCCCACGCCCGGGACGACCCATCTCTCATCACGCCCATCGGCCAGGCCACACCGCTGCAGGTCGAGGTCGTCCACGCGGTCCGTGAGGAGATGGCGGTCCATCTCGGTGACGTCGTGTTCCGACGGACGGACCTGGGTACCGGGCAGGACCCGGGAGACGCGGCCCTGCGCATCTGTGCCGGGCTGATGGCCCGTGAGCTGGGTTGGAGCGACGACCAGCTCGAGGAGGAACTGGCGGCGGTGCGGCCACGCTTCCTCAGGCACGTCCAGGACCCGGGCCACGCTCGGCGTGACACGACCTAGGCCGACCACGGCCTCCCCGCACGGGAACCCCGGTCCAGGCGCTCAGTTCACGACGTCGGAGCGGCGAACCCCCGTCGGGGCGGCGAGCGTTGCTGACGTCCCGGTCGTCGTGAATCCGTCCGCGGCATC
>JBHHZI010000052.1:0-19990 GCA_046757965.1 Acidobacteriota bacterium | reverse complement strand
CCCCCGGCCCGCTCGTCGCCTACCGGGATCGCTCCGCCACCGAGATCCGGGACATCTCCGTCATCCGGGCCACAGCGGACGGCTGGTGTGCCCCCGTCCCCGTCCATGCCGACGGCTGGAGGGTGCCGGGCTGTCCGGTCAATGGACCCGCCGTTGCCGCCGGAGCCGGTGACCCCAGCCGGGTGGCGGTGGCCTGGTTCACGGCGGCTCACAACGAGCCGGCCGTCAATATCGCCTTCTCCACCGACTCGGGGGAGCACTTCGGCCCCCCGGTTCGCGTCGATGACGGCCGTCCCATCGGTCGGGTGTCGGTTCGCATCGACACCGGGGGTGATGCCATCGTGGCCTGGATCGAGGCCACCCCGGACGGGCCGGCACCCGGAGCCGCGCTGCGGGCGCGGCGGGTTCAGGCGGCGCCGGGTGCGGAGCCCACCGCCGGACCTGCGGTCGAGATCGCGCAGGTGTCGCCATCACGGGCCAGCGGCTTTCCGCGCCTGGCGCTCGAGGCGGACCGCCTGATCGCGGCCTGGACCGACGTGATCCGCGACACCACCGGGCGGTCCGGCCGGGACGTCACACGCATCGCATTCTCCACCCTTCCCCTGGATGACCTGCACGGACCCGGTCCGGAGACCTCGCCGGCTGCGCGGCACGCCGTTGACGAGGGCCCTGCTGAAAATGGTGCTGCCGGTCCCGGACCCTGGAGCGGCTCACCCGACTCCCCGGCTCCACGCTACGTTGCGACGACACTCGACGGCGAGCAGCTCGCGCTGGCCGACCTGCGCGGGCAGCCGGTGCTCGTCAACGTCTGGGCCACCTGGTGTGCCCCCTGCCGGGAGGAGATGGGCGACCTGGCGTCTCTTCACGAACGGTTCGCGCCGGGCGGACTCGCCATCGTGGGCATCAACGTGGATGTCGCGAGCAACCGCAAGCGTGTGGACGAATTTCTCGCCCGCGAGCGGACACCGTATCGCATCCTCCTGGATCCGGACGACCGTGCCTCTCGCATCTTCGGCCTGCGTTCGCTGCCGGCATCGTTCCTCTTCGATGCCAAAGGCCGGCTCATCTGGCGCCGCATCGGCGTCATCCACGCCGGTGAGACGGAGCTGAACGAGATCCTGACACGGGTCACGGCACGGGATCGCTCGAGCTGACCGGGCCATTTCCCGGAGGCGCCAGGGCCGCGCGCACCAGGTTGCTGTCGTCCGCCCGGAGCGCGGTCAGCAGCGCCGGTGAGGACAGGGCCGGGAAGCGTCCCACCACCGTGGCGGCATAGAGCCGCACCCACCAGTCAGGACTGGCGGCGAGACGGGACAGATGTTCCCGGCCTTCCCGCACATCGCTCTCCGGCCACGGCACCTGGGGCGACCGCTTCCGCGTCAGATGCTCGACACGATCGAGGGAGCCGGCCAGATCTTCCCCACCGTCGGTCGCGCTCCCCTCGACGCGCCCCACGACCCGGACAGCCTGCCGGGCATCCACCGCGTACATGTACGAGGTGAGCTGGCGGGCGAATCGGTCACGCGAGGCGAGGAAAGGCGCGTAGACGTCGAGGTCCGGCGTCCCGCCCTCCGGACGATCGACCGTGGAGAGCAACTCGTAGAGCGCCCGGTGCTGTCGCGCATCCGCCGCATCGAGATGGTCGCGGGCCACACCCATCTTCTCCTCGACGGTGAAGTCGAGTGATTGAAGAAGGAGGGCGCCGCTCATCGACGCCTCGGTGCCTTCCGCTCGCGACAGATGAAGAAGGAGCTGTGCCAGCAGTTCTTCCCGGGTGCCGGCCATGCCGATCAGTTCCCGCCGGGCCGCCACGGCCGCCGGCGTCTCGATGGACCCACCCGCCGACACGACGGCATCGACCGCGGACGCGATGACCGCCTGCACCCGGACCTCCGGTTCGATGTCGCCGGCCCATGCCGCCGGGCTACCGGCCAGGAGCGCAAGCCATGCCGACAGCATCCACGCGCCGGCAGTTCCTCGGCACGGCCCCCGGCCACAGGCTCCCTCCCGGACTTGACACAGACGGGTCATCGGGGCACCCGCGCGAGGATCTCGTCCCGGATACCGTGCAGGACCATCGGGGCATCATCGATGGTGAAGTGAGTCAACGCGGCACCCCATGGCGTGGAGGTGACGTTGACGTTGAGATCCGCGCCGGCGATCGGTCCGCCGCAGAGCTGGAAGAATCCACACCCCGGGTTCTCGTAATAGTTGGCGTGAAAGGCCGTCGCCGGGGGCAGCGCCGTCTCGGTGCCCACATCGATGTCCGAGTCATTGTCGATCCCGTCCACGTAGGCGGTGAAGTCGATGGCGAAGGATCCGATGGCGAGACGATCCTGGTCCAGACGGACGGCCAGATCGTTCGTGGACCCTCCTCCGTGGCTGTAGCCGAAGATCGCCACCCCGGTGACCCCGCGGCCCATGACGGCGCGCACCACCTCATCGTATGCCGCCCCGGTGCCCGCGGGAGAGACGACGTCCTCGTCATACATGTGAACATCGTAGCCGAGGTCCTGGAGTTCGATGGCCAGGGAGAACATGCCGTGATTCCCCGGCTCCAGCGGCGGATCGGCGGGCACCTGTCCCTCACCGCCGAGCACGATCACGGTGCCGGCGAACGGCACCAGATGAACGGTCGACGACGCAAGGACGGCGCCTGACGAGACGGCCCGGGAGATCAGCTCGAGATCTGCCACGCCGCCGGCCGGATTCTCCACCCAGACGGTCCGGGTGACCCCGGAGAACGGCAGCGCCACCTCGGCGGCATCGATCAGGAGCGGTTCGTTCTTGCCTGGATCGAGCCATACACGGATGGCGTTGCCGCTGCGTGCCAGCACCGGCTCCACTCCATACACCACCGGCGGCGAGACACTCAGCGTCATCTCGACGAGATCATTCTCCCAGGCCACACCGACCTCGATGCCGTCGGCAACCCCGCTGGCATCGTCATCGTCGCCGTTGATCCGGATGCCGACACCCGGCGAGATCTCCATCACCGCGGGCACGGCCCGGCGTGCCAGAGGCATGCCGTAGGCCTCGCTCTGCGGGCGAAATGCCGTGATATCCAGGCCAGGCGAGGTGGGGAGATCGCACGTCCGGGCCAGATCACGCACGAAGGCACAGGCCGGGTCGTTAACATCCTCCGGACGCTCCGCGAAGAGACCGGTCGTCAACGACAGGCCATAAGACCCTTCGACACCGGCGTCGTCATCGCCGACGACGATGAAGAACACCGAGCCGGTGCCGGGCTGGAACGACGCGATCGAGCCGCTGGTGCCGGCCCCGCACACCTGGCCCGTGTAATCGGCCGCCGCCACACCGGCAAGGGGTCCGAACTCGATGTGGTGCCCGACGGCATCGCAGGCCGGCATGAACGACAGCGCCATCTCTCCGGTGTCGCGATCGACGGAGACCACACGCAGACCGGTCGCCTCACCCGGCGTGGCCGACAGCCCGGGCGATACCAGGCAGGCAGAGAGGACGATGGACCCCGCCCAACCTCGCAGGCGACGGGCACCGCCGGAACGAACCGCTCGACAGCCCCCGGTGTTCCTCGTCACCGGTCCCCCATGCGGCGATGATCTCATCAAGTGCCCCCGCCGTCCATGGCCGGTCCGGCGCCCGGCCCGGACCGACCGCCCAGGACAGCGCGGCCGTGGCGGCACGGCCATGACCCGGCCAGGGTGCCGCGAGAATCGTGGCCCGCGCGTCGATCGCATGCGGGCGAACGGGGACCGGTCAGAAACGGTGCGACAGGCCGACGTGCAGACCGAAGTCCGGGCTGTTGTCCAGCTCGACGATGTTCTCGATGAAGGCGGCCTCGACCTGGGTCGCCGCCCCGATCTCCCCCTTCCACCCCAGCACGATCTCGTGGGAGGGCCGGGAGAACGGGCCGAAGCCGTCGATCTGTCCCTGTGTGAGGAGATACTGCACCAGGATCGAGTGGCGGCGCACGATGCGCCACTCGAACGTCCCCGAGACCATGTACTGGGAGCGCGCGAGCGTCAATCCCCGCAGGTCGTCATCGCCGAACCGGATGGACCCGAGCGTGGCGTAGTATGACGTGGGTCCGGCATGCTGCGCGAACGAGACCGACGCCCCCAGGTCGATGGGGTTGCCATCCCCCACGAAGTCGTTGTCGGTCTCGAGCCGCGCGGTGACGGTGTAGGCCATCAGCGGTAGCCGGCCGCTGCCGCAGGTGAATCGCTGTGTCAGCGCCAGTTCGAAGGATCGGTTGAAAATCCCGGAATCGCCCGGGTGCCGCCGCACCGCCGCCCGGCCATCGGCGGGCGTCAGATCGAAGATGAACTGATCGCGCGCCGCGAGATCCCGGCCAGCCTGCGGCAGACCGAAGAAATCATGCCACGTCTCGATGGCACTGTCGCCGATGCCGCCGAAATGCGACCGCATCTCCACGCCTCCCTCGATCTGGACCCGGCGGGTCAGGCCGTAGGCGAGTCGCGCGTGGGCCTGCAACGTCTCCGCGTCGATGAAGAAGGCACTCGCCGCGCGGTCGGCCACCTTGTCGACCGCCCAGAGATTCGCCCAGGTGGTGTCCACGTGCAGGTCCCAGTGCCCGCGCGGCACCGTGACGGGACTCCGGGGTCGCAGGGAAGGCCGCAATCCCTGGAGGGGCGACTGCGACGGGAACTCGAAGGGACCGTGGCCCAGACCGGCGGCGCAGTCCCGGGACCGGACCGCGGCCGTTGCCCCGCTGCCGGCCAGCAGGCCGCAGGCAACGCCTCCTGCCACGATCCCCGCCAGACGACTCCAGGTCATGATCCTGGGTTGCACCGCGCTCTCCGGTCTCTTCTCGGCCGCCGGGAGCGGACCGGATGGTCTTCGCAGCGGGAGGACCGCCGCGCGTTACCCGTTCACGAACGATTCTCCGCCTGCCGGAGTCGGGCCTCGAGCCGGGCCACATCGTTCTCCTCCAGATCCAGATCCGACCGATGCAGGAGAGCGATGGCCGCCCGGGCCGCCGATCCCTCGAAGAAGGTGTCGACCAGATGTCCGAGGGCATCGGCGCGGGCCGCCTCCAGGTCGACGGCAGGAGCGTAGAGGAAGCGGACGCCGTCACTGCGGCGCACCGCGTGACCCTTGCCGGTGAGAATACGCAGTGTCGTGCGCACCGCGTCGTAGCTGGGCGGATCCGGGAGCTCTCCCCGCACATCGGCCGCATTCGCCTCGCCACGGCGCAGCAGGATATCCATGATCTGGCGCTCCCGTCGCGACAGCCCGTGTGATGTTCCGGCCTCTGGGGGCATGGGCAGATCCTGCTCGGTGCCGGAAACGCCGGAACCGTGAAGGGATGTTCGGACGCGGCTCGAGGCACCCGGTAAATAATTACCCGGGCCCGCTCCCCTGTCAAGGACCTCCGGGACCATCCAGATCGTCCGGCATCACCTGTCGCATGAGGTCGGCGAGCCGCGGAGCGGCCCGGGACAGGAATCGATACTCGTCGGATGCCTCGTCGTCGCGCCCCTCCTGCACCAGGATCAGGCCGCGGAGCAGGTGAGCCTCCGCATACCCGGGAGCTTGCCGCAGCGCCTCTTCCACGGCGTCGAGGGCCGCGTCGGCATCGCCGGCGTGGAGCAACTCGGCGGCCAGCGCCCGCAGCACCCGCGGCTGACCGGGGCGATGCGCCAGTTCATCGCGGAAGGCGGTGGCCGCCTCCGCGTGCCGGTCGAGCAGACGGTAGACCACACCCACGTTGTAGCTGGCCGCCGGCAGCCCAGGTTGCAGACGGCGCGCTTCCCGTGTCGCGATGAGCGCGTCCTCGTATCGCCCGGCCCCGGCATAGGCCAGTCCGAGGGCCGCCTGCGCCGGGGCGAACTCCGGCACGAGTTCGGTGCAGCGTTCGAACCCGGCGATGGCATCGTCCAGCCTGCCGACCCGGGCGTCTTCCTGCGCCAGATGGAAGAACCCGACCCAGTTCGCCGGGTGGGCGGCCACCTCCGCGCTCCACAGCGAGCGTTCGGTGGCCCAGCGCGCGGCGCGCCCCGGCGTCACCGCGGCCAGGGCGGCGATGGCGGTGACCGCCATCCCCGCCACCAGGCGGCGCGGCAGGCGTCGCGACGGCAAGCCATGCAGGAGACCGGCCAGCAGCATGGCGGTCGCCATCGACGGCAGGTAGAGAAAGCGCTCGTGAAGATGGTAGCCCGCGAAGGACACGATGCCCGACACCGGTACGAGGAAGCCGACCGCCCACAGACCGGCCACCCGGCCGACGCGCCCGGCGGATCGGCGGGCGGTGGCCACGCACAGACCGATGAACAGCAAGGCGCCGAACATCGTGAGAACCGTCGGGCGAACATCCGCATCCAGATAGGCCAGGTTCATCGGCCGCGGCACGATCAGCAGGGTCAGATCCGTGAGCCACGTTCCGACCACCAGCGCGGCATCGCCATGGGTCACGCCGGCGATCTGGCCGGCCGCCAGACCGGGATTGTCTGGTCCGAAACCGACGCCGGCCACTCCGACACGCAGCACGAGAGCCGCCCCCACCGCCGCCGCATACACCGCAGCCCACGGCGCGGTCCGTCGCCACCAGGGAGCGAACGCCGGCGGCTGCGACCGACTCTCGCGCCCGACGGGATCGAGCGCCTCCCACGCGAGCAGGATCGGGGGCAACATGAACGCCGTCTCCTTCGCCAGCACGGCGAGGAGCAGCGCCAGGCCGCTCATCGCCCTCTCGACCGCCGGATGGCGCGCGCGTCCGCGACGCACGCGCATCCAGGTCAGCGTGGCGATGAGACAGAACAGCGCCGCCCACAGATCGGTCCGGCCCGACACGAAGGCCACCGTCTCGGTGTGAACAGGATGGACGGCGAACAGCAGGGCGCCGCACGACGCCGCGAGCCGATCCCCCAGCCACAAGGCCAGCAAGGCGGCGAGGCACACGGTGACGCCGGCATGCAGGAACAGGTTGGTCAGGTGATACACGAACGGGCGCCCGTCACCGAGCCAGCCGTCCAGGGCGAAGCTGGCGAGGATGACCGGCCGGTAGTAGCCCAGGGAGATGGACCGGCTCTGCCGGAAGTCGGCGCGCAGGAGGCCCGCGACACCACCGGTCCGGATGGTCTCGGCCACATGATCGACGATGAGAGGGTCGTCCTCCACCAGGTCGTGGCCGAGGACGACCGCATACACCCCTGCCGCCACCAGGGCAAGCGCCAGAGCGAGCGCCAGGCGGCGCACCCGGCCGGCGGCGCGGGGTATGCCTGCGATATCGCTCATCGGTCAGCCTCTCCGGACGAACGGTTGCAACAACCCGGTGTCACGCGGCGTCAACCGGAAGCCGGATGCCGCCCGGGACCGCCCGGCGGCGGCGAAGCCTCGTATCCGTCCGTCGCCAGCCGCTCGGCCGCACGACGGAAATAATCGGCGCCCGCCTCGATTCCCAGACCGTTGACCAGCCGGTTCATGAAGTTGAACATCGCACAGACCGACACGGCATCATGCAGGGCCTTCTCGCTCCACCCGGCGGCGAACACGGCGTCGGCATCGATCCGGGCCACGCGCGCCGGAGTGAGGGTGAGCTTTCTCACGTAGTGGAGAATCGGGCGCAGCCGCTCGTCCACTGCCGCAGTATCGATATCCGCGAGGAGCGCCCCGAGCAGTCCGGGTGCCACGCCGAGCGCCTCGGCGGTGGCCGAGTGGACGCCATGGCAGTAGGCGCAGTTGTTGAGCCCGGACACGAAGGCGGCGATCATCTCGCGTTCTGACGTCGTCAGAGGCGACGGGCCACGCAGCAACTGCTGGTGGTAGGCCATCAATGGCCGGGAGGTGGCGGGGTAGGCGGCGAACAGGTCGGGGACCGCCGCGTTCTCGGGCAGGGACGAAAGAAACGGCATCGGAACCTCCGGCAGCGTCTGCGCGCCTCATTATAGGAGGACCGGGCGCCCACGAGGCCGACCGTCGTCTGTTACGATGGCGCAGGCGACACGCCTGACTGCCAGGTCGCCTCCCCGACCGATGCGCGCCGCCACGCAAGACGAGAAGCTCCAGCGACTGGGCCAGGCGCTGGCGCGCGGCAATCGGTTCTATCGCGACCGGTTCGCCGCCACCGCCTGGTCCCCGGGCGACCCGTTCGACCGGGCCATGCTGGAACGCGTGCCGTTCACCACCAAGGACGACCTGGTGGCCGACCAGGCCCGGTTCCCCCCGTTCGGAGGCAACCTGGGGGCTCCCCTGTCGGCTTTCACGCGATTTCACCAGACATCGGGCACCACCGGCTCGCCCCTGCGCTGGCTCGACACCCCCGACTCCTGGCGATGGTGGCTGCTGTGCTGGCGCCACGTGCTCACCACCGCCGGTGTCACGCAGAACGATCGGGTTCTGGTGGCCTTTTCCTTCGGACCGTTCATCGGATTCTGGGCCGCATTCGAGGCAGTCCAGGAGCTGGGCGCCCTCGCCGTGCCCGGCGGCGGCCTCACCAGCGAGCAACGCCTGGACACGGTCGACGCGCTCGGCATCACGGTCGTCATCTCCACGCCGACCTACGCCCTCCGTCTCGCCGAGGTCGCGAGGGACGGCGGGCGAGATCTGGCCGGCGGTTCCGTCCGCATCACGCTCCACGCCGGCGAGCCGGGGGCCAGCCTGCCGGCGGTCAAGGCCCGCCTCGAAGCGGCCTGGGGGGCTCGCTGCGTCGATCACGCCGGCGCCACCGAGGTGGGTGCCTGGGGCGTCTCGTGCGGCGTCGCGGATCATCTTCACCTGAACGAATCGGAGTTTCTCGTCGAAGTGGTCGACCCGGACACCGGCGCGCTCCGCTCCGGATCCGCTCCGGTGGTGGAAGGCGAACTGGTCCTGACCAACCTCGGGCGGCTGGAGAGCCCGGTGATCCGGTACCGGACCGGCGACCTGGTGGCCCTCTCCCGCGCCCCGTGTGACTGCGGGCGCTCGACGGCATTCCTGCCCGGCGGTGTGCGCGGCCGCCGGGACGGCATGATCGTGATCCGCGGGGTCAACGTCTTTCCGAGCGCCGTGGAGAACATCGTGCGGCAGTCCGACGCCGTGGCGGAATTCGAGGTGCATGTCGGTCTCCGGCGGCAGATGCGCGAGATGGCCGTGCAGATCGAGGTGGACAGCACCGACCCTGACGGGGAGGCCACCCGCCTGGCCACCCGCCTGCGGGAGAGCCTGGGCCTGAGGGCCCGGGTGGAGGTGGTGCCCCGGGGTAGCCTGCCCCGCCATGAGCTGAAGGCCCGTCGCTTCCATGTCGAGACCGGTCCGTGAAGACGGCCGTCTGCGGCGGCCAGTCTCGATCGGACTGGACATCCGGCCGGAAGTGGCGTAGGAGGGGGAACGGGTCCGGTATCGAACCGGGTGTGGAAAGCTGCGTCTTCCCGGAGGCGGCAACCAGTTCACGAGGAGGTCACGGTGAAGGGTCGTCACAGCGCGCGCGGGTCCACTCTGCTGTCCACCGCCGGGCTGGCGGTTCTGGTGGCCGGGCTGTCGGCGTCGGCCCCGGCTCCGCCGCCGGCACCGGTCCGGGCCCAGCCCCCCGATGGCGCCTTCACCGTCGACGCGGTCCGGCGCAACTACGACGTGCGCGTACTCAACCCGACCGGTCTACAACGTATTCTCGAGCGCGCATTCCCCGGCAAGGCGGCACTGGTGGGCCGGCAGGCCCGCGATCGTCGCCAGGCGATGGAGAACGGCCTGGCGTCACTCGACCTCAAGATGCCAGGCGCCACGGTCCGCTGGTCGGGTCTGGTGGGCGGTCCCGAGGTCGTTTCCCGCTCCGGCCGCGGTCTCACCCGCCCGGCCCCGGGCCGGTCGGCGCCGGCGATCGCGCGCGGTTTTCTGCGCACCCACGCGTCCCTTTTCGGCCTTTCCCCGGTGGACGTGGACCGGCTCGAGGTGACCGGGGGCGGTCCCGGCAAGGGGCTCCGCATGGTCCGTGTCCGTCAGACACTCGGCGACCTGCCGGTCTTCCAGGGTACCGCCCGGATGGTGGTCGATGCCTCCGGACAGGTGATCCGCACGGTGGGCCGCCTCGTGCCGACGGAGAACATCGCGCTGGCACCGCTGGATGAGGTGATGCTTCCCGGCGACGCACTGGCCGCGGCCCTGGCCGGCGTCGATGTCGCCATCGACGCTTCGGCCAGCAGCGTCGTGAATCAGGGTGCCGGTGGCTGGGACGTTCAGATTGACGCCCACGATGCGGCGGTTTCGGGACCGGTGGACGGCCACCTCGTCTACTTCCCGCTCGGGACCGGTGTCGCGGTTCCTGCCTGGTCGATGACCGTGTTCCTGTCCGGTGACGCGGACTGGATCTTCGTCGTCGACGCCGCTGACGGCACCCTGCTGTATCGCAAGAACATCCGCGCTGACGCCTCCACAGAGGAGGCTCGCTTCAGCGTCTACGCCGCCGCGGTCGGAACCCCGGCCGACAGTCCGGCCCCGGCCTCGCCGAACCTGGCCCTGCCGGGCGACGGCACCCAGTTTCCCTCGGTGGCGCGGACCATCCGGGCGATGCTGACGGATCAGGACGCGGTGGCCAGTCCGGACGGCTGGATCCCCGACGGGGGCAGCACCACCACCGGGAACAACGTCGATGCCTTTCTCGACCTCGACGACAACAACTCCCCCGACGTCGGCACACTCGACAGCAACGGACGGCCCGTCGGCAACCCGGATGCCGCCGGCCGGAGCCGAGACTTCCTCGGCGACACGCCGCGGGCCTTCGCCTACAGTCCGCCGCCGGTGGGCGGCAACCCGGCATCAGGCGATTCCCCGACCGGCATGGCGTTTCAGCGCGGGCTGATCACGCACCTGTTCTTCCTGACGAACTTCTACCACGACCGCCTGTACAATCTGGGGTTCGATGAAGCCTCGGGAAACTTCCAGGCCAGCAACTTCGGTCGCGGCGGTCTGGGCGGTGACCGGATCGTGGCGAGGGGCCAGGCCGGCTTCAGCGTCGGGCGGGCGAACAACGCCACCTTCTCCACTCCGCCGGACGGCTCCGCCGGGCGCATGCGGATGTTCCTGTTCACCGGCCCGAATCCGGACCGCGACGGCGGGCTCGACGCCGAGATCGTTCTGCACGAGCTGACCCACGGCCTGACCAACCGGCTGATCGGCAACGGGACCGGCCTCAACTGGGTGCCCGGCGGGGGCATGGGCGAGGGGTGGAGCGATTTCTACGCGCTTTCGCTGCTCAATGACGATGCCGCCGACGATCCCGACGGACAGTATGCCCTTGGCGCCTACGCGACCTATCTGCTCGCCGGCCTGACGGACAACTACGTCTATGGCATCCGGCGGTTTCCCTACACCACGGACAACTCCATCAATCCGTTGACCTGGGCCGACGTCGATGACATCGACGCCAACCTCTCGGGAGGTATCGCACGCAGCCCGATCATCGGCTCGACGCCCAACGAGGTGCACAACGTCGGGGAGCTGTGGGCCCTGACGCTCTGGGAGGTTCGCAGTCGCATCATTGCGGCATCAGGGGGCGACGTGGCGGCCGGCAACAACACCATGCTGCAGATCACCACCGACGCGCTCAAGCTGACGCCACTCGATCCCAGCTTCACGGAGGCCCGCGATGCGCTCCTCGATGCGGACTGCGCCGCCAGCGCCTGCGCGAACGAGGAATCGATCTGGGCCGGCTTTGCCGACCGGGGACTGGGGTACGGGGCCGAGGCCTCTCCCGGCATCTCCATCATCCAGGGCATCGGCGAGTCCTTCTCCATGCCAGCTCTCGAGGCCGGGGCCGTCGTCATCGACGATTCCGCCGGCGACGGCAACGGCTTCATCGACCCGGGAGAGACCATCTCCATCACCGTCGACCTGACCAATCCGTGGCGCAGCACCACCAAGGACGCCCCCTCGGCCACGGCCACCCTCACGACCGGCAACCCGGCGGTCACCATCACCGACGGGGCAGCGAGCTACGGCCCGATCCCGGCGCAGGGCAGCGGCACAGGCGACACCTTCACGTTCCAGGTGGCGCCTGGATCCCTCTGCGGCGGCCGGCTGGTGTTCTCCCTGGCCATCAACAGCAGCCTGGGCACCGCCACCGCTCCGCTTGCCCTGCGCATCGGGCAACCGGTCGGACCGGGAACCCCGATCACGTTCACGCGCACCATCCCCGGCGGACTGACCGTTCCCACCCCGTCGAATTCATTCCCGTTCATCGTGCCGATTGTCGACACATTCGACCTCCCGGATGACCTGGAGATCACCGATCTCGACATCCGGATCGACCTGTTCAACCATCCCAACGTCGGGGATCTGTCCCTGTTCCTGAAGCGGGCGGGCGAATCCGGTCTCGACCTCATCAACCGGCTCGCCCAGTGCTCGGGAACATCGTGCATCATCGGGGGCAACGCCGGAGACGACCTGGTCAACACCGTGATCGACGATGCCTCGGTCAACGATCTCAACAGCGCCGGGGGCACCATGGCTCCGTTCACCGGCGACTGGCTGCCGGCGATGAATTCTCCGTCCCGATCTGTCTTCGATGCGGTCGGTCAACTCGGGCGGTTCAACGGCACCAGCAGCGCCGGACAGTGGAAGCTCCTAATGCTCGACGAGGGGCTCGATAGCGGCACACCCCAGGATGGAGTTCTGCACGCCTGGTCACTGATCGTGACACCGATGACCTACGCCTGCTGTACCGGCCAGCCCGACACCGACGGCGATCTGATCGGTGATGCCTGCGACCTCTGCCCGACCACCGCCGACAATCCGCAACTGGACACGGACGCGGACAGCATCGGCAACGCCTGTGATAACTGCCCGATCACCGCCAACACTAGCCAGGCGGATCTGGACATCGACGGCGTGGGGGACGTGTGTGACAACTGTGCCGCCGTGGCCAATCCCGGGCAGGAAAACCTCGATGGAGACGGCCTGGGAGATGCCTGCGACGACTGCGTGGACCCGGACGGCGACGGGTTCACGTCTCCCGGATTCCCGGCCACGACCTGTCCCGTGGACAACTGCCCCGGAATCAACAATCCCACCCAGGTTGACTCGGAGTTGGACGGCGTCGGCGATGTCTGCGACAACTGCGTGTCCGTCCCCAACACGAGCCAGATTGACCAGGACAGCGATGGTCTCGGCGACGCCTGTGACAACTGTATCGCCGTCTCCAATGCCAGCCAGATCGACTCAGACGTCGACGGGTCCGGCGACGTCTGTGACAACTGCCCGGTGACGCCCAACCCGCTACAAGGCGACGGCGACGCCGACGGGATCGGAGACATCTGCGACAACTGTCCGGCCACGTCCAACCCGTCCCAGGTCAACCTCGACGGGGATCTGTTCGGCGGTGCCTGTGATTGCGATGATATAGACAGCACGGTCTTCCCCGGCGCGGCCGAGATCTGCGACGGACAGAACAACGATTGCGATGACCCGATCTGGCCTGCTCTGCCGTTTCCGGAGAGCGACAATGACGGCGACGGCCTGAGCACCTGCGACGGCGATTGCGACGACACGGACGCCGCCAACTTCCCGGGCAACATCGAGATCTGTGACGGCCGGGACAATGACTGCGACGGAGTCGTCAACTCGTATGAATGCGGGCAGTGCCTGACGCCCACCGAGATCCTCGACGAGTCGCGAGTGACCACGGGCGACCTGTCCAGCTCGTCGTCTCCCGCCATCGCATGGACTGGCACGGAGTACGGTGTGGTCTGGGGGGATGACCGCTTCTCCACGCCCGAGATCCTGTTCGCCCGGCTGGATCCGGCCGGGAATCTCATCGGATCCGAGCTGCGATTCTCACCGTCCACCGCGGCCGCCAGCGAACCGGCCATCGCCTGGTCCGGCGCCGACTTCGGCGTCGCCTTCGTCCGCAGCAACACCATCATCTTCTCGCGGCTGAGCGCGACCGGCTCTAAGGTGGGCAATGACATCACGGTCACCAGCAACACGGCGACAACCCGCGACCTGGACATGGTCTGGACCGGTTCGGAGTATGGTCTCGCCTGGAGTGACGGCCGGGACGGCAACAACGAGATCTACTTCGCCCGCGTCAGTGCGACGGGGACTCTCATCGGGGCGGAGGTCCGCGTGACCACCGACACGGCGGTCTCGCGGTTCCCGGGCATCGGCTGGAACGGCACCCATTACGGCATCGCCTATCAGGACAACCGGGACGGCAACCGGGAGATCTACATGACCCGCCTCGACGCGGCCGGCATCAAAGTCGGCGTCGATGTCAGGCTCACGAACGATCCGGCCATCTCGACCCAGCCGGACGTCGTCGGGACCGGCACCGAGTTTGTCATCGTCTGGCGCGACACGCGCGACGGCACCGGCGAGATCTACGCGGCGAGGGTCAGCGACGCCGGCACCAAGCTGACCGCCGACCTGCGCACCACCAACGCCCCGCAGAATTCGCTCAACCCGTCTGTCGCCTGGGTGGGCTCGGACATCGCGGTGACCTGGCAGGATCTGCGGGATGGCATCGACGAGATCTACTTCGCCCGCCTGGACGCCACCGGGGCGAAGGTGGGCCCGGACCAGCGGCTGACCAGCGTGGCCGCGGTCTCCCGCCGTCCCGCGATCGTCTGGAACAACGCCAATCTGGCGGTGGTCTGGGGTGACGCTCGCGACGCCACGGAGCAGGTGTACTTCACGCGCGTGGCCTGTGAATGCCTGGATGTCGACGGCGACGGATCGACGGCGTGTAGCGACTGTGACGACACCAACGCCGCCATCTCTCCGGGGGGCGCCCAGGTCTGCGACGGTCTCAACAACGACTGCGCCTCGCCCGTCTGGCCGGCCCTGACGGGCACCAACGAGACCGATGACGATGGGGACACGTTCAGCGAGTGCGCCGGCGATTGTGACGACACGGTGGCCGCCGCCTGGAACTCGCCCGGCGAGGCCAGCGGCATCGCCGTCACCCATGACCCCGCCACGGGCATGACGACCCTCAGCTGGCAGGCGCCGGCGGCACCGGGTTCCACCTCGGTGGTCTACGACACGGTGAGATCGGTCTCCGGGAGCGACTTTTCTACCGCCTTCTGCGTGGAGGCGAATGACGGAACGGACACCGTGGCCGCCGACGGCGCCACGCCGGGACCAGGAGGTGTATTCTTCTATCTGATCCGGGCCGAGAACATCTGCCCGGGTAGCCTGGGCCTGGGCGATCTGGGTCTGGGCACCTCCGGCGCCGCTCGGTCCGCCAGCGCCTGTCCCTGAGGGCCGCCCGCCCGGATCCGGCAGCGGAGTGTGATGCGGCGATGAACACACCGGCCCACGCCATCGTCAACCTCGCCCTTCTCGGCAGGCGCCGCGCCAGCCGATTGCAGGCCGCGGTTCTCGCCGGTGCCGTCCTTCCCGACCTCCCGATGATCGTCTTCTATCTCCACGAGAAGATCGTGGTGGGGACCAGCGAGACCGCCATCTGGGGTCAGATTTACTGGCAACAGGGGTGGCAGGACCTGTTCGACACCTTCCATTCCCTGCCGCTCGTGGCCCTGGGGATGCTGGCAGCCTGGCGGATGCGGGCCAGAACATGGTTCTTCCTGCTGGCCAGCATGGCGCTCCACTCCCTGGGTGATCTCCCGCTCCACCACGATGACGCGCACCGGCACTTCTTCCCGTTCTCGAACTGGCGGTTCGCCAGCCCGATCTCGTACTGGGATCCGCGCCACCATGGGCGCATCATGGCACCGGTCGAGTTTCTCGGCGTTCTCGCCTGCTGCGTCATCCTGCTCCGCACCGATGGACCGCGCACCGGCAAGATCGCCGCCGGCCTGGTCGGGTCGGTCTACCTGCTGCCCATCGTCTATTTCCTGGTCGTCACGCTGTCGCGATAGACCGGCAGGTTCACGCAGGATTCCTCGCGAGCCAACCTCACACCCCGTGTCGGGCAGCATCCGCGGATGGATGGCCCGGCGACGCCGGCGGCGGTGTGTCGAGAAGGCGGCGCACCCGTGCCTGCAGCACTCCCGGGCTGAACGGCTTGGACAGAAAATCGTGTCCACGGGCGCGGACCTCATCGGGATCGAGCAGGTTTCCGGGGTAGCCGGAGATGAACAGCACGCGGAGGGCGGGATGGTGGATCGCCATCGTCTCGGCCAGCTTCGGTCCGTTCATCTCGGGCATGACCACATCGGTGACCAGCACCGTCACCGGCTGCGACTGCCGGGCAGCCAGATCCAGAGCCTCGGCACTGTTCTCCGCCGAGAGCACGTCGTAGCCGGCCGTGCGCAGGGTGTCGCAGATGACCTCCCGCACGGCGGTCTCGTCCTCGCAGACCAGGATCGACTCCCCCTGGCCCCGGGCCGCGGGTGCCGTGTCGATGTCACGGTCCACAGCCTCTGAACTGGCCGCGGGGAAGTAGACCTGGACGGTCGTCCCCCGACCCGGCTCGCTCTCCACCACGATGTGCCCTCCGACCTGCGTGACGAAGGCGTACACCGTGGCCATCCCCAGCCCGGTTCCCTTGCCCACCGGCTTGGTGGTATAGAACGGCTCGAACATGTGCTCGAGGTCCTCGGGACTCATCCCCACGCCGTCGTCGGCCACCTCGATCCGGACATGCCGGCCGGTGCGGGACCCGGGATGAAGCGCCACGTGAGCCGCGTCGATCTCCACGCTGGCGCAATCGATGCGCAGGTGACCGCCGTCGGGCATGGCGTCGGACGCATTGACCACCAGATTGACCAGCACCTGCTCCAGACGCCCACTACCGGCCTGGATCGGCTCCAGATCCTCCGGGATCTGGAGGTCGACGGTCACGTTCTCGCGGATCAGGTGCTCGAGCATCTTGCCGGTCTCGGCGATGGCCTTCGAGGTATCGATGGCAGACGGGCTCTCGACGTTCCTGCGACTGAAAGCGAGGAGCTGGCGGGTCAGATCCGAGGCACGCAGGCCGGCGGTCTGGATCTGCCCGAGATTCTGGCGGCCGGGATCGTCCGAGACGCCGTCGGCCTCCAGCCCGGACAGCATCAGTTCCGTGCACCCGAGGATGACCGTCAGCAGATTGTTGAACTCGTGGGCGATGCCACCGGCAAGCTGGCCCACCGCCTCGAGCTTCTGCGCCTGCCTCAGCTGTCTCTCCAGTTGCACACGCTCCGCCTCGACCCGCTGCCGGTCCGAGGTATCCTCCACGAAGGCCCAGACGTACTCGACGCCCTGGTGCTCGAGAAAACTGGTCGTGATCTGGACGGGGAAGATCGTCCCGTCTCGCCTGCGGTGGTGAGCCCCGAAGGTCATCGCCCCCTTTTCCCTCATGCTCTTCCAGTGCGGTGCCCACATCTCCGGCGGAAAATCCGGGTCGATGTCGTGGACCGACATCCGTTCGAGTTCCTCGCGAGAATACCCCAGGGTGCGGCAGGCGGCGGCGTTGACGTAGGCGATGCGGCCGTCAACCCGCACCCAGTAGACCGGCAGGGCCGCCTGGTCCACGGCAAACCGGACGATCTCGAGCCGGTCCTGCACGCGCTTGCGTGCCGTGATATCGCGCGCGATGACGATCATCTGCCCCGAAGGCAGCGGCAGAATGCGGGCCTCGAAGTGCCGCGGCTGCTCTCCGATCTGCAGTTCATACTCCAGGCTCACCCGGGGCGTGCCGGCGGCCAGCTTGCGAAAAGCGGCCGTGAAAAGGGCTCCAACCTCGGCGGGCAGAACGTCCTGCATGCGCCGGCCGATGAACTGCTCGGGCGGAACGTACAGATCCGTCTCGGCGTCGGCCTGATGGTCGAGGATGGTGCCATCGGCCGCCAGCCGGAACTGCAGATCGGGATGGGCCCGGTGAATCGCCTGCAGCTCGGCGGTACGCAACTCGAGCGCGTCTCGACGGCGCAGGTCGCGCCACACCGCAAACCCGAGCAACATCGCGAGCAGACAGCCCGCGCCCAGGATGACCGTATCGAGAGCGCCCGCCGTCCCGATCACCTGGCCGGGGACACGCTCCAGGGTCACATTCCAGAGACGATTGCCGACGTGGAAGGCGTGGGTGGCAACGCGCGATGAGTGGTGATTGACGTCGAATGCCTCATCGGTGTAGACCCACCGATCGCCATCGCGCACGGCGTAGGCATAGCCGCCACGCGATCCGGCCTGCAGGCAGGAAACGACGAGCGGCTCGATGCGAAACACCGCGTCCAAGAATCCGTCCGGCACCCCGTGACGGGTCAGCGGCAGGTACGCCGCCACCCCGAGCCCTCCCTGGAACAACTCCACCGGCGGCGTGACCCGCGGCGCGTTCGCCGCCAGCGACGCCCGCATCACGTCTCCGGCCACCGGATGATCGGCGATGCTCTTGCCCTTCGCAGCCCGGTTCTTCGCCTCGGGCACGACCCAGCGGATGATGCCATCAGTGTCGATCCAGTTGATGGCGAGCAGACCATCGAACGACGCCTCCACGTCCCGGACGAAGCCGGCGAATTCGTCCTCCGTGTTGATCTTGCCACCGCGCCAGAGCGCCGCCATCAGTGTGAGGATCTCCAGCCGCGCCGCGATGAAGCTCTCCAGCCGGGTGGCCACCTGCTCGGCGGTGATGGCCATGTCGGCGCGCGCCCGGGCTGCGTCCGAGTGCCGGGACCAGATCCACAGGATGGCAAAGAATGCCACGAGGGTGACGACGACGATCAGCGGGAGCAGCAGATGCCGCCGGGGCACCAGACGCCGGGCTGCCGTCCACAGGTCAGGGAGCTGTCGGGCCATTCACCGACTCCTCAGGAAGCGGCGCGGGCGGCACTCCCCGGCTCCGGACCATCTCCTGCCAGTATCTTGCGTCAGATGGACGGTTTATTCAAGGTCGGGCGGCCGGGGGGACGTCACGGGTTCGCACCTGGCGGAGCCCGTCGTCTTGACAGGAGGCTCCACCGGATGGGAGGATGGTCGCCCGGCTGCGTGGCCCGTGTCTCGCCCCTTTCCGGGCCCGAACTCCGAGGGTTCCCATGAATACCGATGTGATCAGGCCCCATGTGCCCGATGGGGTGGAGCGACTCGGTCGTCGCATGAAGATGGAATATGTCGGCATGGCGTCGGTCTTCGCCATCATCTTCATGGCGGCCGGTGGCATCCACGCCGCCGGGTTCGCGACGGCCGTCACCGCAGCCCTGTTCTTCCTGTTCCTCGGCCTCAAGAAGAAGACCCGCGACCACCTCTCCACCTCGCTCCTGATGTTCGCGACCACCCTCGTATCCCTCCCGCCCCTCGCCGCAGCCGGCTTTGCCCCGGTGTTCACCGTGTTCGCCTTCTGCGTGGCGGCCCTGGAGGGGTCACTGGAGAAGCGCCCGGGACGCATCCTTCTGCTGCCCCTGGCATTCGGGATCTGGGGGCAGCTCGGGCCGACGTGGGTGCTCGGGCTGATCTTCGTCGGCAGCTACCTTCTCGACCGGCGGCCGAACAACCCGATGCTGGCGCGGCGGTTGCAGGCGATGATCGCACTGTCGGCAACGACCGGCCTGCTCTCGTTCATGCTGCCGCTCCCCTGGCTCGCCGCCCATCGGCCGCTCCCGCCGCACGGGCTGGTTCCACTGACCGCCGCCGACCGGATGGTCCTGTTCATCGCGGTGGTCGCATGCGCCGGCTGCCTCTGGTACTTCTGGCGCCGGCTGACCATCTCACACCGGCTGAACACCATCCTGTTCGGCCTGCTCGCCCCTGTCGATGCGCGCTTTCTGACCCTGTTCCTGCTGGTGGCCACGGTGCTGCTCTCGGCATCGGTGTTTCGCGAGAGCATCAGTTCCGTACGCCTGCGCCCGCGGTTCAAGCAGGCGGAGTGGTACTTCTTCTGGGTCGTCCTGGCCGGCGCCATCGGCATGTCGGCGCTGCGTTGATCCGTTCCCTTCCCGCCCTGCTGCGTAGGAACCGGGCTCTTCTTCCGGCCGGTCCGCACCTGGCGCCGCACCCGTGACCGCGACACGACCGGGGTGGCGTTCATTGCTGCTGGTCGCGACTGCCGGAGCCGTGCTCATCCTGCCCGGTCTCACCACCCACGATCTGTGGAATCCGGATGAGCCCCGCTACGCCGAGGTCGCCCGCGAGATGCAGGTCTCGG
>JBHHZI010000051.1:0-20152 GCA_046757965.1 Acidobacteriota bacterium | reverse complement strand
GGCTTACATCCCGACGGCGTCGATGGCGGACATCGCCTTCCTGCTCATCGTCTTCTTCATGGTCACCACCGTGTTTCAGGTGGACAAGACGTCGGTCAATCTCCCGCTCACCTGGGAACGCTCGTCGGAGATTCCACGCGGGGCGGCGTTCGTCGTCCTGGCCAACATCATCTCGGGCGACGGGGGGAAGAAACTGGTCTACAAGTTCTCGGCGGGCAAGGACACCTCGCAGATCGTGACCGGGACGGAGGGGCTGTATGCCGAGGTCGTCAACGTCACCGCGGCAAGCGCCGAGCACCCATTCGTCATCAAGATCGACAAGGACATCAAGTACCGGCTCGTGGACGAGATTCTCGACACCATGAGACGGGCCGGCGCGCTCAACCTGATCCTGATGAGCGAACAGAAGACGGTCAGCAACTCGTGATGATCTCGCGACAGGTGAGACAGCGGATGCCCGGTCGATGAAGCTCGGAAAGAAAAGAGACGACATCGAGATTCCGACGGCATCGATGGCGGATATCGCCTTTCTGCTCATCGTCTTCTTCATGGTGACGACCGTGTTCTCGGCCACCAAGGGGCTCGATTTCAAGCTGCCCAAGCAGGAAGACGAGCAGTTGCAGTCCGAGGACATCGAGGGCGTCTTCATCAAGGTGCACCCCGGCGGTGCGGTCTCCGTCGACCGGCAACCGATGGAGCTCGACCAGATCCTGCCGTATCTGCAGCCGAAGCTCGAGCGCTGGCCCGACAAGCCGGTCATTCTCTACACCGACCCCGACGCGGTCTACGCCAACATGATGGCGGTCTATGACGTGCTCAACCAGGGAGAGAAGAAGATCGGGATGAAGGTGCGCAACATCGCGATCCCGACGCAGAAGGAGATCGACGAGTACACACAGGTGTTCGGCTACAACCCGTTCGAGGCGGAATAGATGGACCCGACGGAGATCGAAGAACTGACTCCCGAGGAACTCGAGGAGTTGCTCGCTGCCGAGACGGAGATGTACAGCGAGTACTTCGAGGGGTCCATCGCGGACCGGCGGCCCACCCAGATCGCCATCCTGCTCGCTGTCCTGGTCCACGCGCTGATCCTCTGGGTGACCTTCCCGGAGTTCAAGTCGCGCACCCACGCGGTCGCGCCGGCCAAGATCGTGTACGTGAAGAAGTGGCGACCCCCACCGCCGAAGAAGAAGGAACCGCCCAAGCCGATCAAGGAGCGCAAGCTCAAGACCAGGAAGATCCCGATCCCCGACCCCACGCCTGACGAGCCGGAACCGATCAAGGAACCGGAGCCCGAGCCGGAACCCGAACCGTTGCCGCCGGACGCGGTGGCCTTGATCGGCATTCCGGATCTGCCCCCGGTCGGCAACACCGGGCCGCTCATCGCCGGTGTGGCCGGCGTGAGCAACCCGACGCGCACCGTGTATGTCGAACCTGGCTATCCGGAGCTGGCCCGCAAGGCGGGCATCCAGGGCAAGGTGTTCCTGCAGGCGATCATTCTTTCCGATGGAACGGTGGGTGATATCTCCGTCCTCTCGACCAACGCGCCCGATCTGGGCTTCGAGGAGTCAGCGATCGACGCGGTGAAACAATGGCGCTACAAGCCGGGGGAGCAGAACAATCGCGCGGTCGATGTGCTGTTCAACATCGTGGTGACCTTCACCATCCAGTGAGTGGGGGCCATCAGGTCGCCCGGGCGATGGCATGGCGCCATACGACGAGCTCGGGGGTCGTCGCGTGCGGGGAGCGCCCCGCACCGGCCCCGGTTGGCGCCCTTCAGAAGCCCGGGGATCTGGTCGAATAGAGGGAAGAACGACCCGAGGCCGCTCCCCGCGCCGGTTGACTCGCCCGTCAAGGTGCTGGCCGGGAAGCAGGGCGCTCCGGCGGGTGTTGACAGAGTGTGGCGAGATAGACACAGCAGCCAGCCGGAGGCGGGTGCGACGGATGAATCGTGGAGATCTGCAGGGGATGAATCGATGAGACGAGGAGCCAAGTCGGTGAAGAGGCCCGGATACAGAAGGTGGCAGGTGCTTGCGGTCGGGGTGCTGCTGTGCCTGGTGGCCGGCGGAGCCACCCGCGCCCAGGATCTTCAGGCCACCGTGCAAACAGGGTGGCAGGCGTTGCAGCAGGGCAAGCTCGCCGATGCGCGGGCGGCCTTCCAGTCCGTGCTCGATGCGGCGCCCAACTATGACTTCGGCTGGTATGCCATCGGCCAGGTGGCCCTCCGCGAGGGCAAGTACGACGAGGCCATCGACAGCTTCAAGCAGGCCACCGAGCTGAAACCGGAAAAATTCGAGTATCAGTACGGCCTGGCCGCGGTCTACCGGACACAGCGGCAGTATGCCAAGGCGGTGGCCACCCTCAACAACGCGGAACAGTACGCCGCCGACAAGCAGAACAAGTACTACCTGCACCTCGAGCGCGGACTGTCGTACCTGTCGCTGAAGCAGTACGCGCGCTCCGCGGACGACCTGAAGGAGGCCGTGGCCATCCAGCCGGGGGAGTTCACCGCCGAGCAACGCCTGGGCATGGCGCTGACCGGCACCGAGGACTATGCGGCGGCGGCCGAGCACCTGGCGAAGGCGGCGGAGAAGAAACCAGACGACTATGACACGCAGCTCTACCTGGCCCGCGCCCTGCTCAACGCAGCGCTCATCACCCGGGACCGCGAGGTCAAGGCGGCGAACTACAAGCAAGCCGCTGTCGCGGCGCAGGCAGCCAATGCCGCCCGGCCCGGGTTCGATGCGCTGAACCTTCTCGGCCGTGCCCAGCTCGGCAAGGGCGATGCCGCCCACGCCGTGACGACGTTCAAGCAGGTGCTGAAGGCGAAGCCCGATTACTGTCCGGCGCGGGCGAACATGGGGCAGGCGTACGTCAACCTGAAGCAGTTCGAGCCGGCGGCGCAAATCCTCGAGGAGGCCAGGAAGTGCGACCCGCAGAGTACGCTGGTCCTCAATCTGCTCGGTCTGTCGTACAGCAACCTGGGCCGGCGGGATGAAGCCCTGGCGACCTACGAGAAGTCGTACGAGTTGAAGGCCTCGCCGGTCATCGCGGAGAAGATCGATCTGGTGAAGAAGAACATCGAGATCGCCGTGGAGAACGCAGCCACCGAGGCCTACAATGCGGAGCAGATGGCCGAACTGGAACGAGAGCGCGCCGAGCACGAGAAGGAGCAGGCGGAATTCGAGAAGCAGCAGAAAGCTCTCGAGCAGTACAAGAAGAAGACCGACGACAACTGAGACGGCCACGGATCCGGCCCAGACGCAATCGGGGTTCCATCGCGGAACCCCTTTTTCATGCAACAACTTGCACGAATCCGACCTGCTTGACGGGTACCGGCGGGCGTGTTAACTTCATCGACCGTCTTCTGTGCAATTTTGCACAAACCGGCTGGGACGGGTTCGGCGCGTCGAGCCACCATGAACAGCACGCTGCTCTCCTACTATCCGTTCTTCATCTTCCTGGTGTTTGCCGTCGGACTGGCCGCCAGCCTGGTGATCCTGTCGACGCTGTTCGGGCGCCGCCGCCGCCGCGAACCGGAGGTCGACCTGTCGGCGTACGAGTGCGGCGTCCCGGAGGCGGACACCCGGCACCGCCGCCTCACCATCCATTTCTACCTGGTCGGCATGCTGTTCATCCTGTTCGACCTCGAGGTGGCCTTTCTCTACCCCTGGGCCGTCTCGTACCGGGCGCTCGGCTGGGCCGGATTCGCGGTGGCCGGTCTGTTTCTTGGCCTCCTGACGGTGGGCTTCATCTACATCTGGAGCCAGGGGGCGCTGGACTGGGCGCCGCCGCGCCGGGCAGTGAGCGGTCCGTCCCCGCCCGGGGATGATTCCGGTGCATGACGTGTCCCTTCATCGGCCGCGGTGCGGCCCGGGCTCGCCGGGTGCCGGCCATTGCTCACCGGCCGTGAGCCGGGCCGGGTGTCGGGCATGCTGATTCACTGGCTCAAGATGACGCCGTCTGCCGGCGTTCGACCGGTGCCGGAGGATCGGCCCGGTCCGCGACCGGCCCCCTGGCGCCGGCTGGATCAGACTTCCGGCGACCTGCCTCCGCGTCTCGCGCGGCTGGTGAGCCGCTTCGGCGATGCGGTGACTCCGCTGTTGCCGGTGTTTCGCGCCGATGAGACCGCCTGGGTGACCGCGAAGGCGATCCTCGAGGTCTGCCGGTTTCTCCGGGACGAGGAGGCGATGGAGCAGCTCAGCGACCTGTGTGGCGTGCACACTCCGGACCGGGATCACGCCTACGAGGTCGTCATCCATCTGCACTCGCTGTCTCTCAACGAGCGCGTGAGGCTGAAGGTGGGGCTGGCCCCCGGCGAGGAGATGCCTTCCCTGACCGGCCTGTGGCCCGGCGCGAACTGGCTCGAGCGGGAAGCGTTCGATCTGGTCGGCATTCCGTTTTCAGGGCATCCCGACCTGCGTCGCATTCTTCTTCCCGACGACTTCGACGGCCATCCGCTGCACAAGGACTTTCCCCTGAAGGGCTGATGGTGGCGGCTCCGGAACAGGTCGTGTTGACTCATCCGGCGCCCCCGGATCATCTCGCCGGCGAGACGTTCGAGATCAACATGGGGCCGCAGCACCCCGCGACTCACGGTGTGCTGAGGCTGGTCCTGACCCTCGACGGCGAGGTGGTGACCCGCTGCACGCCTCACCTGGGCTATCTGCACCGGGGCGTGGAGAAGATCGGCGAGAACAAGACCTATCTGCAGTTCATCCCCTACACCGATCGCCTCGACTACCTGGCCCCGCTGTCGTCGAACGTGGGCTACATCCTCGCCGTGGAGAAGTTGATGGACATCGAGGTGCCGCCTCGCTGCCGTCTGCTGCGGGTCATCGCCTGCGAGATCGCGCGGATCTCCGCTCATCTCCTCTGGCTCGGCACCCACGCCATCGACCTGGGCGCGGTCACCGTCTTCTTTCACACCTTCCGGGAGCGCGAGACGCTCTACGATCTCATCGAGATGATGACCGGCACCCGGCTGACGACATCCTACACGCGGGTCGGAGGGCTCAGCCGGGATCTTCCGGACTCGTTTACGCCGCAACTCGCCGACTGGATGGCGGCCTTTCTGCCCAAGGTGGACGAGTTCGAGCGGCTCCTGACGCGCAATCGCATCTGGGTCGATCGCACCCGGGGAGTGGGCATCATCACGAAGGAGCAGGCGATCGGCCTTGGCCTGACCGGCCCGAGTCTGCGGGCGTCCGGCGTGCCTCACGATCTGCGCAAGGACGAGCCGTACAGCGGCTACGAGGCGTTCGATTTCGAGGTGCCCTACGCCGATGATGGCGACGTCTACGCCCGCTACATGGTTCGCATCGAGGAGATGCGCCAGTCCCTGCGCATCCTCGAGCAGGCGGTCTCGCGGCTGCAACCCGGGCCCATCTGGGCGGACCATCCCAAGGTGGTGCCCCCGGTGAAGCGCGATGTGCTCACCCGCATGGACGAGCTGATTCATCACTTCATGATCGTGGCCGAGGGTATGAGCCCGCCGGTCGGCGAGGTCTATCACGCGGTCGAGGCGCCCAAGGGCGAACTCGGCTTCTACATCCAGAGCGACGGCGGCAAGACAGCCTACCGGTTGCACATTCGCAGTCCGTCGTTCATCAATCTCCAGGCTCTCGAGACAATCTGCATCGGCGGCATGGTGTCCGATGTGGTGGCGATCATCGCCAGTCTCGATCCGGTGATGGGCGAGGTCGATCGATGAGCTGGAGCCGGCGCCGATGAGCACCCAGGTGGCGCGGGGCGACCCGCGGCCGATGACCGGCATCGATGACGACGCGCTGCGGCATGAGCTGGAGTCCATCGTCGCCGTCTATCCGGAGAAGCGGGCCGGCGCGCTGATGTGCCTGCACCGGGTCCAGCAGCATCGTGGCTGTGTGTCGCTCGACGACCAGTTGCTGGTCAGTGGTGTGCTGGGAATCAGCCCCGCGCACGTGCGGGAGCTGATGACCTTCTACACCATGCTCTACGAGAGCCGACCGGCCCTTTACCATCTGCAGCTCTGCCGGACACTCACCTGCCAGCTTCGCGGGGCGGCCGCTCTGAAGGATTGCATCCGCCGCCGGCTCGGCATCGGGCCGGGCGAGGCCACGGCCGACGGGCGGTTCCGTCTCACGGAGGTGGAGTGCCTGGCGTCGTGCGATACCGCGCCGGTGATCCAGGTCAATGACGACTACTTCGAGGGGCTGACCGTGGAGGATCTCGGCGGGTTGCTCGACAATCTCGCCGCGCGCCAAACACCGCCAGGGGAAGAGTGATGGCCTTCGAGAAGATCCTGACGCGGAATGTGGGGAATCCGGATGCGCGCAGCGTCGCCGGCTACGAGAAGACCGGTGGGTACACGGCGCTGCGCAAGGCGCTGACCACCATGACCCCGGACGAGGTGGTGGCCGAGGTCAAGAAGTCCGGCCTGCGCGGTCGCGGTGGCGCCGGATTTCCGACGGGCGTGAAGTGGGGCTTCGTGCCACGGGACACGGACCGTCCGGTGTACCTGATCAACAACGCCGATGAGTCGGAGCCCGGGACCTTCAAGGACCGGCTGCTCATCACCCACGACCCGCACATGGTGATCGAGGGCACGCTCATCGGGGCGTATGCCATCGGCAGCAAGCACGCGTTCATCTACATCCGTGGCGAGTTCGTCCGGGAGTACGAAATCCTGCAGCGTGCTCTCACCGAGGCGCGAGAGAGGGGTCACATCGGCGCCGATGTCGCCGGCAGCGGCCACCACATCGAGCTGACCATCCACCGGGGCGCCGGAGCCTACATCTGCGGTGAGGAGACCGCCCTGATGAACTCGCTGGAAGGCAAGCGCGGCGAGCCGCGCAACAAGCCGCCGTTTCCGGCCCAGCATGGCATCTTCGCCAGTCCCACCAACGTCAACAACGTCGAGACGCTGGCCAACGTGCCCTTCATCATCAACCGGGGTGCCGACTGGTACGCCGGCATCGGCAAGGAGCGCAACACCGGCCCGAAGCTGTTCTGCGTCTCCGGTCACGTCAAGCGGCCAGGGGTGTTCGAGTTACCCATGACCATCACCTGCCGGGAGCTGATCGAGGAGCATGCGGGTGGGATGCTCCGGCCGGACCACCCGGTGAAGGCCGTCATCCCCGGCGGCAGTTCCACGCCGGTGTTGACTCCCGGCGAGCTGGACGTGGTGATGAGCTATGACGATCTCGCCGCCATCGGGTCGATGCTCGGCTCGGCAGGCGGCATCGTCATGGACGACACGGTCTGCATGGTGGAGACGCTGCGGAATCTCGAGGCGTTCTACCACCACGAATCCTGTGGCCAGTGCACTCCCTGCCGCACCGGCTGCGGCTGGCTGGAGAAGCTCCTCACGCGGCTCGAGGCCGGAGGCGGCGTGGACGAGGACATCCCTCTGATCAGCGAACTGGCCGACAACATCCAGGGCCACACCATCTGTCCCCTGGGTGATGCGGCCGCCATGCCGGCCCGCGCCTTCGTGAACAAGTTCGAGACGGAATTTCGTGCCCATGTGGAGCAGAAGGGCTGCCCGATGAGAACGCCTGCGCCGGTGGCGGGCTGAGGACGTGCGGTGAGCCACGCACCTGAAAAGACCGTCCGCCTGCGCATCGATGGGGTCGAGCACGAGGTCGAGCCCGGACGCTCGGTCCTCCAGGTGGCCCTGGAGAAAAACATCCACGTGCCGTACTTCTGCTATCACCCGTACCTGTCGGTGCCCGGCAACTGCCGCCAGTGCCAGGTGAAGGTGGGCATGGCCCAGGACGACGGGTCGGTCCGCTGGATGCCGAAGCTGCAGGTCTCCTGCAACACGCGGGTCGGCGATGGCATGGTGGTGGACACGACCTGCGACGAGGTGCAGGCCGCCCAAAAGCACAACATGGAGTTCTTGCTCATCAACCATCCGCTGGACTGCCCGATCTGCGATCAGGTCGGAGAGTGCTGGCTGCAGGAGCATGCGTTCACCTCCGGACCCGGCAAGACGCGGTTTCGCGAGGAGAAGACCCATTTCGACAAGCACGTCGATATCGGCCCCCACGTGGTGCTCGACAAGGAGCGCTGCATCCAGTGCACGCGCTGCATTCGCTTCTGCGACGAGGTCACCGGGACATCGGAACTGGCGCTGTTTGCCCGCAACGATCGCAGCGAGATCGATATCTTCCCGGGTCGGCCGCTCGACAACGCCTATTCGGGCAATGTCGTCGACATCTGCCCGGTCGGTGCGCTCACCCTCAAGGAGTTTCGCTTCCGGTCGCGCCTCTGGTTCCTGAAGAGCCAGCGCTCGGTCTGTCCCGGATGTGCCCGCGGCTGCAACATCAAGGTGTGGCATCGCGACGGCGGCGTGGCGCGCATCACCCCGGTCGACAACCCGGACGTGAACCGGACCTGGATCTGTGACGAGGGCCGCCTGATCGGCGATGCGCTCGCCGCCCGGGAGCGCGTGCGCGAGCCGCGAGCCGCCAGTGTCGATGGGGCGGACTGGGAGAGGGTTCTCGACGCTGCAGCCAGGATGCTCACCGACGCCCCCGGGAAGGTGGCGGCGGTGCTCGGGGCGTCGGCGACACTGGAGGAGACCCATGTCGCTCTCGGGCTGCTCGGCCGCCTCGGCGGGAGCCTGCGCGTGGCGGTGCCGGCGCACGACGTCGGCGAGGACGACGCCCTGCTCCTGCGCGCCGACCGGACGGCCAACCGCAGCGGGGTCTGCGCCCTGCTGTCCGACGCCGGTGTGGCCGTTCCCCTTCCGCTTGAAGGGTTGATGGAAGCGGCCCGGTCGGGCGAGATTCGCACGCTGCTGGTCCTGCACGAGGACCTGTTCGCGGCCGGCGTGGGCGAGGAGCGGGTGGCGGACTGGCTGACCGGCGGTCCGGCGGTGATCGTCGTTGCCGCCCACGAGAGTCCGACCACACGGCGGGCCGCGGCCGTCCTGCCGTCGGCCGTGTTTCCGGAAATCGACGGGACGGTGGTGAACGCCATGGGACGCCTGCAGCGCATGCGCCGGGCCTATGCCGCGCCGTACCTGGCGCGCCCGGCGGTGCGCATCCTCTCGGACCTGGCCGTCCGGGCCGGCCAGGAAGAAGGGGCGAAGAGCGAGGCAGACCTGTTCAACGAGATCGGTCAGCGAGTGGCAGTCTTCCACGGGCTGACCTTCGATGCCATCGGCGATGCGGGCGTTGCGGTTCCGGGCCTGCGTGCGCCGGAGGCGAGCTGAGGTCGGGTTGGACGGCATCACCGCCAGGATGACCGGCGAGATTCTCGTCCGCAGTCTGGTGATCTTCGGCGTGCTGTTCACCGGCGTCGGCTACATGACGCTGGTGGAACGCAAGGTCTCCGGCTGGATGCAGGATCGGATCGGTCCCAACCGCGTCGGCCCACGGGGGCTCCTGCAGCCGCTGGCCGATGGCATCAAGCACCTGATGAAGGAAGATGTCACGCCGCCCGGTGCCCATCCGGTGCTGTTCATTCTCGCCCCCATGCTGGCGCTCATTCCGGCCGTGCTGTCGATGTGCCTGATCCCGTTCGCCGCGGCACCGATCAATCTGCAGGATCTGGGGCTGCCGTGGGACTGGCAGGTGGCCCCGTGGATCGCCGACCTGAACGTCGGCCTGCTGATTCTTCTCGGACTGGCCTCGCTGGAGGTGTATGGCGTGGTGATGGCCGGGTGGTCCTCCGGCAGCAAGTACTCGGTGCTCGGCGGGTTGCGCTCGTCGGCCCAGATGATCTCCTACGAGCTGGCGCTGGGGCTGGCCGTCCTGCCGGTCGTGCTGACGACATCCAGCCTCCGCCTGCACGAGATCGCCGCGGCCCAGGGCGGCACCTGGTTCGGCTTCCTGCCGCGCTGGAACGTGTTCATCCACCCCTTCGGTTTCCTGTTCCTGCTCATCGGCGTGTTCGCGGAGACCAAGCGCCTGCCGTTCGATCTTCCCGAGGCGGAGCCGGAACTGGTGGCCGGGTATCACACCGAGTACTCGGCGATGAAGTTCGTCATGTTCTACATGGCGGAATACTCGGCGATGATCACCAACTCCGCCCTGCTGGTGGTGCTGTTCTTCGGGGGCTGGCAATTGCCGGGCCTGCACCTGCCCCAGCCCTGGATGACGCTGGCGTCGGCCGCCGTCTTCCTGCTCAAGACCGGGTTCTTCCTCTTCCTGTTCGTCTGGGTGCGCTGGACGTTGCCACGTTTCCGCTACGACCAGCTCATGCATCTGGGGTGGAAGGTGCTGCTGGAGCTGGCCTTCATCAACGTCATCGGCGTGGCGATGCTCGTCGCCGCCGGGGTGCTGTGATGGTCGCGTCCGGTTCGAGTGCGGACGGAGATGGCCTGGGATGACGGGGGTTCTCAGCCTCGAGACCGTGCTGTTCGCCGGGGCGGCGGCCGGGGCGGTGATCTCGGCGTTGCTCGTCATCTGGCAGCGCAACCCGGTGGTCAGTGCGCTGTTTCTGGTCGCCAATCTCGGCTGCGTGGCGGTGCTGTTCCTGACGCTGGGCGGCGAGTTCCTGGCGGCGGTCCAGGTGATCATCTACGCCGGCGCCATCATGGTGCTGTTCCTGTTCGTCATCATGCTGCTCAATCCCGAGGCGCAGCGCCGCCGCTTCGCCGCAGGCCCCGCCGTGCTCGGATTGACGTTCGCGCTGGGTCTTCTGTTCATCGCCGCGCTGTGGCGAGCGGTGGCGGCGATGAGTTCCGGCGCGCCGGCTCTGCCGGAGGTGCCGTCCGGGTTCGGCTCGGCCGGATCGCTGGGACGGTTGCTGTTCACCGGTTACCTCTATCCGGTGGAGGTGACCGGTGTCTTGCTGCTCGTGTCGATGGTGGGGGCCGTGGTCCTGGCCCGTCGGGGAACGTGACATGGTACCGGTCTTCGCCTACATCGTGCTGTCCGCCGTGCTGTTTGCCATCGGCGTGACCGGCGTGCTGGTCAAGCGCAGCGCGCTGGTGATCTTCATGTCCATCGAGCTGATGCTCAACGCCGTCAATCTCGCCCTGGCGGCGTTCTCGCGCCAGCATGCCGGTCCGGAGGGGCAGGTCTTCGTCTTCTTCGTCATGGCGGTGGCGGCGGCCGAGGCGGCCGCCGGGCTGGCGATCATCATCGCGGTCTTTCGCAGGAAGGGGTCCACCGACGTGACCGATGTGCACCTCATGCGGTGGTAGGCCGTGACGTTCCTCCCACTCATCGGGCTGATTCCCCTGCTGCCGCTGGCCGGCTTCCTCGTCAACGGGCTCGCCGGCAAGCGCTGGCTACCGCGACACGTGGTGGCGGCGGTGGCGTGTGGCACGGTGCTGCTGTCGCTGCTCCTCTCCATCGGAGCGGTCCGCGAGCTATCCGACCCGGCGTTGATGGCTGCCGCCACGCCGGTGGCGGGAATGACCGTGAATCCCGATATCCCGAGGGTGGGGCAGGTGCAGTGGCACTGGCTGGCGACCGGCTCCCTCTCCGTGGACTGGAGCTACTCCGTCGATCCGTTGACCGCCGTCATGCTGCTCGTGGTCACCGGCGTCGGCTTCCTCATACACGTCTACAGCATCGGCTACATGGCCCACGAGGAGGGGTTTGCGCGCTTCTTCGCCTACCTGAATCTGTTCATGGCGATGATGCTGGTGCTGGTGCTGGCAGACAGCTTCCTGGTGCTGTTCGTCGGCTGGGAAGGGGTGGGGCTCTGTTCGTACCTGCTCATCGGCTTCAATTACCGTGACATGTTCGACGCGAACCGGGGCATGTCGTGCGCCGATGCAGGCCGCAAGGCCTTCCTGGTCAACCGCATCGGCGACTACGGCTTCATGATGGGGATGCTGCTCATCTGGACGACGTTCGGCACCCTGAGCTTCACACCGATCTTTGCGGCAGTGCCGCAGCTCGGGGCGGCCGGCAGTGGCCTGCTGACCGTGATGGCGTTGCTGCTGTTCGTCGGCGCCACCGGCAAGAGCGCCCAGGTGCCGCTGTTTGTCTGGTTGCCGGATGCCATGGCCGGTCCCACGCCGGTGTCGGCTCTCATTCATGCCGCCACCATGGTGACCGCCGGCGTCTACATGGTGTGCCGCTGCGCGACGCTGTTTGCCGCCTCGCCGGTGGCGATGGCCACGGTGGCGGGCACCGGCGCGCTGACGGCCATCTTCGCCGCCATCATCGGCTGCACCCAGTTCGACATCAAGAAGATCCTCGCCTACTCCACCATCTCCCAGCTCGGCTACATGTTCCTGGCAGCGGGTGTGGGCGCATTCTCCTTCGCCATCTTCCACGTCATGACCCACGCCTTCTTCAAGGCGTTGCTCTTCCTCGGTGCAGGGTCCGTCATCCACGGCATGAGTGGCGAGCAGGACATTCGCAAGATGGGGCGCGTCAGCGCGGCCATGCCGTGGACGTCTCGCACCTTCGTCATCGCCGCCGCCGCGATCGCGGGTGTGCCTCCTCTGGCCGGCTTCTTCTCCAAGGACTCGATTCTCGGTGCGGCGTTCGCGCGCCGCCCGGATCTGTGGGCCATCGGCGCGTTCACCGCGGCTCTGACGGCGTTCTACATCTGGCGTCTGGTCTTCCTGACCTTCTTCGGCACGGACCGGGTGGAGAAGAGCGCCCGCCGGCATCTGCACGAATCGCCCGGCACCATGGTGATCCCGCTGGCGGTACTGGCCGGGCTGTCGGTGATGGGCGGTTTCGCCAGTGTGCCGGAGTTCCTCGCCGGACCGCTCGGGATGCGGGCGGACGCGCTGGCTCACTGGCTGGCGCCGGTGTTCGAAGAGGCCGGGGTCGGCGACGGCATGGGCGGCGCTCTGGCCGGTCAGGCGACCGGCGGCGGCCTGGAGTGGGGACTGATGCTGCTGTCGGTGGTTCTCGGTCTGCTCGGCATTGGTGTGGCGTATCGCTTCTACGCCCGCGAGAGCCCGACGCCGGCCCGGCTGGCAGCCTCCCTGGGCCGTGCCTACCGCCTGGCGGCGGACCGCTTCCGCATCGACGAACTCTATGAGGCCGCCGTGCTGCGCCCGTACCGTCTCCTCTGCCGCTCCTGTGAGGCCGTGGACCGGTTCGTCATCGATCTGGCCGTCAACACCATCGGCATCTTCACGGAGATCGGTGGCCATGCCCTGAAACTGTTCCAGACCGGCTCCGTGCGCTCCTACGCCCTGTCCTTCTTCCTCGGTGTCGTGGTGCTGCTGGGCTGTCTGATGTTCCTGTGAGGTGGGTGCGACCGTGAGATCGACCGATGCCTGAGGCTGCTATCGTCAACATCGACTGGGCGATGGCGGCGCCCCTGCTCATCCTCACGGCCACGGCGTGCCTCATCCTGCTGGCCTGCGCGCTGCCTGCCGCGCGTGGCACGGGGAGCCGGCGAGGGTTCGTCCTGTCCCTGGTCGGTCTGGTCGCAGCGCTGGTGGCGACCGGCCGGCTCGCCGACACATCGCGGCAGATGTCCACCCTGGGCGGTATGCTGGTGATGGATCGTGCGGCGCTGTTCATGATCCACATCGTGCTCGCCGCCGCCATCCTGGCGGTGCTCCTGAGCGCACAGTTCCTGGAACGTAGCCCGATCCCCGCCGGCGAGTATCACGCCCTGTTGCTCTTTGCCGCCCTGGGCATGGTGATCATGGCGGCCACCAACAACCTGCTGGTCCTGTTCCTCGGTCTGGAGGTGTTCTCGGTGGCGCTCTACATCCTGGCCGGGATCGCACGCGACTGGCTGCGCTGCATCGAGGCGTCGATGAAGTACTTTCTCCTCGGCGCCTTCTCCACCGGCTTCATCCTTTACGGCATGGCCTTTCTCTACGGCGCCACCGGCTCGCTCGACATGATGGAGATCGGGCGGGCGCTGACCCCGGTGACCGGTGGGGTGTTGCCCGGCAACACGCTGCTCGTGCTCGCCGGGTGTGGCCTGATGATCATCGGCCTCGTCTTCAAGGTCGGCGCCGTGCCGTTTCACTGGTGGGTGCCCGACGTCTACGAGGGGACGCCGACACCGGTGACCGCGTTCATGGCGGTGGGCACCAAGGGGGTCGCGTTTGTTGCCCTCATCCGGCTGGTTACCGTGGCGTTCGGCGACGTGCTGGTGTGGCGCTGGACGGTGGTGCTGGGCGTGCTGGCCTTGATGTCGATGGCCGTCGGCAACATCGTGGCCCTGACCCAGCGCAACGTCAAGCGGATGCTGGCGTACTCGTCGGTGGCACATGCGGGATATCTGCTCGTCGCCGTGGCCTGCGGCTCGGACCTCGGCACAGGCGCCCTGCTGTTCTACTTCGCGTCGTATCTGCTCACCACACTCGGCGCCTTCGGCGTCGTGTCGCTGGTGGCCGAGACCGGGCCCGACGGGGACGAGGGAATGGGTCTGCTGCGCTTCACCGGCCTGGGCCGCCGCAATCCGATGCTCGCCTTCGCCATGGCGGTCTTCATGCTGTCGTTGACCGGCGTGCCTCCCACCTCCGGGTTCGTCGGCAAGTACTTCATCTTCCAGGCGGCGATGCAGCGGGCACTCCAGCCGGGTGGGGGATTGTTCATGATCCTGGCCCTCGCCGGCATGCTTCTCTCTGTCGTGTCGGCGGCCTATTATCTGCGTGTGGTGGTGGCCATGTACATGCAGGAGCCGGACGGGGCTCCGGTCGAGGTGCGGCCGAAGATGGCCGCCGCGCTTGCGATCGGGCTGACAGTTGCCGGTATCCTGGCCCTCGGGCTCTACCCCACTCCCATCTACGATCTGACCCACAACATTCACAGTGCGCTGCAGGCGCTGGCGGCCGTGCTGGCGGGACAGGGTGCATGGTGATGCTGGCTGATCTGATGGACCTGCGCGCCATCGAACACAACCTGACCGGCGCCGCCGCCACGGATGTGCTGGAGACTCTGGTGGCTCGCCTGGCTGCCGCCGGCGCCGTCACGGACGAGGCGGATGCCATTGCCCGGCTGCGAGAACGGGAGCAACTCAAGTCCACCGGTATCGGTGGGGGCATCGCCATCCCACATGCCAAGACGCCGGCGGTCTCGCGCACGCGCATCGCCTTCGGACGCAGCCGCGAGGGCATCCCGTTCGATGCCATCGACGGCAAGCCGGCTCATCTCATCTTCCTGATCCTGGGCCCGCCGGATTCAGCCGCCGAGCATGTCCGTGTGCTCTCGCGCATCGCCCACCTGGTGCGCAACCCGGGGTTCCTGGCGGCCTGCGACGCGGCCGAGGACGCGCAGGGCCTGTACGATGCGGTGCTCACACACCAGGAGTGACCGAAGGCTGCGACCGGCGTGACCTGCCGGGCGCGGTGAAGAGGCGGCGGCTCAGCGAGCCTGTGGGGGTGTCGCCGGCGCGCGGGTCGCACTCGCCACGGCGTGAACCTCGCCGGCCAGAAGGCGCAGAAGATCGCGCGCCTCGTCGTCTCCAACGGACGATTGCAGGAACGTGACCAGCATGGTGTAGCGACCGGCCCGTCCGAACAGAACGCGGAACTGGCTCGGCGGGGAATCGCCGAGCCGAACCTCGTAGCGCTTGTCGAACCCCTGGTCGAGATCCGCCAAGGCGATGTCTTCCTCGAGGGTCACCTCGGCACGCCCATCCTCGGACTGGTTGATGCCGTCGAGGGTGACCTGGAGCGACTGGATCTCCATGCGGTAGTAGTCGGTGGCCGCCGCGGCGTCGTCCATCTCCACCGCCGTGACGATGATCGCCTCCGGCAGATTCACGTACACCTGGCTGTAGCCCTCGCGAAACGATGCGGTGATCCGCTGGATCCGTTCCTTCTCGAACAGATTCTCGAACCGGTCGAAGGTGGCCAGGCCGATCTCCTGCGTGGTGATCTTGTTCCACGTGCGCTGGTCAAATGCCGCCGCGGCGGAGCGGACGGCGCCCAGCAGCGGGCGAAGCGTGGCGCCTGGCTCCAGGGTCAGGCGCTCGCTCTTCTCCGGAGCGTGGTAGACGCCATCGGTGCCGGACGGGGACGTCTGGACCTGCGCGCGGGCCGGCATGCCGCCGGTGCCGATGGCGACTGCCGCGAGGACCCAGAGGATGCGCGTCGTTGCCGGGAGGGGGCGTGCCATCATCACCGTGTTCTCCTGTGTCGGGCGGGTCTCATGTGATCGAAACCGGCGAGGCCACGCCGCGCAGTGTCAGAAGACGAGCCAGGACGCCTCCGATGCGGTTGTTGGGTGTGGAGGCGCCGGCGGTCACGCCGATGCGGACCGGGCCGGCGGGAAGCCACGCGGGGGTGGTGTCCTCGACGTCGGTCCCGAGGCGTCTGTGCTTGATGGAGCCGTCGTCCATGAGGGCCTCGGCTCCTTCGATATGAAACGCACGGGTCGGGGTCTCCGCCGCCATCTCCGCCAGGTGGGAGGTGTTGGAAGAGTTGTAGCCGCCGATGACGACCAGCACGCCGAGGTCCTTCTCGAGCAGGTCGCCCACGGCGTCCTGGCGCTCCTGGGTGGCCGAGCAGATGGTGTCGAAGGATCGAAAGCGCTGGCTCAGTCCCGGCCTGCCGAAGCGCCGGGCCAGGGCCTCGCCGAGGCGCTCGGCGATGGCCAGCGACTCGGACGAGAGCATCGTCGTCTGGTTCGCCACGCCGACGCGGCAAAGATGCTTGTCCGGGTCGAATCCGGTGGAGCAGGCCGGCGCGAAACGGGTCAGAAAGGCCTGCCGGTTGCCACCGTCGACGATGTAGCTGCAGACGATCTCGGTCTCGTCCATGTCGCGCACGACCAGGTAGGCGCCCTTGCCGTCCCGGCCCCGGGCCCACGACGCCGTGGCACGGGTCTCCTCGTGACGGAACTTGCCATGGATGACGCTGGTCAGGCCGTCCCGGGCGTTGCGCAGGACGTTCTTCCAGATGTTGAGCACCGATCCGCAGGTCGTGTCGACGATGATGGCGCCCCGGGCGCGGAGGATCTCGAGATCCTTCGTCCGGGCGCCGAAGGCCGGCAGGATGACCACGTCCCCCGGGTGCACCGCGGAGAAGTCGATCTCCAGGTTGGTCCTGGTGGAGAGGAAATGAATGTCCATCTTTCTGAGGTTGGCGTTGACATGCGGGTTGTGGATGATCTCGCCGGTGATGTGAATCCGGCGGTCCGGAAACTGACGCCGGGTCTCGTAGGCGTACTCCACCGCCCGGTCGACGCCGTAGCAGAAGCCGAACTCATGCGCCAGCAGCACGGTGGTGTCGGCCACCCGCAGCTCGTGATCGTGCTCCCGGAACCAGGTCACCAGGTCCGAGTGATAGTCCCGCTCCAGATCCGGCGCGATGTCGCGCGACAGACCGAAGCCCTTCCGATACATGGGTGTGGTGGCCACGGGAGGAAAGTCTACATGACCGGATCCCATCCTGCCACCGGGCCGTACGAGGACCCGTCGGCGGCGCCCTCTCCGGTCCGGGGTCCTCGTACCGCCTCGTCCGGGTCCGAATGGCCCGGATAGCGGCCCGCGAGAGGTCGGCAGGGAGCCTGGAAGGCCCCGCCAGGCGATGCCGGGACTTCCCCGCAAACCCTCACCGGGCCGGTCCCCTGGACCGTGCGGGACCCGGCGCCGCGTGTTAGGATCAGGACCCGTCCGGACCAGCAGGGTGATCAGGGAGTGGCCGTGAGCAAGGCAGCACGTTCCCGGGGAAGTGATATCTCCGAGTTGACGACGCGCCGCCTGGCCGTCTATCTGCGCTGCCTGGGCGTTCTCGAGGCGGCCGGCGTCGAGACCGTCTCCTCCAAGGAGATCGCCGAGCAGTTCCACCTGAACTCGGCGCAGTTTCGCAAGGATCTGGCCTGTTTCGGTGAGTTCGGTGTGCGAGGCGTGGGGTACCGGGTGCCGACCCTGAAGAAACACCTGGTGGAGATCCTGGGCCTCGACCGGCAGGTTCGTCTGGCGATCATCGGGGCGGGCAATCTGGGCCAGGCGCTGGCCGGCTACGACGGATTCAACCGGGAGGGCTTTCGCATCGTGGGACTGTTCGATGACAGCCCCGCAAAGATCGGTACCGTGCTGCGTGGTGGCGTCGAGGTGTACGACGTCGCCCGGCTTTCCGAGGTTGTCGCCCGGGTGGGTGTTGATATCGCGCTGCTGGCGGTGCCGGTGGACGCCGGCCAGGAGGTTCTCGACCAGGCGGTGGCTGCAGGCATCCAGGCGATTCTCAACTTTGTTCCGGTGCGGCTGAAGGTGCCGCCATCCATCAAGCTCAAGACTGTCGATCTGAAGGTGCAGGTCGAGGCGCTGGCCTATCATCTGAATCTTGCACGCGAGGAGCATCAGGCTGCGGCCGGCTCTTCCTCATGAGGTGACACCATGGCTCGTTCGCGGACTGCTCGCACGTCCACTCGCAGAAAGCCCGCTCCGAAGAAGCCGGCGGTCTTCCGCGAGGATCTGAATCCGTTCCACATCGCGGAGGCTCAGTTCGACGTCGCCGCCGGCCATCTTGACCTGGAACCGGGTTTTGCGAAGATCCTGAAGGCGCCCAAGCGGCAGCTCGTCGTCTCGATTCCCATCAAGCGAGACGACGGCCGGTTCGAGGTGTTCGAGGGCTTCCGGGTGCAGCACAACGTGGCGCGCGGCCCGGCCAAGGGCGGCATTCGCTATCACCCCGGCGTCACGCTTGACGAGGTGAAGGCGCTAGCGAGCTGGATGACCTGGAAGTGTGCCACGGTGAACATCCCGTACGGCGGAGGCAAGGGCGGTGTGATCTGCAGCCCCAAGGATCTGTCGGTCAGCGAGCTGGAGAAGATCACGAGGCGCTTCACCAGCGAGATCTCGATCATCATCGGGCCGGACCGGGACATCCCCGCGCCGGATGTCTACACCGACTCGCAGACCATGGCCTGGATCATGGATACCTACTCCATGACACAGGGCAACACGTCGCTGGGCGTGGTGACCGGCAAGCCGCTGTCCGTCGGGGGCAGCTACGGGCGCAACGAGGCCACGGCGCGCGGCTGCCAGTTCGTGGTCCGCGAGGCCTGCAAGGTGGCCGGTCTGGATCTGCAGGGCGCCCGGGTGGCGGTGCAGGGGTTCGGCAACGCCGGCAGCATCGTGGCCCGGCTGCTGCACGATGACGGCGCGAAGCTCATCGCCATCTCCGACTCCCACGGCGGCGTCCAGTCGCGAAAGGGCATCGACCCGGCGAAGCTCCTCAAGCACAAGAAGCGCACCGGCAAGGTGGCCGGGTTCCCGGGTACCCATCGCATCTCCAACGCGGCGCTCCTGACCATCGATTGCGACATACTCGTTCCCGCCGCTCTCGAGAATCAGATCACGCTGCAGAATGCCTCGGATGTGCGCGCCCAGATCGTCGCCGAGGCGGCGAACGGTCCGACGACGCCGGGTGCCGACAAGGTGCTGCACAAGAACGGCGCCCTGGTCGTGCCGGACATCCTGGCCAACGCGGGCGGGGTCACCGTCTCGTATTTCGAGTGGGTGCAATCGCTGCAGGCCTTCTTCTGGAACGAGATCGACGTCAACGCCCGTCTCGAGGGCATCATGAAGAAGGCGTTCTACGATGTGCACACGGTGGCCAACGAGTACAACGTGCCGATGCGGACGGCGGCCTACATCCTGGCGGTGGGGCGCGTGGCCGAGGCGACCCGGGTGCGCGGCATCTTCCCGTGAGGCCGGGCGCCGGATCAACGCAGGTGGTATAATTCGAGCAACCCAGAGGTTCTGGGGGCGAAACGGCTTCGACGGGATCGGTGAAGCCGGGGCTGCACGCCGAGGTCCCACGCACCTCGTAAAACACGTGGACCATAACTCAAGTGCCAACGACAACGTTGCACTGGCTGCGTAAAAACGCGTAGCCCGTCCGCCGCTTCCTCCTCCCGCCGGAAGCGGGCCGGGCGCCGACTCGCGGGATGGTCATCGGGCTTGCCTGGCGCCCTTTGACGAGACTCACAGGCTGGCCGCGCGGCACCCCGCCGGACCGGGGATCGCAAGGCGAGATCAAAGGGCCCGGCTAAGCGTGTAGAGGCTCCAGGTGGAACGTTTCCGGACGCGGGTTCGACTCCCGCCGCCTCCACCATTGCAGTAACTTCGGACCGCCGCCGGGTTGTCCCGGCCCGGTGGCGGTGCAATCAGCGACGGAGCAGCGAGCGACCTTCCGACAACTCAGGAAGGTCGCCCGACGCCGACATCGCCGATTACCTCAAGGAGGAGGTCGCTGCCGAAGGCTTGGTGAGGGACCTTCCGACATTCTCGAGCTTTCTGGATGTTGCCGCACTCAGCGACGGAGAGC
>JBHHZI010000050.1:0-20197 GCA_046757965.1 Acidobacteriota bacterium | reverse complement strand
GAGACCCTCGCCAGCCAACCGGCGGAAACCGCCTTCGGCCGGCTCCTGGAGGCGTTCCTCACGACAGCGTTCCAGGCTCACCCGTACCACCAGCCCGTGGTCGGCTACATGAGCGACCTGCACTCCATCACCCTCACCGACGCGGAGGCGTTCTACCGGCGCAACTACGTGCCGGCGAACATGGTCACCGCCATCGTCGGTGACGTGAATCCGGACGAGATCATCCCGATCGTGACCAAGTACTTCGGTCGCATCCCCGCCCGGCCGCGACCGCAGGAGTTGCGCACCGTCGAGCCGACCCAGACCGCCGAGAAGACGGTCGTTCTCAAGGACCCGTCGCAGCCGATCTACGCGGAGGGCTACCACAAGCCGGCCGCCACCGACTCGGACCAGCCGATCTTCGATGCCATCGATGACATCCTCAGCAACGGACGCACCGGTCGCCTGTACCGTTCCCTGGTGCGCGACAAGAAGATCGCCATCGCCGCCCAGTCGCTCAGCGCCTTTCCGGGTCAGAAGTACCCCGGCCTGTGGATCGCGTTCGCCGTGCCGGCGAAGGGACACACCAATGACGAGGTCCGCGACGCCGTGCGGACGGAGATCGACCGGCTGAAGAACGAGGATGTGTCAGACGAGGAGCTGGCTCGATTCAAGACGCGGGCCAAGGCGGATCTGATCCGCTCACTGCGCAGCAACACAGGGCTGGCCAACAACCTCGTGCAGTACCAGACGTTCTACGGCGACTGGCGGGAGCTCTTCCACTACATCGACCGGCTCGATGGCGTCACCAAGGAGGGCATCCGGCGCGTGGCATCGAGAACATTCGTGGATTCGAACCGGACGGTGGGCATGATCGTCACCGAACCGACGAAGGCCGGCGGCGGAAGTGCCGGAACGGCCTCGTCCCGATGAGCAACAGACTCGACATGAGAGAGGATACGATGCAGAAGCGTTCATCAGCATTCCTGGCGGCCGCGGCTCTGATCGCCACACTGATGGTGCCGGCAATCGCCCCGGCCCAGGTCAAGAGCGTGGACCGTTTGAAGTTCCCCGCGATTCCCGATCTCCAGATTCCCACACCCACACGGGTCGTCCTGGACAACGGCATGGTGGTCATTCTCATCGAGGACCACGAGTTGCCGCTGGTCGATGCCAGCGTGCGCATCCACACAGGTGGACGGCTCGACCCGGCCGACAGGATTGGTCTGGCTTCCATCGCCGGCTCCGTCATGCGGTCCGGCGGCACCCGGAACATGTCCGGCGACGAGCTGGACGACTGGCTGGAAGACCGCGCGGCGCGGGTGGAAACAGGGGTCGGCGCCGAATCCGGGTCGGCCAGCATGAGCTGCCTCAAGAAGGATCTGCCCGAGGTTCTCAAGGTGTTCGCCGATGTTCTCCGGTTCCCGGCATTCGACGAGGAGAAGTTCGAGGTCGCCAAGAACCAGGCCGTGTCGGGCATCTCCCGCCAGAACGACAACCCGCAGCAGATCCTGTTCCGCGAGTTCAACGAGATCATCTACGGCGAGGATTCGCCCTACGCCTGGTCCGAGACGTACGCCTCGATCAACGCCATCACCAGGGATGACCTCGTGGCCTGGCACCGGAAGTACTTCCATCCCAACGGCATCATCCTCGGCCTCTCCGGTGATTTCGACACCGAGCAGACCGTGGCGCTGGTCAAGAAGGTGTTCGGCGACTGGAAGAAGGGCCCGGCGGTTGGCCGGGTGGATGTGGCCTACAACCAGCATAGCGAGCCCGGCGTGTTCTACGTCGAGAAGAACGACATGACCCAGTCGAACATCATCATGGGTCACCTCGGTATCCAGCGTGACAACCCCGACTACCTCCCGGTGGAGGTCCTCAACGAGGTCCTCTCCGGCGGGTTCGCGGCACGCCTGTTCACCAACGTGCGGTCGAAGAAGGGCCTCGCCTACGCGGTCTCCGGCGGAGTGCGCAGCAGCTGGGACCACAAGGGGTCGTTCAACATGTTCATGACGACCAAGACAGAGACCACCGCCGCGGGAATCGACGCGCTCATCGAGGAAGCGCGCAACATCACGGCCGAGCCCCCGACCGAGGAAGAGGTGGCCAAGGCCAAGGACGGCATTCTCAACTCGTTCGTCTTCAACTTCGATTCCACGCGCAAGATCCTCAATCAGCAGCTCACCTACGAGTACTACGGCTACCCGCTCGACTGGCTGCAGCGCTACCGGGAGGGGATCGACAAGGTCACCACCGCGCAGGTGCGCCAGGTCGCGGCCAAGTACATTCACCCCGACCAGTTCGCGGTGCTGGTGGTCGGTCCGGCCGAGGGCCGGGATCGTCCCCTGAGCGACTTCGGCCAGGTCACGACCCTGGACATCTCCATTCCCGAGCCGGAGACCACCAAGGTCGCGGCCACCGAGGAGGGCAAGAAGCAGGGTCTGAAGCTCCTGGCGCGCGCCATCGATGCGGTCGGCGGCGCGGCCGCGGTGGATGGTGTGCAGTCGGTGGCACAGGTCGGCAACGCCACGCTGACCACACCACAGGGCGATCTGTCCGTGGCGATGGCCTCGACCATGAACTACCCGGCCAGCTTCCGCCAGGACATGACCCTGCCGTTCGGCAAGATCACCATGGTGATGACCCCTGACGACGCCTTCCTCATCTCCCCGCAGGGAACGGCGGCCATGCCGGACTCACAGCGAGCCACGCAGGAGAAGAGCATTCACCGCAATCTCCTTTACATCCTCAAGGCCCGCAACGAACCCGATTTCGTCGCGGTGGCCGCCGGAGATGGCGAGGTCAACGGCACGAAGGTCGGTCTCGTTCAGGTGGAGGTGGCCGGCGACGTGGTCACGCTCGGCATCGACCCCGTCACCGGTCATCTGCTGCAGATGAGCTACCAGGGCAACAATCCGGTCTCAGGCGCCCTCGGCCAGGTCGTGCAGACCTTCTCCGACTTCCGCAAGATCGACGGGGGCCTGACCTTCCCGTTCGCGGCGGAACAGTCGTTCAATGGCGAGAAGGTCGCCAGTTCCGTCACGGAGAGCGTCACGGTCAATGGCGAGGTCGACCCGAAGGCCTTCTCCCGTCCGGAAGCCCAGACCGCGAAGAAAGAAGGCAACTAGATCGCAAGCCGGCGATCGAAGATCATCGAAAAGGGCCGTCCCGACCGGGGCGGCCCTTTTCCCCTCGACCGGCAGTCGAAGACGCGGGCTCGCGGGGATGGCGGCGTCCACCCGCGTGACCGGAACAATCGTCCGCGCCGGCGTCAGTCCCGCTTGGGGAACAGGTCGCCGAGCGTCGCAAAACTGCCGGCACCGGAGGAGGCGCTCTTCCGGTAGTCCTGGAGCTGACGTTTCTCTTCCTGACGCGCGGCCCGGCGAATGGAGAGTCGCGGACGGCGGTCATCCCGCTCGCTGCGCATGACCAGTGCCTTGACCTCGGACCCGGCGGCAAACAGCTTCCGCAGGTCGGCGCCGCGGGGCGCTCCGGTCTCGCTGGCCGGGATCAGGCCGACGGTTCCGGGACCGAGCCGCACGGTCACTCCCTCGGCGCCGGTGCTCTCCACGCTTCCGGTGACGATCGTGCCGGGGCGCGTGGACACCACCTTCACCGTGTCGCCGGGCTGGGTGCCCTCGGGCGCGGGCGCGAGCGAGACGCGTTTCTTGCCGGCCTCGACCCGCAGGATCATGACGTTCATCTCCGGAGAGGACGTCAGTCGCTCCTTCATGGCCTCGAGCCCTCCGGCCGGGAGTTCGCTCATGTGGATCAGGCCATCGACCCCCGGCTCCACCTCCACGAAGACCCCGAAGTCGGTCACCCGGACCAGCCGGCCCGCGGTCACGTCGTGGGCCCGCAACCGGGTCGCCACCACCTTCCACGGATCCGGCTCGAGGGCCTTGAGGCTCAGAGCAATACGGCCCTTGCGCGGATCCGACCGCAGCACGCGCACACGCACCGTCTCACCGACCTTCAGGCGGTCGGCCGGGCGGGAGACACGCTGATGGGAGATCTCGGAGACATGAATCATTCCCTGGGCACCACCCAGGTCCACGAACGCGCCGAAATCCGTGAGGGAGGTGACCTTGCCGTCCAGGGTCGAGCCGGCCTTGACCGACCTGCGCGCCTGGCGCTCGGCCTTGCTCGCCTCGCGCTCGAGGATCCGCCGGCGCGAGAGCGTGACGCCGCGTCCCCCCCGCCTGAATGCGGTCACCACGAAGCTCAGCGTCTGGAGGGCAAACGAGAGCTGGTCGTCGTTGCGGCGGATGTCGATCTGGTTGAACGGGCAGAAGCCCGTCACACCACCCAGGTCGACCTCGTAGCCTCCCCTCACGATGGCGATCACCTTGCCTTCCACCGCAGTGCGTTGCTTGAACGCCTTCTGGAGGGCGGACCGGACCTCCGCCACCTTGCGAGAATCCGGCGGCACCTTGACCCGCGGCGGCCGCTTGCCGGCGGAATCCGCCGCCGGCGGCGCGCCGGACGGTTCGGTCGCGGCCGCCGGCTCCTCTCCGGCCACCCCATCGCCGACCGCGGCCGGCGTCGCCGTGTCGACCGGATCGGTCGATGGGGCCACGCTCTCTGCCGGCGGTTCGACCACGGGTGTCTCCGTCACCTCGGCAGAGGTCTTCGGGGTCGGCCCGGCCACCGAAGGGACCTGCGGCGCAGCAGCACGCGTTTCCTCATCAGGAGCAGAAGTCATGAGCCGGAAGGCCGTGTGGGCGGACATGGAAAAGGCGGACGGATGAAGGTACCGCGTCCAGCACGATTCGACAAGGGCCAAGACTGTATCTCGCTTTGCCACAGGAGCTTGCAGGGGCCCGCCGAGCCGGGCGCGCGGAGCGGATAGACTCGGCTCCATGCTGTGGCGCGCCGTCAGTCAGGTCGTGGTGATTCCGGTGGCCACCGTGGTTCTGGGATTGATGGTCATCATCGTGTGCCCGTTCGATCGAACCGGGAGGGCCTTTCCGATGCTGGGCCGCGCCTGGTGTCGAGCGCTCTGCCTGGCCGCCGGCATCCGCATCGAGGCCGAGGACCTGGGCCGTCTGCACGACGGCCCGGTGGTGCTGGTGTCCAATCATGCGAGCCTCTTCGACCCCCCCATCCTCATGCTGGCCCTGCCCCGTGTCTTCCGCTTCATCGCCAAGCGGTCCCTGTTTCGGGTGCCGCTGTTCGGCCAGGCCATCCGCGCTGCCGGGATGATTCCCATCGACCGGGGCGACCGCGCCCGGGCGGTTGCCTCCATGAATCGCGCCGCCGCACAGGTTGCGAAGGGCGCCTCCGTGCTGATCTTTGCCGAAGGCACCCGCAGCCGGGACGGCCGCCTCGGCCGCCTGAAGAAGGGGGCGTTCGTGCTCGCCATCCAGGCCGGCGTTCCGGTCCAGCCGGTGGCGATTCGAGGCTCCCGCCAGGTGCTTCCTCACGGCGCGCTGCTCGCCCGTCCCGGCACGGTTCACGTGAGCATCCTCGACCCGGTGCCGACCGCCGAGATGACGTACGAGGATCGAGACGACTTGCGAGACCGGGTATCCTCGTCCCTGATCTCGGCACTCGAGGAAACCCGTTCCGGGCGGCGGCCACACGGAGCAGACGCCGTCCGGATCTGACCGGGAATGCGGCGCCGGCGCCGCGACGTCGAGGAGAGCCCGCAGGTTCCCATCGCTGCTCGCACCATGCGGCGGGTCCGCGCACCAGGTCGGCGGGACTCCCGATGGGATGGAGAGGAAGGGGGCGCAGCGATCGGGTCAGACCGTTCCCGTGCCGGACGCCAGGACGCGATCGAGAATCTCCTCGGGATCGGATGAGCCGGTCTCGTCCTGGACCTGCCGGCAGCGGGCGAGCAGCGGACCGAACGCAGGCCCGGGAGTCAGACCCCGTGCGATCAGGTGTCGTCCCAGGACAACGTCCGTCGGCCCGGCTCGGTCCACCAGCAGTTTCGCCGCGCGCGCCGCGAACAGATCACCGGCCGGGTGGGCGCCGGCCAGCGCATCGGGGGTGGTGCGCCCCAGAGAGTCGGCTCGTGAGACGCGCAGGAGCAGGTCCAGGCTGACCCCGGCTGCCGCGCACTGGCGAGCGAGCCGGCGGTAGGCGCGCGCCGTCGCGCCGTTGCGGACGAACGCGCCCGGCGCCAGATGGTGCCGGACCAGCATGGCCACCCGCGTCACCAGCCTGCCCGGAGCCCGCAGACTGTTCAGGAACGCTGTCGCGCACGCCACACCGCGCACGTCATGTCCCGGAGAACGGATCCGGCCGTCTCGTTCCACGGTGGTCTCCGGCTTGCCCAGATCGTGACAGAGGGCGCCGAACATCAGCGCCGCATCATCGCCATCACCCCTCCTCAATCCGGCCGCCTGATCGACCACCATCAGGGTGTGCACCCAGACGTCTCCCTCCGGGTGCCATTCCGGTTCCTGCACCGCTCCGATCAGACGCGCCAGCTCGGGGAAGAACCGGATCAGGCCGGTCCGGGCCAGAAACTCGAGCCCCAGCGACGGCCGCCGGCCTCTCACCAGCAACTTGACGAACTCCCCGAAGATCCGCTCGGGGGACAGTTCCGCAAGGTCGAGATCGCGGCACAGGGCGACCACGGTCTCGTCCGCGACCATCTCGAAGCGGCCGGCAAACCGGGCCACACGCAGTGCCCGCAGCGGGTCTTCCGGGAAATGCGCGGGGTCGGTGGCCCGCAGGACGCCGGCCGCAAGGTCCGCCCGGCCGCCATGCGGATCCAGCAACTCGCCGGTGAGCGGATCCAGAGCCATGCTGTTGATGGTGAGGTCGCGACGGAGAGCCGCGGTGGCGAAGTCGAGGTCCGGATCGCACTGCACGTCGAAGCCGCGGTGCCCCGGTGTCACCTTGCTGTCCCGCCGCGGCAGGGAGAAATCCACGTCGATGCCCTTCAACCGCAGCACGCCGAAGGCGCGACCGACGGCAATCACCTCGCCGTGGCGCGACAGGAGGGTCTCGAGATCCACGAGCGTGAGGCCGAACACCTCCACATCGGCGTCAGGGACCTGCGGCGCTGCGGCCGCACCCCCCGGGTTCAGGAACCGGTCCCGGACCCACCCCCCGACCAGGAGCGCCCGCCCTCCAGCCCGTCGAACGTCACGGGCAATCTCGACGACGAGCGCCTCCAGCGCGCCGTGACCTCTGGTGTGTGCATCGACCATCTCCCAGAGGTTAGCGGGCGAGCAGCCGTTCCGTCACCGGGCTTACGTGATGGGGAGAGATCGCATCAGATCCGTCTCACCCGGCTCGCATCACGCAGCGGCTTCACGCCGTCCTTCAACTGGCAGTCGGGCCGCTCCCGGAAGCCGGTCCGGCGTGGTGCCGCCACGAGCGCAGCTTCGACATCTCCTCCGGGGTGAAGAAGCGCAGCAGGTAGAGCGCCGGATAGATGGCCAGGCAGAGCCCGGCCTTGGCGGCCACCGCCCCGGCGAGCGGCATGGCGGGCAGGAACGTGGCCGCCAGGGCAGCGGCCGCGAACACGGCCGTGATCTTGGCGAGCCGTCCCCACTCCAGGCGCAGCGGATAGAGGCGCGAACTGACCATGTAGGTCGGGATCAGGATCAGGACGTACGTGGCCAGTGTCGTGACCGCCGCTGCCATCATCCCGTAGCGCGGGATGAACAGGAGATTGAGACCCACGTTGAACAGGCCACCCCCGATGATGATGCCTGCGAGGTAGACGGTCCTGTTGCGCAGATTCATCCCGATCTCGAGCGTCGACATCAGGCCGTTGAAGAAGTACGCGGCAACGACTAGAGGTATGACGCGCGCCGCGTCGTGAAATCGCACATCAGCAATGAGGATGACCTGTGGCGCGAAGACGGCCACCGCGAGGCACAACCCTCCCAGGCTAGCAGCGTAGTAGGTGACCACGCGCGAGAACAGGTCGGGACTGTCTTGATTCTGGCCTTCCGAGAACACCACCTTGGGGTAGGCGAACCTGAACGCGTTGGTCAGGATCAGGATACCGAGACCGAACTTGTACCCCAGTGTGTAGATACCGACCTCGGCCGGGTCCCGGAAGAACCGGAGGATGTAGACGTCGCTCAGGTTCATCACCCAGACCGCCACGCCCGCAGGGACCAGCGGCAAGCCGAACTTCAGGAGATCCCGGAGCACGCGGGTCGAGAACCCGCCTGCCAGACGACGCACGCTCCAGGGCACGAACACGATGGCCATGGCACCCACGGCGAGCGCGTTCGCCGTCATGGCTCCCCAGGCCCCCTGTCGCAGACCGGCCACCAGGTAAATGCTCACAACAAGATTTAGTGTGAACCCCGCCGTCGTGACGACCGTGTACTGTCTCGACTGATCATGGATGCGAAAGCTGGCGTTCCGGAATGCCTGGATGATGCGAGCCAGGTTGGCCACTGCGATCAACAGGATGAAGCCGGACTGGCCCGGATCCCCGAAGATCCATCCCGCCAGACGAGTGCGCCAGACGACCATGAGCGCGAATACCACGGTCCCGATCACCGCCAGCGTGGCCAAACCGGTGGCCAGCACCTGACGGCGTTCCTCCTCGGTCCGTGCGACCTGCAGGTAAGAGCGGAACAGGGCCGTGGGGATGCCCGCCTGCGAGACGATCTTGAGCATGCCGGCGGTTGTCGTGCAGAGAGCCAGGATGCCGTAGTCGGCGGGTGTCATGAACCGCGTGTAGACAGGGATGAGAAGGAAGCCGATGAGACGCGTGCCGACCGACCCGAGGCCGTACACGAGCGTGTGCTTGACGAGAGTCAGAATCTTGCGGTACACGCCGATCGCCTTCAGCCGGCCGCCACGGCCACGCTCTGCAGTGCCCGCTCGAGGAACTCCGCCCGCGCCGCGGCAACCTGAGCCACCCGGGCGACGACCTCCCGGTGGGCGATCATCGTCTCACCATCCGATGCAGCGGGATTGGACACGCACGCCAGGGCCGCCACCCGCAGGCCCAGGGCCCGGGCCCGGATGGCCTCGGGCACGGTGGACATGCTGACCAAGTCGGCTCCCAGGCGGCGCAACATTCTCACCTCTGCCGGCGTCTCATACGCCGGTCCCGGCAGGCACGCCAGAACCCCGGTCGCCAGGTCCACGCCGCATTCCGCGGCGCGGCGGGCCAGTGCGGCGCGGAGGCCGGCATCATAGACGGCGGACAGGTCGAGAAAATCGACAGGGGCCAGCGGCGGCGTCCAGCCCACCAGGTTGAGGTGATCCTCGATGGCAACCAGTGTGCCCGCCCGCAGGTCCTCACGCACTCCTCCCGCGGCACAGGTCAGCAGCATGCTGTGCGCACCCAGTGCCGCAGCCAGATCCACCGGGAACACGACATCGCCGGGAACGTGCCCCTCGTAGCCGTGGAACCGGCCGGAGAGAACCAGGACGGCCTGCTCATCCCGGTGGACGACCCACGCCTCGCCCGCGTGGCCGGTAACGCCACAGCGCGGTAAACCCGTCACCTTGTCATACAAGAGCACCGGTTCCTGCACGGCCGGCAGGCCCGCCGCGAACCCTGACCCGACGATGATGGCGGCGGAGACAGATTCGATGGCCAGACCTGACCGCAGCGCCCGGGCGGCCATCGCCACGCGCCGGCGGCGGTCGGCCGCGGCCGCCCCGACGGGGTCAGTCTCCGCGGGCATGGATATCCTCCTGCAGGGCGGTGAGCAGATCGCGCGTGTCGGCGCGCCCCGGAGCCACCTGGAGAGACTGCTGCGCCAGCGGCAGCCCCTGGTCCGGGAGACCGTTGATCAGGCAGGCGTAGGCGGCCGCATTGAGCACGGCAGGCGTCCGGCGCCCGGGTGCACCCGCCTGCCGGAACGACTCCAGCGCCGCGGCGATGCGGCCCGCTCGCCCCAGCGCCAGGATGTGACTGGCGCGCACGTCCAGACGGTCGGGCTCGGCCGCCAGAACGGTCCCGAAATCCCGGGCTGCTTCATCATGCCGGCCACGCCTCAGGTGCAGATCTCCCAGGTAGACAAGCACCTCGGAAGACCCGGGGGCTTCCTCAAGGGCGCGGGTCAGGTAGTCCTCGGCGGCGTCGAGATTGTCCTCCTGGAGACTGATGTATCCCAGGGCGAGCAGGTGGGGAACGGAGTTCCCCCCGCGCTCCGCCAGCCCTTCCCGCAAGGTGGGAATGGCCTCATCGAGACGGCCGGCGGTCTCGAGCAGATGGAAGAGGACCTCCGCAGCTTCCCACGACCCGGGGTCCGCCTCAAGGGCCCCCCGCGCCTCCTTCTCCGCAAGGTCTTCATCGCCGGCTGCCTGCGCCAGGACCGCCCGGGCGATGGCCGGTCCCGCCGACGCCGGGCGGTCAGGCAGATCAGCGAGCACACCGCGCCCGGCATCGATGCGTTCGGCCCCTGCCCAGAATCGAGCCACCGTCAGGTACGAGTCATCCGACAGAGGCTGGCCGTTCATGAGAAGGTCGCGGGCGGCATCCAGCGCCTCGTCCGTTTTCTTCATCTTGACCAGCAGATCGAACAGGCTGCGCAGGGCGACTGTGTCGTGCGGCCGGGCCGCGATGGCTACCCGGTATGCATCCCGGGCTTCCCAGGTCCGGCCCTCCTGGTCGAGAACCACCGCAAGGTGCAGACGGGCCGCCGGGGTCAGAGTGGTCTTGCCGGGTGAGCCGGAGGGCGTGTCGATGTACCCCAGGCCTCTCAGGCGCGTTATCGCCGCCGCCGCGTCGGGCCCGACGGCGGACGCCGGCGCCTCCACCCGCGCCACCGGCCTGCCAACGCTTTCATAGGAGGCGATGCTCGCCACCGGGTGGGCATCAAGAAACCGCCGGTCGATGGCGGAAAGCAACGGCCGGCCGGCCAGATTCTCGGCGACCGGGAGCCCGAGCGCCACGAGAATGGTCGGCGCGATGTCGACGAGGCGCACCTCGGCCAGCGGCGTGGAGGTGAACGGCGCACCGGCAAGGATGAGCACGCCCGGACCGACATGCCACAGAGCCGCCCGCCCGGACAGGCCGGCCGGTTCTCGCACCGGGCGTTCGGCCCCCCGGGCAAAACCGTGATCGGACACCAGGATCACCGCCGTGTCCGGACCCGCTGCTGCAAGCAAGCGACCGACCACCTCGTCCTGGAAACGATAGAAGGCATCGACAACCCCGCCGTATAGGCGCCGGTCCCGGACGGACACGCCCGGCATCGCCGGGTTCTCGAAACGGGCGAAATGGTGCCCGACCTCATCGATTCCCTCGAAATAGACCATGGTGAGGTCCGGTTGGCGGGTCTTCAGGAGGTGGACCGCCGCCCTGTCCAGGCTGGACGTCGCCGCCACGATACGGCGGAGGGTGAGGACCGGGTGGGGATCCCCGTCTCCCGGATGGGTCGCACCGGCATCTGCCGCCAGCGCTCTCCGGGCCGCCGCATCGATCGGGAGGAAGCGACGCAGATCGGTCTCCCCCAGGCTCTCCGGGGTCACCCGCAGCGCTGCGAGATCGCCGGCGAACTCCGGCGGGAACACCATCGACGTCGCCGGTACGCCGTCATCGAGCCGGGCGAGGGTGTAAGACCAGCGGTCGGACACCATGACGCCCCGGATGCGCTCGGCGGGCCAGGTGGCCCACCATCCCAGCACCGCGGATGTCAGTCCACCGTCATCGGCGAAGTTCCACAGGGCCTTCACCCGCCGGCTCCGACCGGTGACCGGCACGCGCGCCGAGGTGCCGCGCTCGACCTCGACGAAGTCCAGGATGCCGTGCACGTCCGGGTGCTGTGACGTGGCCAGAGTGGTCCACAGCAGGGGCGACAGCGGTGGTCTCTCCAGACGGATCTGCCCGCGAGCGCCGCGGCTCAGCAGTCCCGCGATGTGCGGCAGCCGCTGCTGGTCGATCATCGGCTGGATCCGATCCCAGTCGGCGCCATCCAGGCCGATGACGAGGACCCGGACACCGGACGGCTTCCCCGGCAGAGCGACAGGGCCACATCCTGCAGACAGCCCGACATGAGCCAGGGCGAGGAGCAGGAGACACCGGGAGACCTTGCGCATGTTCGGCGTGACGAGCCGCACTCAGAAGATCTTCAGGAGGAGCAACTGGGCCTCCTGCTCGCCTTCCACCTCGGGAAACGCCGAGTGGACGGCCAGCCCGTACTCGACCTGCACGATGAATCCCCACGGACCGATGAACTTCCCGGCCACACCGACCCCCATGTGCGAGGTGCCGTCCAGGCTCGTGAACGTGTCCTTCACGTGAGCATAGTCAACCCCTGCATCGAAGCTGACCACGTCGGCGATGTTGAAACTGTAGCGCGCGCGGAGGATCCCGCCCCGGTTGAAGCGCACTCCCGAGCCGGAGAATCCCCGCAGGCGCGTCTGCCCGCCGAAGAAGGAGAACCGGTACTGGCTGAAGCGGTCGAGATCCGAGCCGTCGAGCCATACTCCCTCCACACGGATCTTCTGAAATGACTTGAGGAAGATGTCCTGACTCGCCGCCGCTGACCAGGTCGTGTACGAGGCAAAGCGGCTGTCAAAATCACTCAGCCGGGAGCCGCGCGCCACCGAGGTGGGGTCGGTGTCACCCCAGGGTCTCCAGCTCACCCGGTTGAAGAAGCCGCTGCGCAGCGTCGCGGTGAAGCCGCGCCGGTCGTACTGGGCCTGGCTGGACACCGACAGCGTGAAGGTGTCATCCGGGACGACGAGGCCCGGCCCGGTGTCATCACTCTGCTCGAAATGGTTGTGATCGACACCCAGAAAGGCCCGCAGCTTGACGAATTCACTCACCGGATAGCCGATGGACGCCGACAGGCTCTGGGTGCGCTGCTGCACCTCCAGGTCCTTGCGCTCCCGGCCCATGACGAAGAACCGGTCCTGCGTCGCGAAGCCGATCAGGCTGGCGGTGAGACTGGCGTCGGCGCGCGTGCCGAAGAAGGAGGGATCCGACCAGGTGCCGAAGTTCGCCGCTCCCGCCAGGAACAGATTGATCTGCTGGCCCTTGCCCCGGAAGTCATAATCGAACAGCGACAGACCTGCGAACGGGACGGGAAAGTCGAGTGCCTCGTTGTAGAACCCGCCGGCGATGGCGACCCGGGTGCGGCTGTCGGGTTCCACCACCACGCGCTGGCCCGAGTCGTCCTTCTCGACGTATCTCAGCCCCTCCTCGGTGTCGCGCAGCATCTGGTGGTCGCTATCGTAGGCCTGCTGGCGGGCCGCCTCGAATCCCTCGTCGTTGAGTCGCACGTTGGAGAATCGCATCTCGCGATTGACGATGAAGCTCGCCCCCGCCGTGTTCCAGATCTGCTGGCCGGTCATGGAACTGACCAGCGTGGCGCCCGCGCCGGTCGCCAGCGGAAAAAGCGTGTAGACGTTCGACTCCTCGCTGGAGATGACCGGCGGTTCGAGCCCGGTCTGGGTCACCGTCGTCTTCAGGAGGCGGTACGTCTCCCGATCGATCCAGACGGTGCCCCTGTAGCGCGCTGCGCCCTCGTCGATCGGTTCGAGGTGGATCCGCCACGCCGGGCGACCACCCACCTGATCCCGTCCCTTCAGCACATAGCGGTATTGCTTGCGCAGGTGAATCTCGAGCGGCACGGTCACCACCTTCTCGGGCTGGATCAGCGGCAACTCCGGCAACTTGTCCCGCTTCCACCGCGCTCCGTTGATCAGCAACTGCCGATGCTCGAACTCACCGCCCGTCTCCGGTGTCCAGTAGTAGCCACTCTCGAACGTGACATCGACCCCGGTCGAGTACCCGGCGACCGAGTAGTGAAACTCGATGGTCACATCGGCGCGCACGCTCGTCAGGCCTTCCTTCTCCTGATCGTCCACCTCCTGATGACGCGCCAGGATCTCCTCCACCGGCGGGTCCCGCTGCTGGCCGATCTGGACCTCCTCGTGGCCCAGGCCAGGGGTCGCGAAGCGCCGGTACTCGAGCAACGACGGACCCGCGAGCGACAGGATCGAGATCCGTGTCCGGTTGGCGCGCCGGTCCGGCACCACGCTGGAGAGGAAGTGGTCGTCGCCCGTGTCAAGATCGTAGAGCAGCGTCGAGCTGACATCGAACGTGTTCACCACCACGTCGAGTCGCTGTGGCTCCTCGCCCGTCGGGACGAGAATGGTCTCCACGATCGCCGTCTCTGCGTTGAAGAAGCGAGAGACGACGACATCGGCGGGAGTCTGATCCGCGGTGAGAACCTGCACGCCACCGGCAGACATCGGAGTGAACCCCTTGCCGAGGCGGGCCTGGAGATGGGCCAGCCGCTCGCCGGCAGGCGCCCGGAAGGTCAGGAGCGCCGCTCCTGCCGGGGCGAGACGCCCGACGAGCGCCGCCTCGCCGAGCACACCGGCCCCCCCTCCTGCCAGTCCGAGCACCCACAGCGCGATCCCGGGGTCGAGAGCGAGGCGCAGGTCGAGCAGCGTCTTCAGATCTGCGGGGCCGGGAGGCGGCGCGCCCGGTGTCTGGTGCCAGGCAAACACATCCACATACGGGCCGACGCCGGCGCCATAGAGCGCGGCCAGCCACTCGCGCATCTGGGCGCCATCCGCCAGGCCCAGAACGACCTTCACGTCCGGCGCGGCTCCGCGGATGGCCACGGCAGCCCGCTTCAGGAAGAACGCCTCGCGGTCGGCGCCAGCTGCCGTGCGGCCGCCGCGCAGTGGCTCCACCGCGACGAGATCGGCGGCGGTGAGCGACACCAGTTGACGCAGCCCGGCCAGCCACTGATCCAGCCGCTGCGGCTCATCGGCACCGGGCACCGGCGCCGAGGGGTCGGCGCGTAAGGATACGACGAGTCGATGGTGAGCCTCCGCGAATCGCCTCAGGCGACGGCTCAGCGCCATGACCGTCTCGGCGGAACCGTCTCCGAGATCCTGCCAGGCGACCTCCACGTGGCTCGTGTACGGCGCCTCCTCGGTTCCACCACCGATCGGGATACGGGTTCCGGGCGGGGCCGCCCGGCTGAGGTCGACATCCTGGCCGAAGCGGATCTCCTGCGCCGCCGGGGCGGCAGGCTGCAGGATGGCCACCGTCATGATGGCCCACGCGGTCAACGATCCAATACGCCGACGCATCCCGCGGGGGCTTCTCGACTGCATGGAAGGACCTGTCCTTTCGGGGTGAGCGACCGGTGGCGAGCCGTGCGAAGCTATCAAACGCCCCGTCGCACGGTCAAACCAGGCCTGCTTCCTTGACGCCACCCGGCAACTCCACTAGTTTTTCCTCTTCGACGTGAAGCGTCCCCGCCCCCCCATCGTGACCTTGCTCACGGATTTCGGCTCACTCGATCCGTACGTTGCGGAGATGAAGGGCGTTCTCCTCGCAGGTTGCCCGGACGTGACCATCGTCGACATCACTCACGAGGTCCCCCCCTTTGACATCCGGGCCGCTTCTCACCTGCTCGAGCGAGCGGTGCCGTCGGGTCCGGCCGGCACCGTGCATGTCGGCGTGGTCGATCCCGGGGTCGGGAGTGACCGGGACGGACTGCTCGTGCGCACCGGCTTCGGCGACCTTGTCGGGCCGGACAACGGCCTGTTCGACCCGTTCCTCGACGCCGGCCAGGCGAGGGTCCTCGATGTCGAGCGACTGTCGGCGGGAAGCGCGGCGCCGACGTTTCATGGTCGCGATCTGTTCGCGCCGGCGGCGGCGCGCCTCGCCCGGGGCGACGACCCGGCCAGCTTCACCGGTGCCGCCGCCAGGCCCGCGCGGCTGCCGCCAGCCGGGCCCGAGCCGCGTATCCTTCACATCGACCGGTTCGGCAACTGCATCACCAGCCTGCGTCCGGCGGATCTGGGTGAGGGTCCGGTGACGGTCGAGGCAGGGGGCCACCGCATCGGACTGGTCGCGCGGACGTTCGCCCAGGCACCCGAGGGACAGCCGGTCCTGGTTGCCGGCTCCAGCGGACGCATCGAGATCGTCATCCGCGAGGCCTCGGCGGCCGATATCCTCGGACTGACCTGTTCGACCCGGATTCGACTACTTCATGAGGAGCCGTCTTGACCACACGATTCGAACGCCCAGGGCAGCGCCGCGCCGGGCGCCGGCTGGTGCTGTGGCTGGTGCTCGTCGGCACCGTGTCCGGAGGGACGTGGGTGGCGGCCCGCTGGCGGGTTGGCTCCCTGATCCGGGCGGCCCAGGCGGAACTGTCCACAGCGAACCCGGCGGCCGCCACGGCTTTTCTCGAGGCAGCGGACTTCTGGCGTGTGCGGCGGGCTCAGGTGGCGGAGGCGCGGGGCGCACTCGCCCTGGTCACCGGCGACCTGCCCGCGGCGGAGACCACTCTGACGACCGCACGCGCGGCCGGGTTGCACCGCAGTGGGCTGGACCTGGACCACCTCGGGCGACTCCTCTGTGATCGCGCGCTCTACCGGGCCGTGATGACCTTCGCCGACCATCGGGAGGCGACCGGTGGCGGCCAGCTCCCCGATCTGTGGCGGGCCGAGGCGGCCCTGGCGGACAACGATCTCGAGGCAGCCACCGGATGGCTCTCGGCGGACCGGTCCGCAGGGAACGATCCGGCGCGCGCCCGACGACTCGCCGCGCTGCTTGCGGCCCGCCGACGCCAGGGAGTGGCCTGGAGCGTCTTCGATCGCCACGACCGCCCGCTGCTCGGACGGGACGGCAAGAACGGTGCGCTCCGCACGGAGATCCCGGAGCTGGGGCCGCATCCTCTTTCGGGCGACGGCGTTCTGCACGTTCTCGGCGACCGCGACCTGGGGGGGCGTGTGACCCTGACCCTCGACCTCGCCTATGAGCGCGCCGCGCATGCCGCCCTGGGCGGCTACGCCGGGGCTTTCGTCGCCATCGACCCGGAGACGGGAGGGATCCTGGCCCTGGTGGACCATCCATCGCCCGGCGCGACCGGATCCCCGGCGGTGCGCCGGGAGTACGAACCGGGCTCCATCGTCAAAATGCTCACCCTCGCCGCCGCGCTCGACACACAGCTCGACATGGACAGCCTGTTCCCGCTCAACTGCACCGGGAACATGACGCTGGACCACAAGGTGTTCTACGACTGGACGGTCCACGGCATGGTCGCCGGCATCGACGCCGCCACGGCACAATCGTGCAATCTGGCCTTCGCGGCCATCGGTCTGGAACTCGGGCAGGCCCGTCTGGACGATACCTTGCACCGCTTCGGGTTCGACGCCACACCGCCGGGAACGGATCTCGACGTGGTTCTCGGGCGCACCACGGAGATCGACGCCGGGCGGCCACGTCTCGGGCTCGCATCCCGGTCCGTGGGACTGGGCACCTTGACGATGACACCGCTCCACGTGGCGCTTGTCGCGGCCGGCCTGGCCAACGGGGGCGTCCTCATGCAGCCCCATCTGGTGGCCTCGCGGACATCACTGGGAGGAGATGCGGCCTATGCGACGACCGAGCCGGTCTCCTGGCAAACCGGCACCTCGCCGGGGTCCGCGCGGCGGATCGGTGAGGCGATGCTCCACGTGGTGACCGACCCACTCGGCACCGGACGGCGGGCCGCCATCGACGGCCTGGACTTCGTCATGAAGACCGGCACGGCAGGCGAGCGACGCGCCGGCCTCAACACGGTGGTGCTGGGCTGGGCGCCGGCAACCGACCCGGTCGTGGCCTTCGGGTTCGTCGCCGAGCACGCGGGCAAGGCGGAACTGGAGGGGACACGGATTCTACGCGACTTCCTGACCACCGTGCGCAACGAGTTCCCTGCACGCCCGTGAGACAGACCGCGGCAAGCGCGTTCCTGGCGGGCGGCATCGTCGTCGTCTCGGCGGCCTGCTTCGGCGGGCATCGACCGCCGCCACCGCCCCGACCGGAGCCGGACAGGCCGACAGCACCCGCCCATAAGGTCGATGTGACCACGCAACGCGGTCGCGAGGCGGTCCTCGCGGCTCTCATCGCAACGGTCGAGAAAGAGGGCCTGACGGCCGACCCTGGTGCGGCGGGAGCCCTGGCGCGGCTCGGCGGTGAGCGACAACGTCTGGCATCGCTGACCGGTCCGACGCGCTTCTACGACGCCATCAACGAGATACTGCGAGACACCGGCAACCCCCACCTTCATCTGTACCGTCCCGGACGAGATCTGTTCGACACCAGCTCGGGCAAGAACTGGCTCGTGGGCGCGACGCTGCGCACCGTCGACGGCTTCCACTTCGTCGACGATGTCTGGGAGGGGGGGCCGGCGGACGAGCAGGGCCTGAAGTACGGCGACGAGTTGCTGGCCCTCGACGGTCGAGCCCCTGTTCTCGACCCGCTACCGGACGGGCTGCATGACGTTCATCTCTGGGTGAGACGCAGCCGGGACGCCGCGCCGTTCCTGCTCGATATCGACGCGGTCGAGGGCGATACCGCATGGTACCTGGCGGAGGCGACTCGAGCCTCGATTCGAAGGATCCGGCGCGGCAACTGCACCATCGGGTTGATCCACCTGCGCACCTTCGCCGATGAAGACCTGATCCAGGAACTGACCACCGGTGCTCAGTTTGACCACACTGACGGGTTGATCGTCGATCTGCGGCACAACCGAGGCGGCGAGGTCCGGCTGGCCGGGGAACTGTTCGATCTGCTCTCGCGGCAACCATCGCTGTGGATTCATTACCACGACACGCTCTACACATTTCCTCCCACGTCATGGAACCGGCCGATGGTCATCCTCGTCGATGAGAACACGTTCAGCTCGGCGGAGATCTTCGCATCTGCCGCCCAGGTCCGCCGTCTGGCGACGATCATCGGGACCCGCACAACCGGGCGGGTTCAGGCGAGCCGTGTCTTTCCCCTTCCCGACGGCTCCCGCCTGATGCTGCCGATCAGCCGGGTGAGCCTCCCGGACGGCACGGATCTCGAGGGTCGGGGTGTGATTCCCGACCAGACCGTTCCCCGGCCCTTGATGTACGCGGACGGTGCCGACCCCCCCCTGCAGGCGGCCCTCGACTCCCTCGACCAGAACCTGGCCTGCCCCGAGGCTCTGCCACCGGAACGATTCCCCCAGGAGAAGATCCCGCCCGCCGGCGACGTGCCATAATCGGGGCGCATGCCCACCCCGGACTCATCATCCATCGTTCTCGCAGTCGCTCTGCGCACGCCGATCGGCAGGTTCGGCGGCGGGCTGGCGGGCATTCCCGCGCCGGAGCTCGCCGCCACGGTGGTCCGCCGCCTTCTCGACACGAGCGGGGTGGAAAGAAGCGCCATCTCGACGGTCATCCTCGGAAACGCGAGGGGCGCCGGCGTCGGCCCCAACCCGGCCCGACAGGTCGTGAGACTGTCCGACCTGCCTGATGCAATTCCTGCGTGGACGCTCAACCAGGCCTGCGGGTCGGGCTTGCGCGGTGTGATCAGCGGCATGCAATCCGTGCAGCTCGGCGAGTCACGGATCGTCCTGGCCGGCGGTGCCGAATCGATGAGCCGGGTGCCGTTCATGGTCCCGGAGGCCCGCTTCGGACACCGGCTCGGCCACACACGATTCGTCGACGGCATGTACCGGGACGGGTTCCTGTGCCCCCTCTGCGGGCTGCTCATGGGAGAGACTGCGGAGAATCTGGCCGCCTCGTACGGCATCTCCCGCGCCGAGCAGGATGCCTACGCCCTGGAATCACAGCAGCGAGCCGCCACCGCCCGCCGGGAGGGCCGGTTCGATGCGGAACTGGTGCCGGTTCAGCGGCCGGACGGGTCGTTCGTGAGCGCCGATGAGCATCCGCGAGATGGGGTCACACTGGACGGGCTGGCCCGCCTGCCGCCGGTGTTTCGTGAGAACGGCTCGGTGCATGCGGGCAACGCGTCGGGAATCACCGACGGAGCGGCGATGCTTCTGGTCATGACCGAGGAGACCGCGATGCAGACCGGGGTGGAACCCATGGCCCGGGTCATCGCCTACGCGACCGCCGGCGTCGACCCCCGACGCATGGGGATCGGGCCGGTGCCCGCGGTGAAGCAAGTGCTGACCCGGACCGGTCTGCAGATGGGAGACATCGACCTCATCGAGCTCAACGAAGCGTTCGCGGTCCAGGTCCTGGCCTGCCAGCGCGATCTGGATCTCGACCTCGACCGTGTCAATGTCAACGGGGGCGCCATCGCCCTGGGACATCCGATCGGAGCCACCGGTGCGCGGATCGTCGTGACCCTCCTGCACGAGATGCGCCGGCAAAGCGCGCGGAGGGGTCTGGCCACCCTGTGTGTGTCCGGAGGCATGGGGCTCGCGCTCCTGGTGGAAACGATATGACCGGGGCCGGCAGCCCTGGTCAGAGGAGACCAGACATGGCAGGACCCGCCGAACCATCCGGACTGCATCACGTCCGTGTCGAGACCGGG
>JBHHZI010000049.1:0-20255 GCA_046757965.1 Acidobacteriota bacterium | reverse complement strand
CGGCGAGGGGAATCGCCAGCAGTGCGAGCGCCAGGATCACACCCACCATCCCGGACCGCCGGGATGCGGATCGCGGGGCACGGCGATCCTGTCTTGACTCCGGGCCAGCCACCAGGAGGAGGCGCCTCAGGCTCTTGCCGTGGCCGGACCGCGGCCCCGCGAGGTCACGGCGGGCTGCGCCGCCCGGCCGTTGGCTGCCGCACCCGGCGACACCGGCCGGGTCGTGCGGGCCTCGTCCGCTGCGGGTTTCGCCGCCGCCTGCCCGGGCACGAGCCCCAGCTTCTCGCGCAACTGCTTCTCGATCTGAGCGGCGATGTCCTTGTTCTCGCGCAGAAAGAGGCGCGCGTTTTCCCGGCCCTGGCCGATCCGGGTGGTGCCGTAGGAGAACCACGAGCCACTCTTCTGGACGATCTTGTGCTCGACGCCCAGCTCGATCAGGTCGCCCTCGAGAGAGATGCCCTCACCGTAGATGATGTCGAATTCCGCGATGCGGAACGGTGAGGCCACCTTGTTCTTCACGACCTTCACCTTGGTCCTGTTGCCGACGAAACGGTCGCCCTCCTTGAGGGCGCCGATGCGGCGGATGTCGAGGCGAACCGAGGAGTAGAACTTCAGCGCCCGGCCGCCGGTGGTGGTCTCGGGGCTGCCGAACATCACACCGATCTTCTCGCGGATCTGGTTGATGAAAACCAGGCAGGTGCCCGACTTCGAGACGATGCCGGTGAGCTTGCGCATGGCCTGGGACATGAGGCGGGCATGCAGGCCGACGAAGGAATCTCCCATCTCGCCGTCCAGTTCAGCCCTTGGCACCAGAGCCGCGACCGAATCGATGACCACGACCGCCATGCCGCCGGACCGGATCAGCATCTCGGCAATCTCGAGGCTCTGTTCACCGGAATCGGGCTGGGAGACGAGAAGGTTCTCGATGTCCACTCCGACGTGAGCGGCGTACTCGGGATCGATGGCATGTTCGGCATCGATGAACGCCGCTGTCCCCCCGGCCTTCTGTGCACTGGCGATGATGTGGTACGAGAGGGTCGTCTTGCCCGACGATTCGGGACCGAAGATCTCGATGACCCGGGAACGCGGCACGCCGCCGACGCCCAGCGCCGAATCGAGTGCCAGGCTGCCGGTGGAGATGACGCTGACGTCCGACAGCGGATGGTCGTCCCCCAGCCGCATGATCGAACCCTTGCCGAACTGCTTCTCGATCTGCTCGACGACCTGTTCGACGGTGCGATTCTTGTCGGGTGTTTCCTTGCTTCGAGACGACATCGGCTTCCTCCGAGGGAGTGCGGAACCACCGCCGGGATGGGCGCAGTATACACCGCCCCGGAAACGGCCGAACCGGGCTTACTTTCGCATTGTTTTCGCAGAAAGTCCAGGGGGCAGGGTCGTGAGACTAGAACACTCGCGCTGCAAGCGCAAGTCAGCATGCTGTTTGCGGGCTGCCGGGTGCGGTTTCGCTTGACTTTCGAGTGGAGACCTCCTAGCCTCGGGGCCGGATGAGAAGCCGTTTCCCGGCCGCGCGGCGCGAGTGAGCCCGGCACCGGCGGAGCCGCCCCTCGATATGGAGACCGGACATGGTGGTGAGCAGAACCGGGTCGATACTGACCAAACGCCAGAAGGAGATCCTCGATTTTGTCACGGCATTCGTCCAGGAGCACGACTATTCCCCGAGCCTCGAGGAGATCGCGGGCGCTTTCGGTCTGAGTTCCGTGTCGACGATCCACAAGCATGTCAGCCATCTGATGGAACGGGGTCTCCTCACCCGGGGCTGGAATCAGAATCGTTCGCTGGTTCCCGTCAACATGGCCCGCCAGCCGCGGGCGGTGGCGATTCCGATGAAAGGGGTGGTGGCCGCCGGACAACCGATCGAGGCGATCGAGCAGGATGAGCGCCTGGATGTCCCGGAATCGTTCCTGGGCCGGGGTGAGACCTTCGCCCTCCGGGTCCGGGGTGAATCGATGGTCGACGAGGGGATCCACGACGGGGACTACGTCATCGTCGCGCGGTGCCGGAAGGCCCGGGACGGGCAGGTGGTGGTGGCGCTCATCCGCGGTGAGGAGGCGACGCTCAAGACGTTCCACCTCGAGGGCACGCGGGTCCGTCTCGAGCCGGCGAACGCGTCCATGGAGCCGCTGATCTACCCGGCGAACGAGGTCCAGATCCTGGGGATCGTGACCGGCGTCATGCGACTCTACTCATCCCGCTGAATGGCTTGCAGCCCGGATGATCCTCTTGTCCCGGGCGAGGGCACACCGGTCAGCGCGAACGGTTGTCGCGTTCCCTGCAGGATCCTGCCGTCGGCGCCGGTGAGCCTCACTCCCTGGTCTCCGAACTCGACGGCAAAGGAGCGGGCCGGAGGGAGGGAGCGACTGCCCGCGCCTGCCGCGTTCACGGTCAGCGCCCGCAGGGCCACCAGGTTCACCCGTCCGGCCTCCTCCTTGACGGAACCGATCTCCAGATGAGAGTCACCGCTGTCGGTCGAGTAACTGAGCGTGTAGTGGCCGCCGTGTACCAGCAGCGTCATCACCGGTGGAACTCTTCCTGATCGTGGCGTGGCCGGTTCGAGGCGCCAGTCGCCCTCGAGCGAGCCGGGGGGCAGCGGCGCCCGCGGCAGGATGAAGGCCACCAGCAGCAGGCCAGCGAACGCGCAGAGGTACCAGACACTGCGCAGCAGCGAGTTGCCGATCCGGGGCCGGACATACGGACGCTTGGTCTGTATCGGCAGATCGGACACAGCGGACCCGGAGGGAGCGGAAGATGAAAAGGGGAGAGGCCCTGCCGTCCGCCGACCGGAGGACCCCTCCCGGCGGGCTCCCGAGAGGGGGAACCCCTGGCGCAATGTAGGGTCGGTCCGGTGGGGAGTCAAGAATCCTCCAGGTCACTGAAATGAAACGACCTGCGGTGAATCGGCGAGGGCCCGAGCCGTCGCAGCGCCCGGCGATGAGCGGCGGTGCCGTAGCCCTTGTGGCGGCAAAAACCGTAACCCGGATAACGCCGATCGTGGTTCATCATGATGCGGTCCCGGATGACCTTGGCCACGATCGATGCGGCGGCGATGGACGCCGAGAGCTGGTCGCCGTGGACCAGGGACTGCTGGGGTCCGGCAAACCCGGGGACTCGCCTCGCGTCGACGAGCAGATGGGTCGGGGCCGGTCGCATCGCCTCGACCGCGCGCCGCATGGCCAGCAGCCCCGCCTGGTACACGTTGATGGCATCCACCTCGGCCGGCGTCGCAAGGCCGATGCTCCAGGCCGCGGCTGCCTGCTTGATCCGGTCGAACAGCAGCTGGCGCCGGCCCGCGTCGAGACGCTTGGAATCGTCGAGGCCGCTGATGGCGGTGCCCGCAGGCCAGGCAACGGCGGCGGCGACGATCGGTCCCGCCAGAGGACCCATGCCCGCCTCGTCGATGCCCGCGATGCGTCGCGCGCCGGCGCGCCACAGGGGTGTCTCGTGCGCCAGCATCCGCCTGTCATGGGCGCGCGCCGCCTCGCGCTGTCGCTCGGTCGCTCTCGCCCGGGCGACGAGAGCGGCCGCTCCAGCCCGGGGATCTGCGGCCAGCGCCCGGACCACATGCACCGGAACCTCGGCCGCGCCGGGCGCAAACCACCGTCGGCGAATCTCCGCCAGGGTGAGATTCGCGGGCTGGATGAATGATGGGGTGTCGGGTGACGACACGAGTCTCTTCCCCCCTTGCCCGCGGCCGCATGGTAGCAGGTCGGATGATGCCCGGATCGCCTTGCCACGCGCCAGGTCCCGGCCTACACTGAGAGACGTTTCCCGCCATCATTCCCCGGAGGGCATCGTGGTTCCAGCCGACGTGATGAAGACACTCCAGCGTTTCATGCTCGTGGACGGATTCGATCTGGTGATCGACTTCGAGCACAGCGCGGGCAGCCGCATCGTCGACGCGCGCAGTGGGCGGTCATACCTCGACATGTTCACGATGTTCGCCTCCCATCCTCTGGGCATGAATCATCCGCGCCTGACCGAGCCGGAGTTCGTGTCCCGGATCGGCCGGGCGGCGGTCAACAAACCGTCGAACTCGGACATCTACACAGTCGAGATGGCTGAATTCGTCGATGTGTTCGGCCGCGTGGCTGCCCCCGGGTGGATGAGACACCTGTTCCTGGTGAGCGGCGGGGCGCTCGCCGTGGAGAACGCCCTGAAGGTCGCCTTCGACTGGAAGGTCCGGAAGAACGAGGCCGCAGGGCGGGGCGCGGGGCTGGGTGGGCAGGTCGTCCATTTCCGCCAGGCCTTCCACGGCCGGAGCGGCTACACGATGTCGCTCACCAACACCGACCCCACCAAGACGCTGAATTTCCCGAAGTTCACGTGGCCGCGCATCGACAATCCCGTGGTCACGTTCCCGTGCTCCGGCGACCGGCTCGACGCGGTCGTCGCCGCGGAGGAGCGCGCGGTCGATCAGATCGAGCAGGTGGTGAGCGAGCATGGTCATGACATCGCGGCCCTGATCGTCGAACCGATCCAGGGGGAGGGCGGAGACAACCACTTCCGGGGCGAGTTCCTGAAGACGCTCCGGCGGCTGTGCGACACCCACGAGATCTTCTTCATTCTCGACGAGGTCCAGACCGGCCTGGGAATGACCGGTCGCTGGTGGGCCCACCAGCACGTCGATGTCGAGCCGGTTGCCCACGCCTTCGGCCAGAAGACCCAGGTCTGTGGAATCGCCGTCGGCGGCCGTGTCGACGAGGTGGCCGATCATTGCTTCGCGATGTCGTCGCGGATCAACTCCACCTGGGGTGGCAATCTCACCGACATGGTGCGCGCGACCCGCTTCATCGAGATCATCTCCGACGAGCACCTGGTGGACAACGCGGCATCTGCCGGTGCCCACGGGCTCGCCCGCCTCGAGGCGTTCCAGGCCGACCATCCCGAGGAGATCACCAACGCCCGCGGCCGCGGGCTGTTTCTGGCGTTCGACCTGGTCCGGCCGGAGATCCGCCCGGCGTTGCTTGCCCGTGCCTTCGATGATGGGCTCATCGTTCTGGGCTCGGGAGAACGCTCCGTCCGCCTGCGTCCCGCGCTCAATGTCACGCCCGGGGAACTCGACGAGGCGGCGGAGCGTCTCGACCGGGCTCTGGCCGCGACCCTCGACGGCGACGCGGTGTCGAAGGTGGGCGCGCCGGCCTGACGCCGCCTTCAGCGCGGTCGCGCGGAGTCGCCGGTGGCCCCGGCAGGCCGCCCCGATCCCGGCTGGCCGACGGCGCGAACGAGGCGGTCGACGATCCCCTCGAAGGCACCGTTCGACAGGACGAGCAGCACGTCCCCGGCCCGGCTGTGTGCGACGACGTGGTCGACGATGGCCGCAACCGACGGCAGGTGCACCGCAGGCGTGCCGCCCCGCGTGATGTCGGCCGCCAGACGTTCCGGGTCGAGGCGGTCGCCGACCGGGGCGCGCTCGGGATGGTCCACCGGAGCGATGATGGCCTCGTCAGCGGCCTGAAACGCCCGGGCATAGGCCTCCTGAAAGAGCCCGCGCCGCGAGGAGTTGGTTCGCGGCTCGAAGATGGCCACCAGCCGGCGCCCCGGAAAACGCTGATGCACGCCACGAACCGTCTCCCGGACGGCGGTCGGGTGGTGGGCGAAGTCATCGATGACGGCGATGCCCCCCGCCTCTGCCCGGAGCTCCTGGCGCCGGGCCACGCCCGGAAACGAGGCAAGCCCTCGCTCGATGACGGCATCGTCCACACCCAGATCCGGGAGGCACGCGGCCACGGCGATCAGGTTCCGCAGGTTGTGGTCACCGGTGAGGGGAGAGCGCAGGCGCCGCTTGGTCGCGGTTCCGACATCGAACAGCGTGCCTTCCGGGCCGACATCGACGGCCGTCCCCACCACGTCGGCTGACGGGTCGAGCCCGTACGACGTGACCCGGGCGGTTGCCGATGCGGCGACCTGCAGGGCCCGCTCGTCGTCGGCGCAGACCAGCAGGTGGCCGTCCGGCGGGATGAGCTGGACGAACCGTGTGAACACACGGATCAGGGCGTCGGCATCCGGGAAGATCTCCACGTGGTCGAGCTCGATGCTGGTCAGGATCACGGTCCGCGGCCGGTAGTGGAGGAACTTCGGCGCCCGGTCGAAGAAGGCGGTCTCGTACTCGTCGCCCTCGATGACGAACAGATCGGATTTCCCGCGACGGAAGCTGCGGGCCCCCGGCTGGAGCGGGACCCCGCCGATGAGATAGCCGGGATCCGTGCCGGCCTGCTCGAGAACCCAGGCGAGAAGCGACGTGGTGGTGGTCTTGCCATGGGTGCCGGCAACCACCACGACGTGGCGGTCGGCGAGGAAGTACTCCTCGAGGGCGGCCGCCATCGAGGTGCACCGCAGGCCCCGGCGGCGGGCCGCCTCCGCCTCGGGGTTGTCCGGCCGGGCGATGTTGCCGACCACGACCAGCGCGGGCCCCCAGTCCAGATGAGCGGGGGAGAAGCCGTTCATCACCGGGATCTCCAGCTCCGCCAGCAGGTGGCTCATCGGCGGGTAGATGGACAGGTCCGAGCCCCGGACCTCCCAGCCGGCATCCCGGAAGAGTCCCGCCAGGGAACCCATCCCGGTCCCGCAGATGCCGATGAGGTGGACGCCGGACACGACCGGCCCAGCCTAGCACGGCGGATCCGGCCCGAACCTGGACAGGACGGAGCAAAAGGTGTAGATTGATATTGAGACTGAATCTCAAGTAGGGCTCGAGGTCACCGTGGACCCACGCTCGACCATCGCCAGGCCCCCCGTGGAGGGCCGGGAGGACCGCACCTTCCAGAGCCATCTCCAGGCCCAGGGCCTGCGGATGACCCGTGAGCGGCGCCGCGTTCTCGACGAGGTCCTGCTCATCGACGGTCATTTCCGTCCGGACGACCTGCTCGTCCGGTTCCGGACCAACGGCGTGAGGATCTCCCGGGCGACGATCTACCGCACCCTGGACCTGCTGGTCGAGGCGGGCCTGGTGCGGCGCGAGGCGTTTCCTGATGCCGGGACGCATTACGAGCGGGCCCACCGGGTCGCCGGGCACGCCCATCACGATCATCTCTACTGCGTCACATGTGGAGCCATTCTCGAGTTTCACAACGAGGAGATCGAGCGGCTGCAGGAGAAGGTCTGCCGTGCCCTCGACTTCGAGCCGCTGACCCATTCCCACCAGATCTCGGGCCGTTGCGGTCCATGCCGCCGGCGGGCCGTGCGGGCCGGGGGGGATGCCGCATGAGTTCCTCTCCCGCGGCCACCGGGGCCATCTGTCCGCCGGACGTCGACGTCGCCCGCACGCCGGAGGGGCGCGCCGTCGACTCGCTGGTGCTGGTCGGCAACCCGAACGTGGGCAAGAGCGTCCTGTTCGGCTACCTGACCCAGACCTACACCACCGTCTCCAACTATCCGGGCACCACCGTCGAGATCAGCCGCGGCCGGCTCGCGGCCGGCATCGTGCCGGACTGGAAGGGCGTCGCGGTGCTCGACACGCCGGGGACCAACACCCTGATCCCGACGTCCGAGGACGAGGCCGTCACCCGGGACATCCTTCTCGCGCGAGAGGGCTGCTGTGTCGTGCAGGTCGGAGACGCGAAGAATCTGCACCGGCTGCTCCTGTTGACCGTCCAGCTGGCGGAGATGGAGCTGCCGCTGACCGTCTGCCTGAACATGGGTGACGAGGCGGCGCGGCGGGGTGTGGCCATCGACCATGCCCGCCTCTCCGAGCTGCTCGGTGTCGACTGTGTGCCGACGGTGGCCGTCCGCCGCGAGGGACTCCGAGATCTGGGGCGGGCGGCGGGCCGGGCGCGGCGCGCCGCCTTCCGGGTGCGGTACTCACCGGCCATCGAGAAGGGTGTGGCGGAGGTCATCCCGTTGCTGCCGGCCGCACCGGTCGCGGCCCGCTCTCTGGCCCTGATGGTGCTCGCGGGAGATGAGACCCTGGCGGCATGGCTGCATGAGCGGGTCACGCCGCAGGTCATGGACGAGCTGCGCCGGATTCGCGAGGGCCTGAGGCAGGCGGACGACAAACCCCTCCGGGTGGTGATCAACGAGGAGCGTCTGGCGGCGGTGGATCGTCTGGCAGCCCGGGTTCTGGTGGCGGGCCACACCCGCCAACGCCGTCTCGGTGCCTGGCTGGACCGCATGAGCACGCATCCTGTCTGGGGCGTGCCCGTCCTGGCGGTGGTGCTGTGGGTGGCGTACGAGCTGGTCGGCGTGTTTGGCGCCGGCACCGCCGTCGATTTCATCGAACAGACCATCTTCAACGGCTGGATCAATCCGGCGGCCATCGGCTTCTTCGATCGCTTCGTCCCGATCCCGATCCTGCGCGACTTCATCGTCGGCGAGTATGGCGTGCTGACCATGGCCATCACGTATGCGTTCGCCATCATCCTGCCGATCGTCACCACGTTCTTCCTGGCCTTCGGATTTCTCGAAGATTCGGGTTACCTGCCCCGTCTGGCGGTGATGGTGAACCGGTTGTTCCGCCTCATGGGGCTCAACGGCAAGGCCGTCCTGCCGATGGTGCTCGGTCTGGGCTGCGACACAATGGCAACCATGACGACCCGCATCCTCGAGTCACGCAAGGAACGGCTCGTCGTCATCGTCCTGCTGGCGCTGGGAGTGCCCTGCTCGCCACAGCTCGGCGTGATCCTCGGGCTGCTCGGCGGCCTGGGATGGTCGGTCACCGCCATCTGGCTCGGGTCGGTGATCGGCACCCTGTTCCTGGTCGGGTTCCTGGCGTCACGGCTGCTGCCCGGTGAATCGTCCGACTTCATCCTCGAGCTCCCACCCCTGCGCTGGCCGCGATTCACGAACATCCTGCAGAAGACGCTGGCCCGCATCGAGTGGTATCTCAAGGAGGCAGCTCCGCTGTTCGTGCTGGGCACGGTGATCCTGTTCGTCGCCGACCGGCTGCACCTGCTGGCCCTGGCGGAACGCCTTTCCAGCCCGGTGATCGTCTCGCTGCTCGATCTCCCGGCACGCACTTCGGAGGTGTTCATCATCGGGTTTCTGCGCCGCGACTTCGGCGCGGCCGGGCTGCTGGCCATGAACAATGCCGGTGAACTGGATCCGATCCAGCTGGTCGTCTCGCTGGTGACCATCACCCTGTTCATTCCGTGCATCGCCAACCTGTTCATGATCGTCAAGGAACGGGGCTGGAGGACGGCGGCGATGATCGCGGCATTCATCTTTCCGTTCGCTCTTCTGGCGGGCGCAGGGCTCAACGCGCTGCTGCGCGGACTGGGAGTCACGCTATGAGCCGGACCGATGCAAGGCGGCCAGCTTCGACAGCAGCGCCGGCTCCCGGTCCGGATGACCCCCGCATCCAGTGCCCCCTCTGCGGCTACCGCTTCGTCCATGGCGTCGAGGTGTGCGGCAGCTGTGGCATCTCCGGCGGCTGCGGCACCCTGGGTTGCCCCCATTGCGGCTACGCCCTGCCACCGCGGTCGGCGGTGCTGGACTTCTTCCATCGCTGGGCGCGACGCCTCACCGGCCGGCATGCCCTCGATTCGACGCGGGAAGAGTCATGACCCACCCGATGCTGGCCGAGCACCGGATCGAGGAGCTGGCCGAGGAGATCTTCTCGCTGGCGGAGCGCCACGAGTCGGACCTGGAGCGGGTGGTCGGTGGTTCGAAGCTCGGTCGTGAGGTGGCCGGGACGGTCCTGCAGACCATGCAGGAAGACGGTCTGGTCGCCCGGCACGGCGATCAGGTCCTGTTGCTGGCCCCGGGCGAGGTTGTCGCCCGGGCGGTGGTCCGCCGGCATCGTCTGGCCGAGGTGCTCTTCCTGCAGGTCATGGAACTCGAGGAGGCCGATTCCGAGAGCACCGCATGCCAGGTGGAACACATCCTGTCGGCCGAGGTCACCGACAGGATCTGCACGTTCCTGGGACATCCGCCGGGCTGTCCCCACGGCAAGTCGATTCCGAGAGGGGATTGCTGCGCGGCGTTTCGCCGCGACGCGAGCCCCCTGGTGCAACCCCTCACCGACCTGGCGATCGGCCAGCCCGGGAGGGTCGTCTTCATCACTCCCGCTCTGTACCGGCGGCTGGATCGCCTGCAGGCTCTGGGTCTGCGCCCGGGCGGCACGGTCCGTCTGAAGCAGAGTCGTCCATCGATCATCGTGCAGGCCGGAGAGACCTCGGTGGCCCTCGATCGCGAGGTGTGCCGGGAGATCTTCGTGCGGCCGATCCACACCTGACAGAGAGTCCGTCGATGCCGAATGAACCCGGAGGGGAGGTGTTGTCCGCCAGCTTATTGAGATTGAGTCGCAATTCCTTCTTGAAGGCAGGTGGCCGTCTGCATCCGCGTGTGGCGAGACTCGGCCGCGGGGCCTTCCTCGCGGCAGGGCTGGTCGGCGTGGCCGGATCCGTTCCAGCCGGGCCGCCTCCCGCGCACGACCCGATGGGCAGCGGAGCGACGGCTGTCCGCCGGGTGGTGGTGGCCATGGGGAGTCCCTGTGCCCTCGAGGTCTCGGCGCCGTCCCGCCGGGAGGGGCTCGCCCGCCTCGAGATGGCGATATCCGCCATCGAGCAGGTCGAGGCGCGGCTATCGAGCTGGCGGGAGGATTCCGAACTGTCTCGCCTCAACGGCGCGACACCCGGCCGCCGGGTCGCGATCTCGGGCGAGCTGGCGGCGGATCTGGCACGCGCGCGGGAGCTGAGCGACGCCACCGGCGGCGCGTTCGATCCGGCCATCGGCCGGCTGGTCGCCGCCTGGGACCTGCGCGGCGCCGGCCGCATTCCGACGGCGGAAGCATTGCGGGTGGCGCGACGCGGCTCCGGGCTCGATCTGCTGGACATCGACCTGGCCGCGCGGACCGTGCGCCGCCGCCTCCCGGGAGCGACCCTGGACGCCGGGGCGTTCGGCAAGGGAGTCGGCATCGCCGCGGCGGCCCGTGCCCTGGAAGAGGGTGGCGCGACCCGCTGGAGTCTCGATCTCGGCGGCCAGATCGCCCTGCACGGTGGCGGTCATCCGCCGGTCGCCGTGGCCGATCCGCGCGCCCGCGGCCGCGCCGCCGCCTGGCTGGACATCGAGGATGTCTCCGCGGCCACCTCATCCAACAGTGAGCGTGCGAAGAGCGTCGGCCACCGGTCGGTCGGCCACATTCTCGACCCGCGTACCGGCACCCCGGCCGGCTTCACCGGCAGTGTCTCCGTGGTCAGTGTCGATCCCGTCGAGGCGGACGCCCTCTCCACCGCGCTGTTCGTCATGGGACCGGATGACGGCATGGCATGGGCGACGCGGCAGGGACGGGTCCAGGCACTTTTCCTGATCAAGGAAGCGCACGGGTTGTGCGCCATCTGGACGCCCGGCCTGGACGGGCGCGTGGAACTGGCGGACGGCGTGAACGGGCGCTGTCCGGACGTCGTCGCGGACGAACCAGACGACCGATGAACTTCGCAGACTCGATCAAGCCAGAGAGGCAATCGATGAACTTCGCAGATTCGATCAGACCAGAGAGGCAATCCATGAACTTCGCAGACTGGATCAGACCAGAGAGGCAATCCATGAACTTCGCAGACTGGATCAAACCAGAGAGGCAATCGATGAGCTGCGCAGACCACATCGAATCAGGGAGGCAACGGTTCAACTCTGCAGGCTCCGCCACATCCACTGGTCGCCGCGTGTTCCCTCGTCCCGGCTGGGGGCGTGCCACCGCGGCGGGGCCTGCGTGCCGCTGCCAGCCGGCCGGCGGTCTGCCGACCATCTCTCCCGGAGAGGGCCGGGGGCGGCGCTGCGCGGATTGCCCGTGGCGTGACAGCTCCGGGGCCGGGCGTGGGACCGGGGGGACGGCGGTCCGCCGCCTTGCGTCGACCTGGCTCGGTGGCCGATTCCTCGGCCGGATCACCCTCGGGATGCTGGCCGTGACGGTCCCGGTCGTTCTCCCGGCCGCGTCTCTGGCAGTTCCGTCGGTGGGGCCCCACGACGTGGCGAGCCCGTCGTCGACGGAGACGACCGATGAGACGACGGCCCTGGATGAGCGAGTCCGCGAGCTGACGAGGCAGGTGGCGGCTCTACAGGCCGAGATGGAAAGGCTCAAGGGCGGCGAGGCCGCGCCATCGGAACGGCTCGACGAGCTGGAACGCCAGATCGAGATCCTGTCCGAGGCCATCGAGGACCTGACCCTTGGCGAGGCGGCGCCCCCGGCGGCGGAGTCGATCCGCGGGTTCGGCCCGGCGGCGTCGAAGGTCTACTCCGCCTCCGGCGGTGTGAGCCTCGGCGGCTACGGCGAGATGCTGTACCAGAACTTCGATACGGAGAGAGATGACGGGGCTGCCAGCGGCAAGACCGACCAGCTCGATTTTCTCAGGCAGATCATCTACTTCGGCTACAAGTACAACGACCGCATCCTGTTCAACTCGGAGATCGAGTACGAGCATGCCAACACCGAGGAGAACGGGGCGGTGGAGGTCGAATTCGGCTACCTCGATTTTCGCTTCAACGACCACATCGGCGCTCGTGCCGGTCTCCTGCTGATGCCGATGGGATTCATCAACGAGCTGCACGAGCCGCCGATCTTTCTGGGGGCGCGCCGCCCCGACGTGGCGCGGTTTCTCATCCCGACCACGTGGAGTGAAACTGGTGCCGGCGTCTTCGGAGAGGTCGGCCCGGTGTCGTATCGTGCCTACGTGATCAGCGGGCTCGATGCCGCCGGCCTGGACCAGAGCGGTTTCTCGGCGAGAGGCATCCGGGGCGGCCGGCAGAAGGGATCCGAGGCGCTGGCCGAGGATCTGGCCTTCGTCGCCCGGGCCGACTGGAGGGTGCGCTCCGGCCTGACCGTGGGCGCGTCGTTCTACACCGGTGACGCCGGGCAGGGCGCGGTGGCGCCCACCAGCCTGCAGCGCATCGACGCCTCCACCGACATCCTCGAGGCGCATGTCGAATGGCGCTGGCGGGGTCTTCAGACCCGCGGACTGTGGGTGACCATCGATGTCGATGACGCGGCGCTCATCAACGATTTCCAGGACCCGACGCGGATGCTCACCGACCCCTCCGCGTCTGTCGGCGAGCAGATGACCGGCCATTACCTCGAGGCGGGATACGATATCCTGGCCCCCCGATCGACAGAGCAGGCGCTCATCCCGTTCGTGCGCTACGAGGCGTTCGACACGCAGGACGAGGTCCCGGCGGGATTCACCCGGGATCCGGCGAACGATGTGGAGATATGGACTTATGGTCTGTCCTACAAGCCGATCCCGAACGTCGTGCTCAAGGTGGACTACCAGGATTACGACAACGAGGCGGGCACCGGCACCGACCAGTTCAACGTGGCGGTCGGATGGCTGTTCTGATGAGCCCCGGCCGGTCTCGGTGGCGCGTGCCGGCGTGGCACACCGGCAGGCGAGGAGGGAGCCGGCGGTGAGGTGGTCTGAACGATTCGGCCGGGCGCGGGCCCTGGTCCTGGTGCCCGCGATGATCGGGCTCGGCACTCTTCTGCCCGGGGCGGTCACGCCGGCGCGGGTGATCCTGTCGCGGGACGAGGCCCTCCACCTGGCCTTCGGTTCCGGGGCGCAGGTGGAGCGCCGCACGGCGTTCCTGGCGCCGGCCGAGCTCGACCGGGCCCGGACTCTGGCCGGACCCGGGGTTCCCATCGAGACGGCCATGGTGCCGCGCTACATCGGCCACGACGGGGACCGGTTCCTGGGTGTGGCCTACTTCGACACGCACCGCGTGCGCACCGAGAACGAGACGATCATGGTGGTCGTCTCGGGCGACGGACGGGTGGTCCGCGTCGAGATCATCGCCTTCGGTGAACCACCGGACTACCTGGCGAGACCGGCCTGGCTGCGCCAGTTCGACGACCAGTCTCTGGGAGCGGACCTGGCCCTGGACCGGGACATCCAGCCGATGACCGGGGCATCTCTCACCGCCCGGGCGGTGACCCTGGCGGTCCGGCGGGTGCTGGCCCTGCATGCGGTCCTGACGCCGGCCGGGGACCCGGTCCGCTCGCCGCGGGAGGCCGGGCCGCGATGATGAGCCGGCTCGAGCGGTCCGTGCTCCTGGCGGCCACGGTGCTGGCGGGCGGTTCCGGCCTCATCCTGCATGTGATGAAGCGATGGATGTCCCCTGCGGACGCCTTTGCCGTGGTCAATCACCCCTGGCAGCCGTTCGTTCTCAAGCTGCATGTCGTCTCGGTGCCGTTCCTGGTGCTCGTCCTGGGGATGACGATGGCCGGCCATGCGAAGGATCGCTTCCTTGCCGGCCGCCGGCGGGGCCGGCGCACCGGGGTGGCAGTGGCCGTGCTGGTGGTGCCGATGATCGCGACCGGCGTGCTGATCCAGGTGCTCATGTCCGACCCGGCCATCAGGATGATGGCGTGGGCACATCTGGCGACCGGCGGGATCTTCCTGGCTGTCTACGTGGTCCACCACGTGGTGACGCCGAGCCCGGGCCCGCGTCCTGCGGACCTCCCGGCGGTTCCCGCGCCCCCTCCATCGCCGGCTCTCAGAAGGTGAAGGCGACCGCTTCGCTGGCGATGGTCGGACCGTCGCCGTCGTTGGTGTTCGGCACGCGGTCCCGGTCCTTCTCGCGCGCTGATTCGGCCCAGATCAGGATGCGGCGCTTGCCTCCCACGTCGGACGCACGCAGCTTGGCGTTGCTGACCGATGCCAGGAGCTCGTCCATCGGGACCGCGAAGACGACGTGGCCCGTCTTCGAGTCCACCCGGGAATGGGCCTCGATGCCCTTCACGCCTGAGAACTTCGTGTGCGGCACGCCGCCGCCCTCGGCGGCGATGGTGGCAGAAAGGGTCACGTCCGCATGCGCCGATTTGCCCGGCTCCTCGGCGGTGTCGGCGAGGCCCTCGTCGTTGAAGTCGATGAACACGCGGACGGTGGTGCCGGCGAGCAGCTTGCCCGTCGGCTCACCGACCAGATCGACCGTCGAGACGAACATATCCTGGTCCGCGTCCTGGGCGTTCTTCACCTTTCGGATCTCCGCGAAGAGGTGCTCGATGTCGATGGCCCGGGACACACCGCCACCGCCGGCGGCCGTCGCGTCATCTGTTTCGGAGGTCGCGGACGTGTCCTCGAACGCGACCCCGGTGGCCGGACCGTTGGCGGAGAAGTGCAGGGTTTCCACACCGCCGCTGTAGACGACGCGGATGGCCGCGGAGAAGGTCACGAGGCGCGCCAGAGCCGGGTCCGAGCGGGCCAGATCCATCGATGTGGTGGTAACCGGGATCAGATCTCCCACCTGGATCGCCGCCTCCTGAAGTTCCGGCTCGGTCGGCGGTGTCACCGGGTCGGGGTAGACGTAGAGGTGGTAGCCCTCGATCGGCAGGGGCGCGCCATCCCGGCTCACCGCCGCCGCCGCCTGCTCCCAGACGAGGCTCACGGCGTCATCACCGTTGCGGATGATGATCGGGACCGGGGTCGGCGACAGGCCGCCCACGGGGACGATCTCCCCGAGTGGCGTGTTCTGGACCGCGGCTCCCTTGTCCGCCTTGAACTGTCCGAAGCAGGCGTACTGCCCGGTCACCGGCAGACAGGTGCTGGTCAGAGGATTACCCAGCTCGCTGTAATTGACGATCTGCGAGACCGCTGCGTAGTAGCCGATGTGTTCCGCCGAGTCCGCATCCTTGATGCCATCCCACACGAGGTTCCACGCGTGTCCGGCCCCCAGGCTCGTGGCACCGGGGAAATTGCCGGTATGCACGGCATCGGCCATGTAGATCTTCAATCGCGGACGGTATCGGGCAATTCCGTCGGCCGGCAGGGCGGGCGAGTTGATCTCGTCAGGCTTGTCCACGCAGAAATACCGGTAGGTCAGGCCGCATTCCGGCCGGATTCCCTTCCGCCCGCAGTTGAACACGTCTGACGGCATGTCGCCGAGCGTGCCGACGAGAATCTCGTGCACATCCTGTGCCGGTACCGGCCGGGGCGTCAGGACTCCGACGCCGGCAACGGCGAAAATGATGGTCGCACTCGTGGCGGAGACAACCCTCCGCCCAAACCCTCTGCTGGTGATCATCCGCGCTACCCCCGAGCTTTCAAGATCGAGATCAGACGGCGGATTCTATCACAGGGTCTGGCGGACGGCAGGAGCCGCTGGCGGGTCGAAACGGTCGGGGTCGGTCTTCTCGCGCCGGCCCCGGGCAGGGGCGCGGTCCAACCCGGGCCGCCGCGGCGTTCATGCAGCGGCAGGACCCGCCTGCGTTGACGCCCGGAGCCGTGCTCCACTACAATTCACGATGCCGTCGCACCTCAGAATGTCGGACCGGAATCGTGGCGGTTGGCGAGGCGGATCGGGCTGATCGCGCACAGGGAAGCCGTGCGCCGTGTCATGCGGGGAGGTCTTGAGGATGTCATCGAGTGGAGGCCGTGTCCGGCGCTGGATCCTGCCGGCCGCGGCGCTGGTCGGGCTGGGCCTTGTCGGGTCGGCCCGGGCCCAGACGATCATCAACGAGCAGGAACCGAACAATTCGCCGTCGACGGCGACCATCATGCCCGTCACCACGGCCACGCTGGTCGGCACCAGCGATCTTCTCGGCGACGTGGACTACTGGAAGACCGATCTCGTGGCCGGCAACATCATCCGGATCCGGGTCAACGGTCTCACGGGGGATTTCACAGGGCGGGTCGAACTCCTCAGTGCCACGCTTCCCACCGAATGTGACGGCGGTTTCAACAACGACAGTTTGTGCACGACGAACCTCGACTGCCAGGTCCAGTGCCTGGCCGGAACCTGCCTGGGCGGGCCGGATGACGGTGCAGCGTGCACCGGAACCGGTGCGGGGAGTTGCGTTGCCGATGACGGCGTCTGCGACTTCGCGCCGGTGCGCGGACCGATCTTCCAGTGCGAGATCGACAACGCGCTGGCCTGCGACCCGGCGGCCCTTGCGTGCGACGCGGGGTTCAGGCAGGACGCGGCCTGTACGTCGGATCTGGACTGCATCGAGCAGCCGACCTGCGAGGTCGAGGTGCCGTTCTGCCAGGTCGCCCTCGACCGCTGTGTCGGCGGCATCGATGCCCTCGAGATGTGCGTCACCGATGCGGATTGCCGCGCGACATTCTGTGATACCAACAACGGGTCGAAGTGTGTCGGGGGCCTGGATAACAGCCTGGGTTGCGCGGTCGATGCGGACTGCAGACCATTCAACGTGTGCCAGGGTGGGCTCAATGCCGGGCAGAAGTGCACGGTCGATTCGGAATGCGTTCCCGACAGCGGCACCTGCTCGATCTTCGCCGGGCTGGCCGAATGTGCGGATCCGACCTCCGGTTGCTCCACCAGTGCCGAGGTCCGGCGCCCCAGCGTCGGGACCCTCCCTGCCCCGACCCTGCAGACCTCGTTCGATGCCTCGACGCCTCCCGGGCCGGGGTTCATCCGTTTCACGAACCGCAACCTGGACCCGACGAACCCGGCCCGGCCGCCGTACTCACTCGATGTCAAGCAAGGCCGGCCCGAGGTCGAGCCGAACGATGACTTTGCCCAGGCCCAGACACTCGGCACCGATTTCCCGGTGCTCGCCCTCCAGCCCAGCCAGACACCGGACGCCGATTTCTACACCTTCGATATCACCGAGCCGGTGACCGCAGCCATCTCCCTGGATTACCCGCTCGCCGATCCGCTGGTGCTCGGGTTCGAACTCCTGGATGTCGACGGCAATGTGCTCGCGAGTGCTGTCCGGACCAACATCTCCGGCAGTGGCGCGGCGAAGAATCCGGCCGTGGCGGCGTTCCTCGACACTCCCGGCACCTACTTCGTGAAGGTCACCAAGGCCGCGCTCTCGGTGACCGCATTTGTTCAGGACTACAGTCTGTTTCTGAAGCTCTTCACCGGGGCCTTCGAATCGGAGCCCAACCAGTCGTTCAACGAGGCGATTCCCCTCGACGTGACGCCCGGCGATGTTGACGGCACGGCGATCAGCGGCGACCTGCAGGTTGCCCAGGATGTCGATCTGTACAAGGTCCGGGTTCCGGCGGGGATGACCCTCATCGCGGATCTCGACGCGATCGACCCCGTTCGCGTGCTCGACGGCGTGGTGTCGGCCTTCATCCAGGAAGATCTCGGCGTCTCCTTCGCGTCGAGTGACGACAGCAGCTTTGCGCCGGCCGGCGCCAGTTTCGGCCTGGTCAATCTTGATGGCTACATCCGGGTGGTTCCGCCGCGGGGAGGGGACATCGTCGTGGGCGTGGCGGACCTGTTCAATCGTGGGGGACCGATCGGTTTCGGCTACCGCATCAGGCTGAAGGTGGTGGACTCGTTGCCGCAGGAGAGCGAGCCGAACAACACCCTTGGCATGGCGACACCGCTGACCAGTGGGGTGACCGTGCGGGGAACCATCGGAGCGGTCGGGGACGTGGATCTGTTCACCGTGTCCGCGTCTGCCGGCGAGAGCCTGCTCGTCAATCTCAATGCCTTTGGAATCGGCTCGTTCCTCGACGCCCGCGTGATCGTCCGCGATCCGTCCCAGAATGTTCTCACCGACCAGTCCACCTCGGCGTTCAGCCTGGATCCGTTCGTTCTGCTGCGATCTCTGCCCTCCGATGGCGATTACAGTATCGAGGTCCGCCTGCGACCCGGAACCTCCGGCAAGGGGGTGAGCTTCTACTACGAGCTGCTGGCCACGGCCGAGGCCTCGCTGGATCAGGTGGTGAGCAATCCCGATATCGATGTCTCGAGCCGTGTGGATGGCTTCGATCTCGCCACGCTGGGGCGCAGCTTCGGGACGAACGCCGGAGATGCTGCGTTTGTCCCGGAGGCGGATCTTCTGCCCGACAGTGCCATCGACGGACAGGACCTGGCGGTTCTCGGGAACTTCTTCGGCAGCTCCCTGCCGGCATCGACCCCGACGTCCAGCCTGGTCGCGGATACGGTCGGGGATGCGACGGGGTTCTTCGGCCCCACGTCCCATCCGGTTGATCTCATCGGGATCGGCACCAACGTGACAGCGACCGACCTGGTGCTGAGTGCCATCTTCGCGGACGTGGTCGACGACGCGTCGGAGGTGATCGTCAGCATCGATGCCGACTCGTCGAGTCTCACCGGAAGTCTGGGCACACCGGATGCCTATGTGGTCCAGAACAATCTGGGCAGCGAGATCGAGATGTTCATGGACCGGACGGGAGCGCACGTGTTCTCCGTGCCGGACTCCAGGACGGATATCTTCCCTGCCTTCCAAGCGGACGTCGGCGACACGCTGACGGAGCCGTTCGTCCGCGCCCCTCTGGCGGCCACGCTGGTGGCCACGCTGCCGGTGACCGCGGCCGGCAACGTCGTGACGACGCAGGTGCCTCTCGGTCTCGTCGGCGGCGGGGCCGCCATCGACCTCGCCGCCCTGGCTGTCGCCGCCGCGGATATCGAGCCGACGGATCGGCTCCCCAATGTGGGCAAGATCTCCTTCGTGCCGCCGTTCTCCGTCACGGCCGTCAGCGCCCGGCAGGTCCTCTGCAGCGGCCTGAGGACCTGCTCGGATGACCCCGCGGCGGTCTGCACATCCAGCGCGGACTGCACGGCCGGCGCCACCTGCACAACTGTGGCGCCGCTCTGCGCGGAGGCGAATGTCTGCAGCACCGACCCGCTCCTGGCGTGTGATCCCGGCGACCCCGCCGGCTCATGCGGGGATCCGGCGGCCGTCTGTCTCGCCGGCGATCTCTGTCCTGTGGCGTCGGTTCCCTGCGTCGATGTTGACGCCCCGTCCAGTTTCGTCTGCAGCAACCAGCCGGCGACAACCTGCGACCCTGCCAGCTTCGACCCGTTCCTCTCCTGTGGCGATTTCACGGGCAAGGCGACGTGCAACAACATCGCGCTGCCGAGCACCCGCATCGTCTACATGAGGACCCCGGCGGTGGCACCTATCTTCACCGACTTCGAGCGCGGGTTTGAACCGGTGGTCATGCCCGGGATTGGAACCATTCGGGGAGATACCGGCAACGTAGACAACAACGATTCTCTGGACCGGATCTTTCCGCCGGGAGTCAAGCCCCCGACGGTCGGGAAGCCGCGTGGAAAGTGGTTCAGCCGTGACATCCTGATGAACTTCGGTGCCCGGTCCTCCATATTCGACCCGCATACCGCGGACCTGCCGCCGCCGGATATCGACATGTACTACTTCGTGGCGGCCGAGGGGGACCACGCGGTTGTCGACGTCACCACCGCCGATGCCGGCGCCACGTTCGATTCGATGATCGAGCTGTTTTCCACGCCGCTGCGCCTGACGGTTCTCGACCCGTCCACGCCGGACTCCCAGGTCGGCTTTCCGGAGAGCGAGCTGGCGTTGCTCGCCTCGGTCGACGACAAGGGGCCAGGCGACCTGGACCCACGAC
>JBHHZI010000048.1:0-20382 GCA_046757965.1 Acidobacteriota bacterium | reverse complement strand
TCTCCGCCGAGTAGGCGACTGTCCGGCAGCGGGAACGGTTCACCTCCCCGGGTGGTCGCTGGCAGCGACGCGCCGTGCACGGCCCCGGCAGCCGCGAGCCATGCCGGGACCAGATGGATGGCCCCAACGCTGTTCCGGGTCATCCGTTCGGCGGGTGTCGCCCACCACCACGCGCGTGCCGAACAGGCGGGTGGATGGTTCCACGGTCCGGGGATCGGGTCCGTCTTTCGGGTTGGTCGCCGCCGATACCGCATCGTCCTCTGTCGCTGCCTCCCGGCGGCGGGAGTAGCGCTCCAGCCAGTCGACACGCAGATCCTGCGTCGCGGAGAGATCGTAGTCGGGAGTTCCTCACGGCGTGTGTTCCGGCGCCTTTCCACTGAACGCGAACGCCAGCACCGTATCGCCCTCCCCTCCCGCCGCCCGGGTCAGGTGAAAGTGAACGTGGAACCCATCCCGGTCCTGCTGGCGAAACGGACAGGTTTCCGGACAGACGGTGTCACTGCGCGCGAATTCGTCCGAGGCCGCGAGAAACCTGGCCGCCGGGCTCCCGTCAAACTCCGACCCCGGGTGAAAAAACCAGATCCGGCAGCGGCGCGGACAGGTCCCCGTCCAGCAACGCATCGATCTCGGCTTCGATCTCCGCCTCGCGGTCCTCGGCCGCGAAGCCGCCACCGATGCTGGACAGCAAGTCGCGAAACCGTCCCCTGACCAGAGGAAGCGGGTCGCGTGGATCGAGAATCAAGATCCCGGTGCCCGCCGGCTCGCCATCATTCAGCGCGGCGGCCACGGACGGATCACTCGCGTGGCGCTCGTTGCTCGCGCGGGCCGCGGCCCCCCCCCGACGAGCACGGTGACACCGATTGCCGTGCAGATGAGAACTCCGCGCCGGAGCCTGGCGGTACGTCGCAGCACCTCGATCCTCCCCTTCTTCCGTCCGCGAGCGAGGTGGTCCAGCCGGCGATCGGCATCCCACGCGCTCTCCAGCAGGCGCTCGATGATGCTGCGGACCCAACGTCAGGCAATGCAGGAATAGTCCTGGGCAGCTATCAAGTCCGTGCGTTGCACCAGCCACGCGACGTCGCGTTGGAACGGTGTGGTGAAACGACTGCCGGCTGCTACTCAGGAAACCTGCTCGGTCTTCATTCCGCAGCAGCGACAGTTCACCCGTCGGATGCGGTACCGGAGATACGTTCGCATGCCGAACAAATCCAGGTGTCGCCAGGAGCGGCATCGCCGGTCCTTGACCCGACGGCGACGCTGATCACAACCGCCGCAACGCGGCCGCCGCGCACGGCGCACCACCTCAATGACCAGCCGCGGCTTCCCGGCCGGTGGCTCGACCCCGCGGACCCAGACCCCTTGCAAACCGATCACCTTGTTGAGGAGCGTCGTGATGCGCTTTTCCTTTCCCCTCAACAACCTACAACCGCCAACCGCCTGGATGACGCCCCCCTCACCCAGAGGGGGGGGACGGCCGGCGGGGGCCCGCATCCTTCCACGAAAAAAACAGGAGAACTTCTCGATCTCTCCTTGACAGAATGACCCGATAACCGTATACAACACCAACTGTTGTTTGATTCCTGCCTCTCCTGATTCCCACTGCACCTAAGACACCACAGCACTGGCCACAGCCGTCGTGTGTCTGGACAGACATTTCGGTCGCCTCGGCCAGCGCGCAGGAGTTAGCATGTTGATGGATGAACTGGTCAGGACCAGGATATCTTCGAGCAGTCCGACCCGGATGCTGTCGAGACACACGAAGTCGCACTTGACGCGTCGCGGGATGCAGTTCACATCTGCTCTTTGTATCGCAATGACCTTGGCTGTGGGGGCGCCCTCGTCGATCTGGGCCGCGCCTACCGGCGTCGACCAGACCGGCCATCGTGCCCGTCGTGTCGAAGACATGGGTCCCGCAGCCAGCCGGAAGAGAGTCGCCGTCCACCCGACAGGCGGTCCGGCGGGGCAACCCGAGTTGACCTTCACGGCCTCCAACGGCTTCGTCGTGGGGGCCCGACGCGATAAGAACAACACGGTCTTCACTGCCACGAGTCCGTGGAGCGAGACCCTGGAGTTGCGGGTCCGGTTGCTGCGGTCCGGAGTGACGGAGCTGCGCTTTGGCGCCACGACTCTTCGATCGAGACTGCCAGACAATTACGGCCCGGTGAAGACGGTCGAGGTGGTCTCACCGCAGGGTACGGCCGTGCAGAAGGGCATGGAGCGTCAGGTGGCAAACCTGAGATGGCAGGGAGTCAATAATCCCGGCCATCGCGACCTCGATATGCGCGCCTACGACCTGCTGACCACGGCAGCCCTGGCAGAGGCAAGTACGGATTTCTGGCGTGGACTCGATATGGCCTTCGAGGAGTTCGACGCCGAGATCCCCGCCGCGGTGCCAGTTGGCTGCGGGCTGAAGGGCATTCGCTGTTTCGCCACCATCGCACTCCTGGTAGGCAGTGTGGCCGCCCTCATCGCCCTGTGCGGAGGCACGTTTGGAGCCGGTTGTGTTGCCGGAATTCTTGCACAAGAGGGCACCGCCGGCTTGGCCTTGGCCGAGTGCGTCGACTTTGCCATCTGTGCTGGCAGTTGACTTTTGTCGTCGGACACGAGATGATGAAGATTGCAGTGGAGGTGGAGAATGTCGGTTGAACCCAGCACCCTGTTGGTCCTCAAGTCTGCCAGCGGATTTGTCGCTTCCCTCGGCTCGCTGGTGGTCGTGCTGTCTTCACACGAGAGACTACTCGCCAGACAGGCCAGCCGCTGGGGTATTCTTCTCGGTATTACCGTCGCCATGGCACTCATGGCCTTGATCTTCCACGACGTCATGGCGACGGAAAACCGCGGCCTGAACTTCTATGTGGCCGGAATTGGTTTCATCAATTTCCTGACGGCGCTGATCTGCCACCTGTGGTTCTGGTATTCCCGGCACCGAGCACTCGCCGCGTCCTGAGAGTCTCCGTTAATAAAGGCGACAGCGGCGCCGCAAGCTGACAGATCGATCAGTTCGAGGGCAGGTCGTCCAGCGCGGACGGCCTGCCCTTTCTTCACCGGCGGACGTCACTCGCCGGAGGAATGCTCGGTACCCATGCCGCCGTGCACCACATGGCCGCCGAAAATGGTCGTCTCGGCCTGGCGTTTCAGCGCACACCGTCGACAGAGGCGCCGAGTGAGAGCGAGGCAAGACGCATCGCCTCCACAGCGCAGAGAGCATTGTGGTCGAACACCCCCGGTCAAGCGCCGTCTCGTCAACCAGGGACGGATAGGTCAATCGAGCTGACGTGGCTGACGCGCGATCGCAAACCGGATGTCCACTCCGCCAGGAACTCGGCCGAGATCACACACATGTCGACCACCTCGTCTACCGGCGGGGTGCCGGTGTTCAGCTTCTCCGAGAGGTCCACGCCTTCCAGCAGTTCCAGCACCAGGGCCCGCTTGCCGCCGCACTCCTCCACACCGTAGATGGCGACCATGCTGGCATGGTTGAGGGAGGCCAGGAGCTGCGCCTCCCTCTGGAACCGGCTCATGCGCTGCGCATCCTCGGCGAAGACGTCCGGGATGAGCTTCAGGGCGACATCGCGGTTCAGGCGGGTATCCCGCGCCCGCTACGCCTCGCCCACGCCGCCGGCGCCGAGCTTGGCTGTCACCTCGTAGCGCGCGATGGTCTGGCCGATCATGTCCGGTTTCCTCCCGGGTCCAGCGCCTTGTCCGGGCAGCCGGTAGCCATCGTTTCCTGACGGCCACCTCGCAACATCCTGCTGTCGATTCTACCCGCACACGGCGCAGGGCTGGCCGCGACAGCGCTTCCCTCGCTCGACGGCGCGCGCTTCTTGGTGGCCCCGGCTCACGGCATCAAGGACCGGGCGCGGCGTGGGTGGGCTCTCTGCGGCACGCGCCTCACCGGCGCGTGCTCAGGAGTTGCCTGGCCGCGGCGCGGATGGCCTGGCGGAGGATGGCCAGGTTGGCCAGCTCCCTGACCCGCGGGGTGGAGAGCGTCCCCAGGAAGCGCAGGACATGGGGCAGGGGGGTCAGCGGGTGGCGGCACAGGAGGAGCCGCGTCTCCTCGTCGGCCAGCCACGCGGCGTTGCGCAGGATCAGCAAGAGCAACCGCACCGGCGTCCGGGTGTCCTTCAGGATGAGACGCAAGTGTTTCTTCTCCAGGCGTGGATTGTCCAGCAGCCGGCTGACCGCAGCCGGGTTGCCCTCCCGGATCACGGCGTCCAGCTCCGGACCCCGGGCCGCCATGGCGAAGATGACCTTCTGATCGGCGGGGCACCGGCGCAGTTCGTCGAGGAGCGGGCGGTTGCCGTCGCGCACCGTGCGACGGATGGCCTCGGCGACCGACCCTTCGTGCAAGCCCGCCACCAGCCGGCGGAGCTGCTCGGCCGCGCCGGCCTTGATGTGCATGAATCGCACGGCGATGCCGGCGGGACACTCCTTGGTGGCCGCATCGGCACCGACCACCCGGACCACCTCGGCCGCGACGGTGAAGGGGTGCTCCCAGCGGGAGTGCCGGAAGGTCAGGCGACCGGAACTGCCCAGGGCGGGCGGCGCGGTGGTGGCGATGAAGGCGCCGGCGACACTGAGGTTGGCGGTGAACTCGCGGATCTGGAAGGAACTGCCGGCAAACTCCACCCGCACGGGAAAGACCACGCGCACCGGACGGTCCACGAGATCGCCTGCTGGCCCTGAGGGACTGGGAACGGACATGGCGCCCGCCATTCTAGCTGCCGGCGGTTGCTCCGGCAGCCGAGGCCGTCTCACCCGCCGCCGGAGGCGCCGGTCTCCTCGCCCCGGATGCCGTACTGCTTCATCTTGCGGTAGAGGCTGGAGCGTTCCACGCCGAGAAGCTCGGCCGCGCGAGACACGTTACCGCCCGTCTCGTCGATCTTCTTCATGATGAAGCGGCGCTCGATGTCCTCCCGGGCCTCCCGGAGACTGGCGTAGTCCGGCAGCGACAGGACGGTATCAGGGTGCCGCCCGCGCACGACCGCCGGCAGGTCGGCCAGATCGACGACATCGGTCTCCACCAGGATCGCGACCCGCTCGACGAAGTTGCGCACCTCGCGGACGTTGCCCGGCCAGCGGTAGTCGCACAGGGCCGAAGCGGCGGCCGGGGTGAACTCCTTGGGCGCCTTGCCATACCGGCTGGCGAACTGCGCCGCGAAGTGACGCGCCAGCCGCAGGACGTCATCCCCCCGCGTCCGCAGCGGCGGCACGACGATCGGCAGGACGTTCAACCGGAAGTACAGGTCCTCGCGGAACCGTCCCTCCTGGATCTCCTGTTCCAGATCCTTGTTGGTGGCGGCGATGACGCGCACGTCCACCGTGACGCGGCGCGACCCTCCCACGGGCTCGAAGGTCTGCTCCTGGAGCACGCGCAGGACCTTGGCCTGGACCTTCAGGCTCATGTCCGCCACCTCATCGAGAAACAGCGTGCCGTCATCCGCCAGCTCGAACTTGCCCTTCTTGGTCTCCGTCGCGCCGGTGAACGCCCCCCGCACATGGCCGAACAGCTCCGACTCGATCAGTTCCTCGGGAATGGCGGCGCAGTTGACATCGATGAACGCCTCGCCGGCACGCGGCGAGTGGCGATGAATCATCCGGGCGACGAGTTCCTTGCCGGTGCCGTTCTCGCCGTAGATCAGCACCCGCGCCGCCGACGGGGCCGCCCGCAGGATCTGCTTCCGCAGGGCGCGGATCTGGGCATGCTCGCCGATCAGCTCCTCGTCGCCGGCGAGCTGGCGGGACAGGATCCGCTGCTTGACCAGGAGCCGGCTCTGCCGCACGGCGTTGCGCACCGTGACGAGAATCTTCTCGAGGGAGAGCGGCTTCTCGACGAAGTCGAAGGCTCCCAGACGGGTGGCCTTGATGGCGGTCTCGATGGTGCCGTGTCCGGAGATCATCACCACCACGGCGGTGGGAGCGGCCGCCCGGATCTCCGGCAGGATCGCCAGGCCGTCCTTGCCGGGCATCCAGACGTCGAGAAGCACGACCGCCGGCGGGTCGGTCCGGATGCTCTCCATGGCCGCGTCCGCCCCGTCGGCCAGCACGACATGGAACCCGTCGTCGGCGAGCACCCCCGACAGGGTGGTCCGCACGCCGGCCTCATCGTCGACGACCAGTATCGTGTGTCGGGACATGGCTTCTCCGCCCGGTGACCGTCAGGCCTGCGCCGGGAGTTCGATGATGAACCGGCTGCCGCCCGGAACCTGGCTCTCGCAGCGGACGCTGCCGTCGTGGTCGGCGATGATGCGGCTGACGATCGCCAGGCCAAGGCCGGTGCCCCCGGCCTTGGTGGAGAAATACGGTTCGAAGAGGTGGGCCCGGTCGGCTTCCGGAACCCCCGGCCCCTCGTCGCGCACCTCCAGCTCGAAACCCTGGTGTCGCGGGAGGTTGCGCGTGGCCACGGTGATGGTGCCACTCCCCTGCATCGCCTCGATGGCATTGTCGAACAGATTCATGCACACGCGCTTCATCTGCTCGGGATCGATCTGCACCAGGTCGCCGTTGGCGCCGTAGTCGCGGACGAAGGTGAGACCCCTGTGGGAACCATCGTAGAGCGCGATGGTCTGATCGATGATGTGATGGGGATTGACAGGCCGGCGATTGACGCTGGGCAGGCGGGCGAAGCGGGAGAACTCGTTCACCAGGCGCTTGAGGGCGTTGACCTCCTCCACGATGGCCTCGGTTCCCTCCTCGACCGCCTGGCCCAGGTCGGGACTCCCCTCGGCGAACTTCTTCGCGATGCGCTGCGCGGAGAGCTGGATCGGTGTGAGCGGGTTCTTGATCTCGTGGGCCAGCCGCCGGGCCACATCCTGCCAGGCGGCGACCTTCTCGGCGCGCAGCAGCCGCGTGACATCCTCCAGCACGACGATCAGGCCGAGCGAGGCCCCATCCACGTCGCGCAGCGGCGTGAGCGTCACACTCAACGTCAGGGTCCGGCCGGCGGACAGGATGCTCAGACGCCGCTCGAGAACCGGTTCGGCATCGGCCAGGGCCGCGGTGACCAGGTCCCTCAGTTCCTCGTGTCGCGGGCGAGACAGCAGGTCCGAGACCGGCAGGGCGTGCACCGGGCCGGCGCCGGCGATATCCAGAAGGCCGCAGGCGGAGCGGTTGATGGTGGTCACCCGGCCCGTTCTATCGAGGGAGACCACACCCGGGGTGATGTTCTCCAGCAACGTCTCGATGTAGCGACGCCGCTCCTCCAGCTCCCTGGTCGAGGTGCGTAGATCCCGCGTCATCTGGTTGAACGAATCGACCAGGATGCCGATCTCGTCATCGGCGTCGATGTCGACACGGTAGTCGAGATGCCCGGCGGAGATCTCCCGCGTTCCCTCCGCCAGAAGCTGGATCGGCACGGTGATGCGCCGGGCCAGGGCCAGACCGACCCAGACGGTGGAGAACACCACCAGCACGGTCACCAGGATGAGGACCAGATAGTAGGAGCGCTGGATCGGACTCTCCAGCGCCTTGGTCTGTCGATAATCCTCCGCCGCCCGGGCCATGCGCTGGGTCAGATCGGCGACCCGCACGGGCACCTCGTAGCCGACGGAGACCACGGCCGCCGGGCTGCCGCGGGCCAGGGTGGAGGGCACCGGCACGGCCGCCCGGACGATGCGCCCGGTGCCGATCTCGTCGATGCGGTCGGCCGGTCGCCCGCTCGACGCCCGCTCGACGATGTCGTTCGGCAAACCGGCCACCACGGAGAGCGACAGGCGCGGATTGACCACCATGATCGGTTCCTCGCCCCCGGCGGAGACGACGATGAGATCGAGGCGATATTCCTGGAGCCGTTCCTCCATGGCATCGCGCAGCAGCCGGCGGTGGGAGGACGAGAGCAGGCGACGCGACGCGACGTCGTCCGCCACCCGGCGCGCGAAGTGCAGCGCCTCCCCGCGAAAACGCTGGTACGTGGAGTCCACCACATCCTGGCTGGCGCGCACCACCTCGTCCACCGGTGTCGAGAACCACTTCTTGATCGAGTGCTCGATGAGTTTTCCCGCGGCGACGAACAGCAGGATCGACGGGATCAGCGTCAGTCCGAGGAAGATGCCCACCAGCTTGGTCTTGAACTGGGAGCCCAGGATGCCGCGGCGCCGATCGGCGACCAGGCGGATCAGGTTGCGAAACAGGAAGTACAGCAGCGCCAGGATGAGGATGGCGTTGACGAATCCGAGAACCGAGAGAAGGACCGTGTTGGTGAAGTACTTCGGCGAGAAGGCCTCGGCCTTCTGGAGGAGGACATAGACCAGCGAGACGAAGAGGAACAGGGTGACCAGCGCCAGGATGAGCAGCCGCTCACCTTTCAGGCGGAACCTAGTCGCCATCTCCGACCTCGATACCCCTCGCCGGACTGAGCTGCAGGCGGACCCAGTCGGTCTGGTGAGCGTACGGGAAGAACAGGAAGAATCTCGTCTCCAGCGTCGAGCGCACGCGGACCTCCGTCTTGCCATCCAGCGGCAGCTTCTCCGGGAGGTCGAGCAGAATCCCGGTGGTGTGCGTCATGAACTCGCGCATCTCGCCGGCGTCGGGCGTCGTGCGGGTCTCCACCAGGCCGCCGTTGATCTTGCGCCGCAGCGTGTACTGGCGCGTCAGCCCGTCCAGGATGACGCTGGTCTCGATCTGCTTGGCGGCCACGCTCCCGTCGAACCAGAAGGTGCGCTTGCGCCGGACCTGGATGTGATGCCGGAAGATCACCTCGAGCCCGGCATCCAGCTTGGCGAGGATGCGGCGATCGAACGCGTCCTCGAGGCGAAAGGACACCTCGAGTTGCCCCGCCGAGGCCTTCAGATCGAGCGAGGCGATGTGAGGCCCGGGTGAGGGGCCCCCGGCGCCGGCAGCGGTCGCCGGGATCAGGCTCGACAGGCCGGCTGCCAGCAGGATCGAGGTCTTGCGAAGATTCGTGAACACGCCCTGCCCTCCCGGAGCGGGATTCTAGCCCGCAGGCGGCCGGAAGTCTTGCCGGGGAACGACCGGTGGGGGTTCGTCGCGGCGAATCCGCCGCCCGTGGCGGGGAGGGAGGAGACAGGATCAGGCGGGAGCGACGGCCGCCGGAGACGCCACGGCGGGCACCCGGGTGGGAACCCGCACGGCCGGTTCCACTCTCCAGGCGCCCCGTTCCTCGAGGAGAGCCGTCATCAACCGGGCGTGGAGGGCGTGGCCGGCGCGCACCGCGGTGACACGGCCCAGCACCGGAGCGCCCAGGAGGGCCAGATCGCCCAACAGGTCGAGAATCTTGTGGCGCACGAACTCGTCGGGAAAGCGCAGCGGTCCGTTCACCAGGCCGTCGCGCCCGACGACGACCGCGTTGTCGTACGACCCGCCGGCCGCCAGGCCGGCCCGGCGCAGCCCCGGGACGTCCTCGACACGGCAGAAGGTGCGGGCCGGGGCGATCTCGCGGGCGTAGACCCGGGCGTCACCACTGAACCGCCGCTCGGAATGGCCGATCACGGGGTGATCGAAGTCGATGGTGTAGCGGATCTCGAACCGGTCGGCCGGGTCGATACGCATCCAGCGCTCGCCGTCCCGGACACTCACGGACCTCAGGATACGCAGGACATCCCGGGCATGGGGGGTGCGGACCCGCCCGGCATCGGCGAGCAGGGAGACGAACCCCCGGGCACTGCCATCCAGCGCCGGCACCTCCGGGGCATCCACGAGGATACGCAGGTCGTCGATTCCCAGGCCGGCCACCGCCGAGAGCAGATGCTCCACGGTGCCCACCGAGACGCCAGCGGCGGCCACGGTGGTCGCATACGCGAGATCGGCCAGGTGATCGACGGTGGCGGGGATCTCGACCCCGTCCCGGTCGGTCCTCACGAACACCAGGCCGGCGCCCGGCGCGGCCGGCTCCAGTCGGAGACGGATCCGCTTCCCCGAATGGAGGCCGGTGCCCCGTGTCTCCAGGGAGCGGGCGATGGTGGTTCGACGCGACATCGAGTCGATTCTCAGCACGATACGTGCCAGCGAACGTCCGTTCCCTCTGCAATGACAACTTCATCCATGTCAACGAGTTCGCTCCCCGGTTCGAGGCGGGGACGGACGGCTGTCTGCACGGACGCCCGGTTGTGTGGACGTCGCGCAACAGGATCTGTATCGCTGGCGCGACACCGAAGAGGCCGGATGAGAGGGCCACGCGAGGTCCGCCCGGACGGACTCCACCATGTTTTGCGCCGGGTGAAACGCGACCTTATATTCGACCTGCATCCCCAGGGAGGAAGCGGTGGAACCGACGACACAGACGGGCTGGGAGAGTCAGCTCGAGGAACTGATCGAAGATCACATCCGGAACCTCAAGAACGATTTCCGGCGCTTTCTGGACGAGATCGCGGCGCCGGAACCGCCGGACCCGGAACCGCCCGAGGATCTCGCCGCCACGCTGGTGCGGCTGAAGGAATCGGTCTCCCGGATCCTCGCGTCGCAGAGCCAGCGCGACATGGCAACGCGTCTGCTCGACGCGGTGTCGCTCCAGTCGGTCCGCTCGGCTCTCCTCCTCGTCCGTGACGGCGAGCTGCAGGCTCACGACAGCAGGGGGTTCGGCGACGCCGCCGACGACGTTCTTGCCTTCACCGCCACTCCCGAGCCCGACGGACCGCTCGCGCGCGCCCTGCTGGTCACCCAGCACCTCCCGGGGCAGGCCCTGGCCGGGACCGTCCTGGCCCCGTGGAGCGCGGCCGGCCCGCCGGCGCACGTCTGCCTGGCGCCGGTGTGCGTGGGACCGCGCACCGTGGCGATCATCTACGCCGACTCGGGCACGGGTGAGACCGCCGGACCGATCCATCCCGAGGCCATCGAGATCCTGACCTCCATGGCGGGTCTGTTCCTCGACCGCCTGCGCCACATGTCCTGCCCGGCCGGGCCGGTCGACGCGAGCCGGACGATGCCGGCAACCCGGCAACCGGTCACGGCCGCCTCGACGGACCACCACGACTTGCCCTCCGTGGCGCCGGCGGTGGCCGACGACGGGCCGGCGGCGAGGGAGCCGGCGCCGATCGACCTGCCGGACATCGAGGGCCCCGGTATCGAGGAGACGACGCTGCCGGTCTGGCAGGCCGATGCAGACCCGAACCCGCCGCTTCCCGGGGCCGGCACGGACACCGGCATGGCCGCGGCAGGCCCGGGCGAGGCGGAGATCGCCCTGCCCGTCACGCCGGTGGCCGGCCCTGGCGACGAACTGCCCCTGGCCTCGATGCCCTCCCCGGAAGATGAGCTGCCCTTGGCCTCGATACTCCCCCCGGAAGATGAGCTGCCGCTGGCTCCCGCTGTCGAGCCGGAGCCTGACCTGCCGTTCTCCACACCGGTCGACCTGGATGACGGCCTGGCGCCGGCACCGCTGTCCGCGACCCCCGCCGCCTCGCTCCCGGACGCCCCCATGCTCGACACGCCGCCGGTGAGCCCGGCGCCGTCACCGCCGGTGGCCGGGACCGCTCCGGTGACGGAACCGGCCGGTTCCCCGGAGGCCACCGCCGGGCCGGTGACGCTGGACGATCCGCCGCCGGTCGCGCCGCCGGCGAGAGCACCGGCGACTGCTGGCGACCAGCATCCCGACGCCGCGCGGTTCGCCCGCCTCCTGGTCTCCGAGATCGTCCTGTACAACGAGGCCGCGGTGACCGCCGGCCGGAAGCATCGCGATCTGCACCGCCGGCTCCGGGTTCCGATCGACCGCTCCCGGGAGGCGTTCATGGACCGCTTCAACCGCGACCTCGCCGGTCTGTTCGACGAGGAGGTCGTGCACACCCTGGCCGGGGGCGACCGCGGCCTGATGGGCCCGTCCTTCTCCTGACCGGCCGCCGCCGCCCGGCGGCGCCGGTTGGCTCGATCCCGGCGGCGGAGGAATCTCACCCGGATCTCCGCCTCGGCACAGCGGGCAACGATCTGCGCCCCATCACCGGACCTTTCGCGCCGGCGGGTCACGCACTATCCTGATCCGGTACCGGAATCAGAAAACGACGAAGGAGACACCATGCGCAGTGGGTGGTTGAAGATGGCGCCGTGGGCCGCTGTGGCCCTGTTCTCGGGGCTGCTGGCCGCGGACGGCCCGGCCGCCGCCGCTCCGGCCGCTGCCCCTCAGGCCGCTGCCGAGGCGGGTACCGATCCGGCAACGCTGGCGGACGGGCTCTACGCGGAGATGGAGACCAGCAAGGGAACCATCCTCCTCGAGTTGTATCCGGACAAGGTGCCGATGACGGTGGCGAATTTCGTCGGTCTGGCCGAGGGCACGAAGGACTCGAACCGGGGGGCAGGCACGCCGTTCTATGACGGGTTGACGTTCCACCGCGTCATCCCCGATTTCATGATCCAGGGAGGCGACCCCGAGGGGAACGGACACGGCGGCCCGGGCTACAAGTTTCCGGACGAGTTCACCCCCGAGCTGACGCACTCCGGCCCCGGCATTCTCTCCATGGCCAACGCCGGACCGAACTCCAACGGCAGCCAGTTCTTCATCACCCACAAGGCCACGCCGTGGCTCAACGGCCACCACACCATCTTCGGACACGTGATCCGCGGGCAGGAGGTGGTCACCCAGATCCAGAAGGGCGACAAGATCATTCACGTGACCATCCGGCGCGTCGGCAGCGCGGCGCAGGCGTTCCGGGCCGACCAGCCGGCGTTCGATCACTACGTGCAGGAACACAACGCGGCACGCCAGGCCCGCGAGAAGGCCGCCGTGGCCCGGCTCGAGAAGGAGATCCATGAGCGCTGGCCCGGCGCGGTCACCACCGCCTCGGGCCTGCGCTATGTCGTCACGCAGGAGGGCAGCGGCGAGAAGCCGGTCCGCGGCACGCGCGTGACCTGCCACTACACCGGCTACCTGATGAACGGCACCAAGTTCGACAGCTCGGTGGATCGCGGCCAGCCGTTCAGCTTCAGCGTCGGCCGGCGCCAGGTGATTGCCGGCTGGGATGAGGCCTTCCTGGACATGCGCAAGGGAGAGAAGCGGACGATCATCATCCCGTACCAGCTCGCCTACGGGGTGCGTGGAAGCCCGCCCGTCATCCCACCCAAGGCCACTCTCATCTTCGACGTGGAACTCATCGACTTCTGATCGCCTGACCTCGCCTGGAGGCGACCGCGCCGCCGCGCCGCGGCAGGACGCGCGCGCCTCAGGCCGGCACGGCGTCGGGACCGAGCCGTCCGGCGTAGACGAGGCGGGCCGACCCCTCCAGGCGGACGCCGGCAAACTCCGCCCCTTGCCGGCGGAAGCGCACCACCAGCCGTTCCCCGCCGCGCGTCCGGCAGGTGACCGGCGAGGTCACCAGGCCGAGGTGCGCGGCGGCCAGCGCGGAGGCCAGGCAGCCGGTGCCGCTGGCCAGGGTCTCGGCCTCGACGCCTCTCTCGAACACCCGGATCGACAGCGTGGCGGCATCGTCGACCCGCACCCGGTCGACATTGGCTCCCGCCGCACCCAGGGCGGGGTGATGCCGGAGCCGGCGAGCCTGGGCGGCGAACGTGGCATCATCGGGCAGCTCGTCGGCGATCACCACCAGATGCGGGCAGCCCACGTCCACGAAGGTGCCGCGGCCGACCATGCCGGCCGGGTCCAGGTCGACGTCGGCCCGCACCGTCTTCGGAGGGGGCAGCTCGATCTCCACGCGGTGCCGGTCGATGTGCGCCGTGAGCACGCCCTCGTCGGTCTCCACCTCGACAGTGGCCGGCGCCCCGGCCATCTCGTGGGCCCACCGCGCCACGCACAGCGTCCCGTTGCCGCAAAAAGCCCGGGACCCGTCGGCGTTGAAGTAGGTCAGGCGCACGAACGCCACATCCGACGCCGCAACAACCAGCAGACCATCGGCGCCGACCGCACTCCCGCGCGGACAGAGCGCCCGGGCCCAGAGCGGCGCGTCGATGCCGGCCGCAAGAGCGCGGGCGTCGACCAGGATGAAGTCGTTGCCCGCCCCGCAGACCTTGAGGAACGCCGTGCCGCCGGCCGGTGCGGCCGCGCTCATTGTGGATCCGGAGTGCGACATGTGGAATCCGTGCGCCGGCCGGTCGATCTGGGTGCCGCCGCGCTCATTGCGGCTCCGGGGTGCGACTCTGCGGAGCGTACGGGACGCTCACCGACTGGCTCCCGGAACGAGGACTCTCGTTGGGGGGCGTGGCCGTGTCCACGGCGCTGACCGCATACTCGTAACCGAACCCCTCGACCACCGTGTAGTCCGACCAGTTCGCGGTGGGGATCGCCGGTCCGGCGATGAGCGTCCACTCACCGTCGGGGATCTGGCGGCGCCAGACGCGGTAGCCGGCCAGGTCGGCCTCGTCGCCCGGCTGCCAGAACAGATCGACTCCTCCCACGCGGGCCAGGGCCGCCAGTTTCTGCGGCGCCGCCGGCGGGAAGGTATCGATCACGCGGGCCACAACCGGCGCCGTTGCGGCGCCGTAGGCGTGCCCGTCCGGGTTGCCGGCCACGGCGCGGACGACATACTCGTAGGTCTGTCCGAAACGCACCCCGGTATCGACGAAGGTGGCCACCCCGGCCGCCACCACCGCCCGCGGCAAGAACTCCGGCGCGGAACCCGCCGCGCTCCGGAAGACCGCCACCGGCGCGGCATCCCCTTCCCAGGTCAACTGCACGCCATCGGGCCGGATGACCACCGCCAGGTGTGCCGGCGGCGGCGGCACCGGCAAGGACACCACCACGACCGCCGGCGTGAAGGGGGGCGACCAGCCGCGGCCGGCGCCGCGGAAACGCAGCGCGTAGGCCAGCGCCCGGGCGCCGTGGCCGCGCAGGGCCGGCACGGGCTCGGTGTGCAGGAGGACCGACCCCGGCGTCAGCCCGGCCGCCTCATCATTCTCGATGACCCGGATCGGCCGCAGCGTGTCGGGGAAATCGCGCCCGGTCATGCGCGGAGGGGCGCCGGCCGGGCCGGCCGGACGCTCGATCCGGTACAGCCGCACGCCGGTGAACCGCTCCACCGGCACGCCGGCCGCCGAGGCCGCCGGCAGGGGGATGTGCACCTCGATCCGGTCGCCCGCCTGGCGGGCCCTGGGAGCCGCCGACTCGAGGGGAAAGCGAGGAATCGACGGCCGCGGCGGTCCCTTCTTGCCACAGCCCGACAGTCCCGCCATCAGCGCCAGGCCCACCACGACGGCAGGCGACATCATCCGGCCCGCGCGGCCGCGCTCCTCAGAGGATGTACTTGGAAAGATCCTCGTCCTCCGCGATCGCCTCGAGCATACGGTGCACGTAGGCGGCGTCGATGCGCGGGCGGCGGTCGGCCAGATCGGCGCCCTCGAAGGAGATCTCGTCGAGAACCCGCTCCATGACCGTGTGCAGCCGGCGGGCACCGATGTCCTCGGTGCGCTCGTTGACGCGCACCGCATACTCCGCCATCGCCTCCAGACCGTCAGGTTCGAATCGCAGCTCGATCCCCTCGGTCTGCATCAGGGCGGCGTACTGGGCGGTCAGCGAGTTCTCCGGTTCGGTGAGAATGCGGACGAAGTCCTGCCGGGTCAGCGGCTCGAGCTCGACCCGGATCGGGAAGCGTCCCTGCAGCTCCGGGATCAGATCCGACGGCTTGCTCATGTGAAACGCCCCGGCGGCGATGAACAGGATGTGGTCCGTGCGGACCATGCCGTACTTCGTCTTCACCGCGGTGCCCTCGACGATGGGCAGGAGATCGCGCTGCACCCCTTCCCGGCTGACGTCGGGGCCGTGGGACGACTCCCTGCCGGCCACCTTGTCGATCTCGTCGAGAAAGACGATGCCCGCCTGTTCCACCCGCGTGATCGCTTCCCGGTTGACGTCGTCGGCGTCGATGAGGCGATCCTGTTCCTCGCGGGCCAGGATCTGCGTGGCCTCGCCGACGCGCATGCGGCGCTTGCGCGTGCGCCCCTGCATCAGGCCCGGCATCATCTCCCGGATGTTGACGCTCATCTCCTCGCCCGCGGCACCGAGGATCTGAAACCCGGGCATGCTGCCGTCGGGAACGTCCAGCTCCACGGTGCGATCGTCGAGGCGACCCGCGACCAGATCCGCGCGGAGACGATCCCGGCTCTCCGCATGCCGGCGCTGCCGGCGCTCCTCCTCGCGGGCGCGCTCCGGGTCCGCCGGCGTCGCCCGGGCCGGCAAGGGCGGCAGCAGGACATCCAGGAGGCGCTCCTGGGCCGCCGTCCCGGCCCGGTTGATGACCGCCTCGCGCTTCTCCTGCCGGACCATCTCGATGGCGATATCGGTGAGGTCGCGAATCATGGCCTCGACATCGCGCCCCACGTAGCCGACCTCGGTGTACTTCGTGGCCTCCACCTTGATGAACGGCGAGCGCACCAGCCGGGCCAGGCGGCGCGCGATCTCCGTCTTGCCGATGCCCGTGCTGCCCATCATGATGATGTTCTTCGGGGCGATCTCCTCGGCGAGGGGTGGGGAGAGCTTCATCCGCCGGATGCGGTTGCGCAGCGCCACCGCCACGGCGCGCTTGGCGTTCTCCTGCCCGATGATGTGGCGATCGAGCTCGGCGACGATCTCCTTCGGCGTCAGATCGCCCTCGGGCCGGGCGGGCTCCACCTCACCTGACATGTAGAAGACCACGCTCACAGCTCCTCGACCGCCACCTGCTCGTTGGTGTACACATCGATGCCGGCGGCGATGCGCAGGGCTTCCCGCGCCACGGCCGGCGGATCCATGTCGGTGTGGGCCAGCAGGGCCCGGGCCGCCGCCAGGGCCAGCGTGCCGCCCGAGCCGATGGCGGCGACCTCGTCGTCCGGTTCGATCAGATCGCCGGTGCCCGAGAGGACGAAGGTGCGCTTCGCATCGGCCACCAGCAGCAGCGCCTCGAGTCGGCGCAGCGCCCGATCGGTGCGCCAGTCCTTCACCAGCTCCACGGCCGAGCGCTCGAAGTTGCCGTGGTACTGCTCCAGCTTCTCCTCGAACCGCCCGAACAGCGCGAACCCGTCGGCCGCGCCCCCCGCGAACCCGGCGATGATGGTGTCGCCGTGCAGGCGGCGCACCTTGCGGGCGCCGTGCTTCATCACCGCGTAGTCAAGCGTCACCTGCCCATCCGACGCCATGGCAACCTGCGCGCCGGAACGCACGCACAGCACCGTCGTGGCATGGACCTGTGGCAACAAGGGAAACCTCCGGACTGGCGTGCGAAAGAGGAGATCCTGACACGCGGCCGGATCGCCTGTCAACGCGGCTCAGCCGCCGTCCTCCATGCGGATCCGGGCATCGACGACGCCGCAGGGGCGGCCCCGCGAGGTGACGATGAGCGGGTTGAGGTCGATCTCGCGGATGCGCGGACAGTCCAGCATGAGCGCCGACAACCGGCCGATCCAGCCCGCCACCGCCGCGCGGTCCACCGGTGTCGCCCCGCGGAAACCGTCCAGGAGCACCGAACCCCGTATCGAGCCGATGAGGTCCGCCGCCTCGACGTCGGTGATCGGACAGAGCGAGTACGCCACGTCCCGCAGCACCTCGACCTCCGTGCCGCCCAGTCCGAACATCAGGATGGGACCGAAGGCCGGGTCGGCCACGGCGCCGAGGATCAGCTCGACACCACCCCGCACCATGCCCTGCACGAAGAACCGGGTGGCGGGATCCCGGCGGCGCAGGGCGGTGGCCATGTCATCGAACGCATCGAGCAGCTCGTCACCGCCGCGCAGATCCAGGCGCACGGCGCCGACCTCCGTCTTGTGAGGAAAACGGGGCGAGCTGGCCTTCAGCACCACGGGGTAGCCCAGGCGGCGCGCCGCGCCGACCGCGCCGGCGGCGTCGGCCACCTCGCAGGCCTCGATCACCGGCAGGCCGTAGGCCGTGAGCAGCTCCGCCGCCTCCGTGATGTCGAGCAACGAGCGCCCGGCGCGCCGCGCCCGCCGGATGACCTTGTCGGCGACGGCCTTCTGCACACGAAAGCGTCTCACCCGGCCGGCCGGCCGGCGCCGGTGCGCCGCATGATGCGCCATCGCCGCCAGCGCCGCGGCGGCACCCTCGGGAAAGGCGTAGACCGGGATGCGGTGGGCCTTCAGGTAGGCCACCGCCTCGGCCGAGTGGGTGCGCCCCATGAAGCAGGTCAGGACCGGCTTGTGCTGCCGGGCGGCGGCCGCCACGATCTGCTTCGCCACCGCGAGCGCATCGATGTAGACCGGCGTGACGAAGATCACCAGGGCCCCGTCCACCCCGGCGTCGGCCAGCACCGGTCCCAGGACCGCCCCGTACCGGGAGCCGTCGGCCGAGGCGATCATGTCGACCGGATTCTGCGCCGAGGCCTCCGCCGGCAAGGCTCGCTCGACACGGCCGCGGGTGGTGCGGCTGAACTCGGCCAGCCGCACGCCGGCGCCGATGAGCGCGTCGGTGGCCAGGATGCCCGGCCCTCCGGCGTTGGTGACCACCGCCATGCGGTCCCCCGCTGGCAGCGGCTGGTGAGCGAACGCCTGGGCCAGGGTGAACATCTCCTCCATGGTGGAGACCCGGATGACGCCGCACTGCCGCAGGAGCGTGTCGGTGGCCACGTCAGCGCCGGCCAGGGCGCCGGTGTGAGAGATCGCGGCGCGGGCGCCGGCGGCGGTGCGGCCGCTCTTCACCGCGATGATCGGTTTCTTGCGCGTGAGGCGCCGCGCCAGGGAGGTGAAGCGCGACGGATTGCCGAACGACTCCAGGTACATGAGGATCAGCTCGATGCTGTCATCGTCCTCCCAGAACTCGAGAAGGTCGTTGCCGGACACGTCGGTCTTGTTGCCCAGGGAGACGAACTGGGCGATGCCCAGGTCGAGATCGGCCGCCGTGGAGAGAATGGCCTCGCCCAGCGCCCCGCTCTGGGACAGGAACCCGATGCAGCCGGGCACCGGCCGGGCGGCGGCGAACGACGCGTTGAGGCGCACCCCCTCGGCGGTGTTGATGAGCCCCATGCAGTTGGGTCCGACCATGCGCATGCCGGACCGGTCGATCTCTTTCGCCAGACGCTTCTCCAGCCGGGCGCCGGCGGCATCGGTCTCGCGAAACCCGGCGGTGATGACGAGCACCGCGCCCACCTTCTTGCGGCCGCAGGAGCGCACGACCTCGAGCACGTGTTGCTTCGGCACCACGATGACGGCCAGGTCCACCGGATCGGGAATCTTCTCCACCGACGGGTAGGCCTTCAACCCGTGGACCGACTCGGCATGGATGTTGACCGGGTGCACGGTGCCGGTGAAGCCGAAGCCGAGCAGATTGCGCAGGATCTCCCGGCCGATGGAGACCGGCTTGCGCGACGCCCCGACCACCGCGACGCAGCGCGGCGACATCAGCGCGTGCAGACCACGCGGCCGGCGTGGCCGGCTGCGGCGAGGACACATGGAACTCTCCCCTTCCCGGTTGCGGCCGCCTGCCTGCCTGGCGGCGCCCTTTCCTCTCATGGAGCCGGCCGCGCCGGGGCGCGGCATCGACCCGATCTTACTATGGTGCGGCCAATGTTGTGACAGCGCGTCCCGCCACAGCGGCATGAGAATCTCGGCGAAGAACCGCCCCGGCACCGGGGCCAGGTTGCAGGATAACCGGTCGAGAACACGGGGCCAACACCACCGGCGGTCGCTGGAAGAATTCGCTGGAGATATGGAGCCGTTTATTATCTTGACACCGCGCCGGAAGCAGGCGTATAAGGGGAGTCATGACTTCCCCGGATTCGTTCAGATGGGGGCCTATATCTGGCGGCATCTCGAGACCGGGGAGTCGATCTCACTGCCGAGGAGAGTTTTCCATGACAAAGCGCTTGATGCCGGCATTGATTGTCACGTGCCTGTCGGCTGCAGGAATATCGTCCATATCCAACGCGCAGATCGTGTTGTCCACGCTGGCAGACCCCGTGCAAGGCTTTGCTTGTGCACCGTCCGATCCCCCTGTTTCCGTGACCATCGATCAGAGCTTCGTCGTCCATGTGATCCACTGTTCCGGTGGGCTCGGAACAGCGACCATTCTCCTGGAAATGGCGTACGCGACACCTGGTGGCGACGTGAACCTCGCAACGCAATACGGAATCGATGAAGTCACGATGTCTCTCTTCATGTCAGACTGCTGCGATGGAGGAGGTCATCGAAGACCAGGACAGTGATGGAGTGGCAGATTTATGTGACTACCTCGTCAGTTCGAGTGTTGACGAAGCTGGAGGGGTGGACGTCGTTCTCAAGCGGCGTTTCCGAAACCGGGATTTCAATGATGCCGGCACGCCGTTCACGACCTTCGTCGGAGTGGACACAGTGAAGATTCAGCAGCAGGACGTCATGGTTTCCGCCGTGACCGCTTCAGAACTGACGATTCCGATCCCTGCCGGCCTCAGCCCCGGTCCGGCGTCCGTGGAAGGGTGCCCGGAGTCTACGTGTACCAGTCCCGGGATCTTCCGAGATCCGCTGTTCGTCCGGCGGCTCGCATTCTCCTCTGTGAGTGGCTCGGACTATGTCAGACCGTTCGACGAGGCTTCA
>JBHHZI010000047.1:0-21074 GCA_046757965.1 Acidobacteriota bacterium | reverse complement strand
GCCACCCCGGGAGCACCCGAAAACGCGGGCGGTAATGAGTTCTTCCCGCCCCGCCTCTGCGGTTGCCTGTCTGGTTCGAGATACGGGGGAAGCTGACGTCCTTTCAGCTCCCGCTTCTGTCCCTCATGTGGTTGCTCAGTTCAGCGCCACGACCCCGGCATCCCAGTCATCGCGGTTTCCGCCGGGGAACTTGACGAGGCCGGAGAGACCGAAGGATGAGCCGAGCTTGGCCTGCAACTTGTCCACCGCGATGACGAACTGGACGCGGCCGGTGGTGTCGTCCAGAGAGCTGTTGGCCTCCCAGGCGCCCGCGTCGAAGCTCGACTTGAAACGCAGCAACACGCCGACACCCGCCTTGTTGCGCGAGGCCGAGGCCGGGAAGCCGAAGATCTCGAGGGTGTCATCGACCACGCCGTCCAGATCGGCGTCGAAATCCAGCAGGTAGTGGATCAGGTTGCGGCTGACCTGTGTCTCGGCCTGCCTCAGGGTCACCACCATGAAGCCGCCGGCACTGGTGGCGCTGGCGGACAGTCCGCCCAGGCCGCCCGTCTGCTCGATCAGCACCTGCTGGGTGTCGACGACGCTGGGGGCATCTCCGGTCTCCGCCGCAGGCAGGGCCGCCGTGCCCGACAGCTCGCTGTTGCAGGAGAACTGCGTGGAACTCAGACCGCCGGCATAGTCCACCTTCAGCGCCGCGGAATAGATCGTCGAGCCGATCAGCCCGGCCGTCGCCGTCAGCGTCGCCTTGTCCAGTGTGGCCGAGGTGTCCGACGCGCCCAGCGAGGCCACCGCCACCGCTCCGGCCGCCAGGTCGCCATCGGTGGCGGCGGCCGTCGGGTCGGGCAGCAGGTACAGCGTTGTCCCGGTCACCGCACTGCCCGCGCCATCACGCGACGTCGAGTTCGCCGCCTGCTCCCAGCTATAGGACAGGGACGAGACGGTGTTGCTCGTCAGCGTCGGACACGGGATCGGCGAGATGCCGCCGACATGCGTCAGCGGGGTGCCGTCGGCACGCACCGTGTCGTTGGACGCGTTGGCCACGTCCAGGGCGGCGAAGCAGGCCTCCTGCGCCAGCACCGGCAGGCAGTTGAAGCTCAGGCTGTTGCCAATCTCGGAGAAATTCACCACCTGCGACTGGGCCCCGTACCACCCTGCGTGGTCGGTGGTGCCCGCACCGGTGATGCCGTCCCACGCCACGTACCACTCGTTGCCCGCCAGCGCACCCCCCGACACCGGATAGTTCGCCGTGGTCACCGCGTTGGAGATGTACCGGCTCTTGACCCTGATGTAGCGCGGAATGCCGTCCACCGGATTGGCCGGACCGTTGATCTCGCTCGGATCCACCGCCGAGTAGACACGGTACGTCAGGCCGCAGGGCTCGACGCCCCGCCGGCAGTTGAACAGGTCGGTCGGCACGTCGTTCACCGCCCCACGCAGGATCTCGTTGAGAAGCTGCGCGGAGGGCGCCCCGATGGTCATCGCACAGACCAGGCCGCCCCACAGAATCACCCTGGAAAATCTTCGCATCATCGCCTCCCCCTTATCTCGTCGGAAGCCAGAACCTCTACCGCACAGAACAAGCCCCTGCACGTCGTCGCGGATGGAACGACATGCCCCGATCCGGGTCTCCCCCTCGCGCACCCGGATCTGCCCCTTCATTACGGCGGAGTCCGTAGGGCGTCAAGACAAAAATGCTATGGCGACAATTTTCTCGTCCCGCAGGGCGCGGCGGCCGGAGCCGGACCACGCCACCGGGAAGAACCCCATCGGGGCAGGGAGCGGCCGGCTGCCCGGGACGGCAGCAGCCGGCACCTCCGGAGGGCACGGAAAAGCGGGCCGGAATGAGGTCATTCCGGCCCGCCTCTGCGGTTGCCTGTCTGGTTCGAGATACGGGGGAAGCTGAGGTCCTTGTTCAGCTTCCGCTTCTTTCCCTCGTGTGGTGGCTCAGTTCAGCGTCACGACGCCGGCATCCCACGCATCGCGGTTGCCACCGGGACGCTTGACATTGCCGGAAAGGCCGAACGATGAGCCCAGAGCGGCCTGCAGCTTGTCCACTGCGATGACGAACTGCACCCGGCCGGTGGCGTCGTCGAGGGAGCTGTCCGCCTCCCAGGTACCCGCGTCGAAGGTGGACGTGAAGCGCAGCAGCACGCTGACACCCGCCTTGTTGCGCGACGCGGATGACGGGAAGCCGAAGATCTCCATCGACTCGTCCACGGTGCCATCCAGGTTGGTATCGAAGAACAACTCGTAGTGGATCTGGTTCTGGGTGACCTGGTTCGTGCCTTGCCTCAGGGTCACCACCATGAAGCCGCCGGCACTGGTGGCGCTGGCGGACAGTCCGCCCAGGCCGCCCGTCTGCTCGATCAGCACCTGCTGGGTGTCGACGACGCTGGGGGCATCTCCGGTCTCCGCCGCAGGCAGGGCCGCCGTGCCCGACAGCTCGCTGTTGCAGGAGAACTGCGTGGAACTCAGACCGCCGGCATAGTCCACCTTCAGCGCCGCGGAATAGATCGTCGAGCCGATCAGCCCGGCCGTCGCCGTCAGCGTCGCCTTGTCCAGTGTGGCCGAGGTGTCCGACGCGCCCAGCGAGGCCACCGCCACCGCTCCGGCCGCCAGGTCGCCATCGGTGGCGGCGGCCGTCGGGTCGGGCAGCAGGTACAGCGTTGTCCCGGTCACCGCACTGCCCGCGCCATCACGCGACGTCGAGTTCGCCGCCTGCTCCCAGCTATAGGACAGGGACGAGACGGTGTTGCTCGTCAGCGTCGGACACGGGATCGGCGAGATGCCGCCGACATGCGTCAGCGGGGTGCCGTCGGCACGCACCGTGTCGTTGGACGCGTTGGCCACGTCCAGGGCGGCGAAGCAGGCCTCCTGCGCCAGCACCGGCAGGCAGTTGAAGCTCAGGCTGTTGCCAATCTCGGAGAAATTCACCACCTGCGACTGGGCCCCGTACCACCCTGCGTGGTCGGTGGTGCCCGCACCGGTGATGCCGTCCCACGCCACGTACCACTCGTTGCCCGCCAGCGCACCCCCCGACACCGGATAGTTCGCCGTGGTCACCGCGTTGGAGATGTACCGGCTCTTGACCCTGATGTAGCGCGGAATGCCGTCCACCGGATTGGCCGGACCGTTGATCTCGCTCGGATCCACCGCCGAGTAGACACGGTACGTCAGGCCGCAGGGCTCGACGCCCCGCCGGCAGTTGAACAGGTCGGTCGGCACGTCGTTCACCGCCCCACGCAGGATCTCGTTGAGAAGCTGCGCGGAGGGCGCCCCGATGGTCATCGCACAGACCAGGCCGCCCCACAGAATCACCCTGGAAAATCTTCGCATCATTCTTCCCCCTTGTATCAGTCAGAGAGGCATGAACAGGGCCCTTCCCCCCCGGGACGGACACCGGTTCGTGCCACTTTCTACGCCGGATCCGCGCAGATGTCAAGAGAAGAATTCATGGTGGGCCGCCATCGCCGCCGGGCGCGGGCTGGTGTAACTCTTGACAGCACTGGAATTCTCGCTGCGCGGTGAGGCCGGCACGTGCCGCCTGGGGCATGCTGTGACGGCAATTCACGGCCCGGCCGGCCGGCCGGACCTCAGTCCCCGTCGATGTAGCCGAGTCCCTCGAGGCGCTTGAGCACCTCGTCCATGCGCGGGCTCTCCATCGGGATGGCCTCGGGACGGGCCGGGGTCAGGGCGTCCCAGGTCGGGATGCGGGCCGGATCCGGGGGGGACGGGGGGTCGTCGAGGACGGGCTGGAGCACGCCCCCGTCCATGTCCGCGCCGGCCGGCAGGCCGAAGAGCGCCAGCAGCGTCGGCGCCAGGTCGACGACGGCCGGGTGAGACCGGCTCCCGAGACGGGGCATGGCTGACCCCTCCGGCCAGAAGCCGGCGAAGAAGTTCCGCGCGATGCCCGGGCCGGCGGCGATGAGGATGCCATCCGGGCCCTTCGAGTGGCCTCCCGAGATCTCCTCCGGATAGAGATTCTGGGGTGTCGGCGGCCGATCCTTCTGTCCCCGGCGCAGTTCCATGCCGTGGTCCGAGACGATCAGGACGGTGGTGCCCGGCGGGGCGGCGTCCACCAGGCGTCCGATCGCCGCGTCTGTCCAGCGGTAGTACTCATCCAGTGCCCCGGAAAAGATCCGGATCTGTTCCGGCGTGCGCTCCCAGTGGCCCTCATCCGGGTGGGCGAACCGCCAGAAGCGATGGCCGGTCACGTCGACACCACCGAAATAGACCGCGGTGAAGCGGGGGCCCTGGTCCCGGAGCATCTTGACGCCGACCTCCCGGAAGATCCGGTCGGAGATGTGCACCCAGCGGGTGTCGGCGACGAACGCCTTCAGGTAGTCGGGCAGCTCGGTCCCCTCGGGAATCGGAAAGAGACGATGGAACTCGTCGGCGGCCCCGTTCACACCGGTCTCGATCTCGGCACGGATCTCCTTCCCGTAGTCCCGGGGCCAGGTCTGGTCGGCCCGGCCATCGGTGTAGACGGTGCCCTTCCAGGTGGTCTGCCCCGGCGCCGAGTACGGGCTCACCATCCAGCCGTTCACCGGCTCCGCCGGCCAGGTCACCCACCAGCCGACCACCCCGACCGGGACGCCGGCACTGCCGAGCATGTTCCAGATGGCGCTGGTCCGGCGCAGGTTGGAGGTCACCGGCAGGCGCTTGCCCGCGGCAGGATCCGGGGCCAGGAAGCCGTGAATGCCGTGCTTGCGAGGTGACTTGCCGGTGGCGATGGTCGTCCAGATGACCGGTGAGAGGGCCGGCTCCATGGTGGTCAGACGGGCGGCGAAGCCGTCACGCATGACCGCCTCGAGGCGCGGCATCTCGCCCGCCCGCAGCAGCGGCATCATCTGCTCCCAGCTGGCGCCGTCGACGCCGATGAGCAGCACGCGCATGCCGGGGTCGGCCGCGGGCACCGGCGGTGCGGCCTCGCCGCAGCCGGCCAGCGCCAGCAGGCCCAGTGCGATCCCGCCGGCGAGGCCCGCCGCCGCCGCATGCCTCATGAGTCCTCTCCCCGGCCGCGGTCCGGCGAGAAGGCCGCCGCCAGCGCCTCGCGCAGCTTCAGGCGCGCGCTGCTCGAGTGGCGCCGCACCGTGATGGTGGAACAGCGCAGGATGTAGCCGATATCCCTGGTGGACAGTCCCTCGATGTCACGGAGAATGAACACGGTGCGCTCCTGGCGGGTCAGGCCGCCGAGCGAGCGACGCAGCGCCGCCCGCAGTTCCCGCGTGTGGGTCGTCGCCGACGGGACCACCCCTTTTTCGTCGGCGAGGACCGGGGAGTGGTCCACGGGCAGGGCGTCCAGGGACACGAAGGACGGCCGCTTCTTGAGAAAATCATAGCTGCAGTTCACCGTGATGCGGTACAGCCAGGCGGCGAACGGACGGCGGGCATCGTAGCCTCGCAGGTGGCGGTGAACCCGCAGGAAGACGTCCTGGGTGACATCCCGCGCGTCGTCGGCGTTGCGCAGGATCTGGTTCGCCAGCCCCCAGACGCGACGCTCGTGCTCGGCCACCAGTTCATCGAATGCATCCAGGTCCCCCCGGCGCGCCCGCTGGACGAGGTCGGACGTAACGGCCTCCCATTTCCGGCCCTCGCCCCGCCGGAAGTTCCGCTCCAACGCCCTTGCGAGAGTCGCATTATAAGATACACGGGAAGGCCGTCAACGCCGGCGGTGTCGCGGCATCGACCCTGGCAACCGGCACCCTTCCCCGGGAGGCGCGACACTGTTCGCTCGGCTCGACAGGATCACGCACGACCTCGAGGCACGTCCGGTGAGTCCCTGGGCGTTCGCCGCGTCGTTCGCGGCGATCGTCGCCGCGCGGCATCTCCTGGAGATCCTGGGCGGACAGAACCCGGTCTACTTTCCGCTCCAGTTCCTGGTCCACTATCCCCTGGCCTACCTCGCCCCGATGCTCGGCCTGGTGTTGACCCTGCATCTGTTCTCCGGCACACCGGTCGTGCGCGTCACGCGCCTGATGCTCCACGTCTGGCTGCTGACGCTGCTGCCGCCGCTCATCGATGTGGCCCGGGGGCGTGGAGCCGAGGGGATCGGCTACCTGCGTCTCGGCCGTCACGGCGCCGGCGAGGTCTTCCTGCGCTTCCTCGACCCGCGCTTCACCCTCGGCGGGACCACCGCCGGCATCCGCCTCGAGACCGCGCTCGCCTGCCTGCTCGCCGCAGCCTACGTCTGGCTGAAGCGGCGAGACGGCCGCCCCGCTCGCGCCGCCCTGATGGCCGCCGGGGCCGCAGCGGCGGTCTATCCCATCGCCCTGGGATTCTTCACCCTGCCGATGCTGGCGGCGGCGGCCCTGGCGCCGGTCATCGCCGGCGGCGATGCGGCGCGGGTGTTCGCCGCCCCGCAGGTCATCTCGATCGGGGCCCCGCTGGACGTGCGCGTGGCCGACCACGTGGCGGTCGCCTATCTGGTCCCCCTCTGCCTCGGCCTCGGTCTGCTCTGGTCCTGGCGCGCCGCCCCGGCTCGCCTCGGACGGCGCCTCACGACCGCCATCGGCGCCGTGCCGCCGCTGTTCCCGGTCATCGGTGCCGCCGGCCTCGCCTTCGGGGCGCTGGCACGCGAGCATCTCGACCAGCGGGCTCTCGTCGCGGCGCCCGTCGACTGGCTGGCGGCAGCGAGCGTCGTGGCCGCGGTGGCCCTGGTCGGTGCCGGATCGCGTCTGGACGGACCGCCGCCGGCGGGGAGCGGGGTGCGTTTCGGCGCCGTGGTTCTCATCCTCGCCGGGCTGTCGCTCGCCGCGGTCGTCGGCCCGCCGACCATTCTCCTGATCGGCACGCTCCCGGCACTGGCCTGGCTGCGACGGCGGCCGCCTCTCCGTCTTGATGGCCGGTGGCCGGCCGGGCCGCTCCTCGCCGGCGTCGAGACCATCGCGATCCTGGCCGCCGGCGCCTCGTGGGGACTCGGCACGTTGGCCCTGGCCGCGTTGCCGCCGGCGCTGGTGCGGGCGGTCCTGGCGGCGGGCGTGCTCTCCGCCGCCGGTCGCCACCTCCCGGTGGGCCGGCGATCCCGGTTCGTGACCCGTCCGGGATGGCCCGGACCGGTGGCGCACGGCGCCATCGCCGGGACCTTCCAGGTCGCCGCCGCGGTCGCCGTGGCGATCCTCGTGGGAGCCGGCTGGCCGCTCGTTCTGGTCTGCGCCGCGGGTGTCGGGGCCGCCACCCTGCCCCGCCTGGCCGGGCACGCCGTCGCCTGGCTGGAGAGCGTGGCCCTGGCGGGCGCGGCCGCGCTGGCCCTCGCCGGCGGACTCGGCACGCCGGCAGAGGCCAGCGCCCTGGTCCACGCCGGCGTGGACCGACCGAAGTTCATCCTCCGCCAGGCCCGGGCCCTGGAAGATGCGGGCGACCTGTCCGCCGCCATCGGCCGCTATCGAGCCGCCCTCGAGCAGGACCCGGCTCAGCCGCGCGTTCTCACCCACCTCGGGGAACTGTACCGCGAGGTCGGCAACCGCGACGCGTCGATGACCGCGCTGCGCGAGGCGGCGGCGCTGGACCCGGACGACGTGGCTTCCCGGCAGCAGCTCGGCGAGATGCTGCTGGCCGACGGCAAGGTTGCCGAGGCGGTGGACGCTCTCGAGAGCGCCTTCCGGGTGAACCCGTCGGAGCCACTGGTGGCGCTGTCCCGGGCGAAGGCGTTGACCCGCCTGCCGGGGGCCCGCCGGCGGGCGATCGACGCCTGGCATGTCTATCTCGACGTCAGTCGCGACGTGCCCGGCGAGGAGGTCTATCGCCGCCGCGCGCGCGACGTTCTCGCCGGCCTGATGGCGGACCTGGGAAATCGCGAGCCGCCCGGCACCGATCCGGCGCCGTCGCCCGAGAACTGACGCGGGCCGTCGCCGGCGGGAGGTCCGCCGCTAGAACGGGCTGACGTTGCCGCGTGCGTCGACGGCCAGGACCGAGAAGAACGCGTCGGCGCCCTCCACCAGGTCGAGGGTCGTGGCGTCGACGAACGACGCCACCGGCACCAGGGTCGGCGTGTCGGACCGGCCAAACGCCTGGGGCGACGCATAGACGACGTAGTGATCGATGGCCAGCGGCTGCCCGGCGCGATCGGTGGTCACCGGCGACCAGGTCAGACGGAGGAGCCCGCCGGCGACCCGGCTCATCCGGAGATCTCCGACGCTGGCCGGGAGCGACAGCCCCGAGGCGGAGTCGAAGCCGTCGGCATCCCGCGTGAGGACCAGGTAGAAGCGCGTCTCCGGAGAGATGGCCGCGCCGAGATGGCGGTAGGACGGCGCCGGGCCATCGGCCACGGTGCCGAGCAGGTGACCACCGTCCACCGGGAAGAGGGGCGAGGCGCCGGACGAGTAGACGCGGTACTGTGCCACCGCGGCCGGGCGATCGTAGATATCGAGACCGACCGGCGACCAGGTGAGCACCGCATCGTCGGTGTCGCGGGTGACGCGCAGATCGAGGATCGGCGCCGGCGGTGAGATGCCGTTGATGAGATGCGGGGTGGCGCTCACCGGCCCGGCCGCCGGGCTGGTCAGCCCCGACGTGTTCACCGCCTCGAGAACGGCGAACACCGGCTCGCCGTCGGTCAACCCGGTGAGCTTCCCGCCGACACTCGTGCGACCGAACGTGGCGATGGATGGATAGACGCCGGGACTGGCGCCGTACCGGACGCGGTAGAAGTCGATGTCGTTCTCCGGGTTGGCAGCCCAGGTCATCGCCACCGTCCCACCGGTGCCCGGGTCGGCGGCCGTGAAACCGCTCGGCGTCACCGGCGGATCTGGGTTCAGCGGCGTGGCCATGGCGCAGCCCGGCCCGGCCGGGCAGTCCTGGTTCAGGTTCGACGGCGTCGAGTCCATGCCGTTGCCGTCCCGGCCCACGATCCTGTACCAGTAGGTCGTGCCGTTCTTCACCGAGGTGTCGCTGAAGCTGGTGGCCGTGGTCCCCGCCGGTGAGACGACGGCGTACGGGCCGGCCGGGCCGCCCACCGCCCGCTGGACGAAGAACGTCACGCCGTCGCCGGGGCTCCAGTTCAGGTCGACCCCCGCGTTGCCGGAGGTCACCGCCGGCACCCCGGGGGCCGCCGGGTCCGGCAGGATGAGCCGCGTGGCGGGATCGCCCAGGAACGCGTAGGACCTGACGTCCGACTCCGCGCCGATCTCGTCCAGTTTCAGGCGCAGGACCAGGTTCAGGCCGCCCAGGAGACGCTCGCGCGGATTCTCGCCGAGCAGCGCGTCCCACAGGGCATTGCTGACCGGCGACAGGATCGAGATGAAGGTCAGGTGCGAGGGGGCGAGGGCGCCGATGCCGGCGCGCGGTGTGCTGACGAGAAAGTCCTCGGCCAGCGAGTACTGCTGGTCCGTGGAGGCGCCGGCCTTCGAGTCGGTGTGAAAGCCGCCGGTGATGCAGTTGATGTTCACCAGGAAGGTCAGCAGGCCGGCGTTGGTGAGCGCGTCGATGTCGTCGGGAGCGACGGACCGGCTCCGGTAGATGGTGGCGTCCCGTCCCCAGGTCAGGAAGCCCCCATGGCCGATGAACTCGGTGGTGCTGGCGCCGGCATCGATGCCGTCCCGGATCCACTGGTTCATCGTCGAGGCGAGCTGGCCGGCGTTCATGGTCGGGTTGCGGTTCAGGAGCGCCTGGAAGCTGGCGGTGTCGAAGATCGGTCCCATGCCGGCGGGGTCGTTGCGGCAGGTGCCGGACGAGAAGCACGGGCCGGTGGGGTCGAGCACGCCGGGATTCTCCGGCCGGTCGAAGTAGGTGTCGATGGCGAACCGCTCGGTCGACTCGAAGCCGCCGCTCTCGGCATCGCTGATGAAGAAGGTCCGCCGGGTCCAGGGTGCCCCGGGCGACAGCGCCTCGTAGCCAACGATCTTGGCGAACATCGCCTCGGTCTCGGCGAGGGAGTGGGTGGGGAGCCGCCCCAGCAGCACGTCGGGGAGATCGTCGGCCCCGAGCACCGCGGCGAACCGGTTGTCCTCGGAGAAGTAGGTCAGGTCCGGCGAGGCCACCTGGCTGCTCATGTAGGTCGGTAGCAGATTACGGGAAACCGGGTGGCCGAAGTCGTTCTTGTAGTCCAGCGTGCCGTCTCCCACCAGGACCACGAACGAGGGCGCCGGACTCCAGTTCAGCAGCGCCCAGTGGATCAGATCCCGGATCGCCTGGGGATCCTCGAGGCCGTAGGCGAACTGATCGTAGGCCTCCCGGGCCGTGACCACGCGTGGGGTCAGCCCCTGGGCCTGGCGCAGGGCGATGAGATCCGACAGCGAGGATGTCGGCGTCTCGTCGAGCAGGGCGCCGTTGCCGATGAGGAGCCAGTCCGCTCCACCGGCGGAGAGGTCCTGGCCCGGCGTATGGACCGCGACATCCCCGGCAGCCGGCACCAGTGCGTTCCCCGCCGTCACCACGAGTCGCCGGGTGGCCCCGGGGAGCTCGGCGGGATCGATCTCGAAGGTGAGCGCAAACGGCCCGGTGCCGGACAGCACGGCGCCGGCGAGATGCCACGGCGCTGCCAGACCGCCCGCCGAAGGCGTGATGTCATAGGCGGCGGCGTCGGGTGCGGTCAGGCCGGTGACCACGATCTGGCTGGCAACGTTCGGCACCTCGAAGAGAAGCCGATCATTCTCCGCCACGAAGTCGTGGGGGTAATCGAGATCGATGGCATCGATCCAGACCAGATCGGCGGTGACCGGCACGCCACCATCCAGGCGACCCAGCGGCACATCGATGCGCAGCGTGGCGCTCGCCGCCAGGTCCGACGCCGGAAAGGTCACCGGCCCGCCGTCCACCCCCTGAGTATAGATCGCCAGACCATCCCAGTCGGCCACATCCTCCACCACGCCGTCGACGATGAGCCGCGTGCGGTGCAGACCGTTCGTGTTGCCGCCGATGGTGTCGCCCAGGAGACGGACCCTCAGGGAGGCATTGCCGGTGGTGACGAGCCCCGGCAGCGCCAGGACGTAGTCGACCAGGGTCGTGTCGGGACGCGGCGGATTCGACGCGGGAGTGGGCGACAGGAGGAACTGATCATACCAGCGACCTGCCGCATCCGAGGGGACGGTGTTGAGGAACGCCGTGTCGTTGTCGATGGTCAGGGTCCGGGTGAACGTCGACAGGACCGGCGAACCGGACACCGGCGCACCGCTGACGGTCTCCGGCATGCGCGCGCGCACGCCGCTCGCCGCGCCGATGAAGTACGGCCGCACGTCGGTGAAGTCCCCGCCCTGCCAGGCATCCGGATCGAGCGGATCCTCGTCTACCTTCTCGCCCCAGAATTCCATGTAGTCCCCGGGTGAGAAGACACCATCGCCGCCGTCCACCATGCGCACCGGGATCTCCACGCCGTTGGCCTGGACGAACAGGTCAGACGTCGGGTGGGTCAGCAGGTCCGGGGCATTCGCCGCGATCCAGGCCGCATCCAGCCGGATCATGCCCTCCTCGGCCACCGACAGCCGGTAGACGGTGCTCCCCGCCAGCGGCGTCAGGGTCACCGCCGGGCGCAGCGCCAGGGCCGTGGTCGTCGCCGCCAGACCGGTGCTCGCGCTGCCGAGGGGGACGGCCGCGGTGCCCGTCCCGGCGGCGGCCACCGGCCCGGGTGCGGCGCGCTGCGCCGGCGCCAGACGATGACGCCGCGCTCCTGCCGGGTTGACCACGGCCCGCCGGTAGATCGATTCGAGCCGCTCGTCAGGTCGGGCCCGTCGCGGCGCGGCGCCGGCGGTGCCGGTCTCGCTCCAGGTGATCTCGACCCTGTACCGCCGCGCCAGCCGCAGCGCCCCGGCCCGGTTGACGACCCGGATCGGGGTCAGCTCCAGACGCGCCACCGGCAGGTCGCGCAGCCGCCCGGTCCCGGCCAGGGAAGCCACCGCCGCCGGAAACGGATAGCGCAGGGCGGCATCCGTCGTCACCGGGCGGAGAATGGTGCGTCCGGCACCGGCCGGGTGCTCGAGATCGGTCTGATGGTCGACGTGAGGAGCCGCCACGGCGCCGCCCGGCAGGTCGACGTCCTCGAGGATCTCGGTGCGCACGGACAGTCTCGCCCCGGCGGGTACGGCCAGACGCAGAAGACGCCTGGGCAGCACCGGACGGCCTTCAGCGAAGATGAGCCCGAAGCCGGGCAGCGCCGGAAACGACCCTGCGGGCAACCCGGCACGCCACACAGGCTCCGGCGAGCGGACCTCGAGGACGATGCGGCCCGGCCCATCCTCGACCAGCTCGACCCCGTCCGGCAGCGTGCCGGCACGGACCCCTGCCCCGGTCAGCATGAGAATGCCAACGACGGCGGCGAAACCAGTTCCACGACAGGTTGCCACGATGTAGACCTCGGTGCAGCCGCCCCGGGAACGGGCGGACTGCCGTTGCCCCCGTCGATTCCGTGCTCAGCCGCTCAGTTCGCAGACCTCCACCGGGTTCTCTTCCGTCCGGTCGCCGGCGCCCGGCGCCCGGACGGCCCGGAAGGACCGCTCCTTCGCCCGGGCATTGGCGAGGGCCTGCGGATACATCTGCTTCGGGTCGCCGGTCTGGAGTTCCGCGACGCCGGGGCAGAACGTGCAGAACTGCCCGGACTCACAGCCGCCCAGCGTCTCACGGGGTACCTCCAGTGCCACCTTCCGCACCTCCGCCAGGACCTGAGAGGTTCGCCACAGGTCTGCCAGGTCCTCCACCTCGAGCACATTGCCCGCCGACCGGCGCCACTGGACGCACGGAAAGATGTTGCCGTACGGATCCAGCGCGATGGTCGTCTGACCGGTGCCGCAGTTGGCGCGGATGGTCGTGTGGTCCATCGGCGCCACCTCGTATCCTGCCCGCAGCTCCTTCCACTCCGAGGACCAGAACTTCGCCAGGAACTCCGGTGTTGCCTGGAGACGGAGCGGATCGACATCGCCGTCATCGCGCGGCGTGATCACCGGGTCGAACGTCACCGGGGCGTCGAGGTCGACGCCCAGACGGTACACATCCCACACCTGATGCTGGTTCTGACGGGTGATCGGCATCTTGAGCATGACCTTGACACCGCGCGCGCGCAGCCGTCGCACGCCTGCCAGGGCGCGCTCCAGGGAATCCCGCATGCCGGTCAGGCGATCATGGATCTCGCCGGTCGACCCGTGAATGCTGATCTCCATCTCGATGGCCCGCACGTCGGACGCGAAGCGGTCGGCCGCCTCATCGTCGATGAAGCAGCCGTTCGTGTAGATCCGTAACCCCATGTGATGGCGTTTCACCGCGCGGGCGATCTGCCAGAAGTCCGGGTGGACCATCGGCTCGCCACCGGTCAACGCGCAGTACATGACACCCAGATCCGCCAGCTTGCGGAGGGTGTCGAGGATCTGCGGCGTGGTCAGTTCCGCGGTCTCGGGCTGGTCGACGTTGTAGCAGAACTCGCACTTGAGATTGCACCGGTAGGTCAGCTCGAAGTTGCAGGACAGCGGGCGGTCCTGCTTCCAGATCTTCGCCATGAGGCGCTGGTAGTGTTCCGCGCCGTCGGGTCTGGCGGGCTCGGCCGGTGTGGCCGCCTTCAGCCGGTTGGTGGCTTCACTCATCGGGGGTCGCCAGCATGCTCTTGGCCTGCATATCCGCCACCACCTCCTCGACATCCGCCTCGGCCTGCTCCGGCGCGACCTCGTATTCCTCGGCAATGCAGTGTGAGATGGCCTTGATATCGCGGTGGCCGTCCATCAGTTCCCAGACACGTGTCGCCACCTCGTTGAGGACGATGGTGGTGACGGCGGGAACCTGCACCAGAACCATCGCCTCGCCATCGACGATGCGGCTCAGGGCCTCGGGATGCTTCACGGGACGGTCGGACAGCACGGCCGCACCTCCATCGGGTCGACCGGCACCCCCTGTGCCACACAACCTCGTGATCCTCGCCGGTCAGGAGTCGAGGTGCGACCCGGATTCCTCGGTTGATCGAATCCTGAATATACCCTCAAGGTGGCTGGCCGTCAAAGACTTTCATCCCAGTTCCCGGCGCAGCCGCCCTGCCAGAACGGGCCCCAGGACGCGGCTCAGCTCCTCCTCTCCGGCGGCCTTCACCCCGGCGACGCTGCCGAACTCCCGCAGCAGCCGGCGCGCCCGCCGGGGACCGATCCCCGCAACCCGTGTCAGATCCGTCGCCAGCGTGCGGCGGCGGCGGCGCGTCCGGTGGTACGCGACGGCGAACCGGTGCGCCTCGTCGCGGACCCGGGTGAGCAGGTGGCGGGCGGGGGAGGTCTCGGGGAGGCGCAGCGGGTCATCCCGGCCGGGCAGGAAGACCTCCTCGCGCTGCTTGGCGAGGGCGAGGATGGGGAGAGTCTCGACACCCTGGGACGACAGCGCCCGGCAGGCGGCGGCAAGCTGTCCCCTGCCGCCGTCGACCAGGATCAGGTCCGGCAGGCGAGAGCCCTCCGCCACGCGGCGGCGGTAACGTCTCGTGACCGCCTCGCGCATGGCCGCGTAGTCGTCTCCCCCGCCGGCATCCTCGAGGCGCAGCCGCCGGTAATCCGAACGCTTCGGCCGGCCGCCCTCGAAGACCACCACGGAGGCCACCGTGTCGGTGCCCTGCACATGTGACACATCGAACCCCTCGATGCGGACCGGAACCTCGTCGAGGCCGAGCACGACCCGGAGAGCCTCCAGCACCTCGACCCCGAAGGTGTGATCGGCGGCAAACCGCCCGTCCCACGCCAGGCGCGCGTTGTCGAGCACGGTCTGCATCATCTGCCGGTGCGTCCCGCGCTGCGGCACGTGGATGGAGACCGCGCCGCCGCGGACACCGCGCAGCCATGCGGACAGCACGGCGGTGCCCGCCGGCGGAGAGGAGGTGAAGATCCTCTCCGGGACCAGCGGTGCGCCGGAGTAGTACCGGCCGATGGCGCCGGCGAGGAGTTCACCGTCCTCCCCATCGACGTCATCCAGGAAGAACTCCCGGCGTGACTGGATCAGGCCGCCTCGCATCTCGAACACCTGCAGTGCGGCGCGGCCGCCGTCGCGGTGCAGACCGAAGTAGTCCTGATCTTCCAGCCCTACCGACGCCACGCTCTGTTTCTGCCCGAGGGCCGCCACCGCCGACATGAGGTCGCGATAGTGCGCCGCCCGCTCGTACGCGAGGGTGGCCGAGGCCGCCTCCATCCGCGCCTTCAGAGACACCCTCAGATCCTTGTTGCGGCCTTCCAGGAACAGGCGCACATCGGCCACCGCGGCGCGGTAGGCCTCGGCGTTCACGGAGTCGACGCAGGGAGCGAGGCACTGGTCGAGCTGGTGGAGCAGGCAGGGTCGGAGGCGCGATCCGTCGAATCTCTCGGTGCAGGTGGCGACCTGGAAGAAGCGCGCCACCATCTTCAGGGAGCGGCGGGCGACGCTGGCCGGCGTGTACGGCCCGTAATAGAGCTGGCCATCCATCCGGGGGCGCCGCACCAGCACCACGCGCGGAAACGGGTCGCGGACGGTCAGCTTCAGGTATGGAAAGTTCTTGTCATCCCGGAGGAGAATGTTGTAGCGCGGCCGGTTCTTCTTGATGAGGCTGTTCTCGAGGATGAGCGCCTCCACCTCCGACGCGCACAGGATCACCTCGATGCGGGCCGCCTCATCGAGCATCGCCTCGGTGCGCGGGGAGCGCGATCTGTTCTTCTGGAAGTACGAGAGGAGGCGCCGGCGCAGGATCCGCGCCTTGCCGACATAGAGGATGCGCCCGCTCCCCGCCCGGAACAGATAACACCCCGGCCGCTCCGGAGCACTCGCCGCGACATCGGCAAGCGCAGGCGAGGCGCTCGACCCGTTGCGGGTGCGGTCAGCGTCCGGCACCAAGGTTCCGACCCTTAAGAAAACGTGCCCGATCCCGCAGCTCGGCCGCCTTCTCGAACTTCAGATCGGCCGCGGCCGCCTTCATGGCCGCCTCGACCCGGGCGATCTCCTCCCGGATCTCATCCACGGACCAGTCGTCCTCGGGGACCGACTCGTCCCCGAGACCGATATGCAGATAATCCCCCTCGGCCACGGCCCAGAGAACATCGTCAGGCGCACGCTTCACCGTGGCCGGTGTGATGCCGTGAGCGCGGTTGTAGGCCATCTGCTTCGCGCGGCGACGGGCGGTCTCCGAGACCGCCCGGGAGAGGGAATCGGTCATCACATCGGCGTAGAGAATCGCCTGGCCGTTGACGTTGCGCGCCGCGCGGCCGATGGTCTGGACCAGCGCGTCGGCCGAGCGCAGGAACCCCTCCTTGTCGGCGTCGAGGATGGCCACCAGGGAGACCTCGGGAATATCCAGCCCCTCGCGCAGGAGGTTGACGCCCACCAGCACATCGAACTCGCCCTGTCGAAGCTCGCGCATGATCCGCACCCGGTCGAGCGTCTTCACATCCGAGTGCAGGTACTGCACGCGCACGCCGAGGTTCTCGTAGTACCGGGTCAGCTCCTCGGCCATCTTCTTGGTGAGGGTGGTGACCAGAACGCGCTCGGAGGCCGCCACTCGCCCCCGGATCTCCGCCAGCAGATCGTCCACCTGACTGCCCACCGGCCGGACGATGATCTCCGGGTCGAGAAGCCCGGTCGGTCGAACCACCTGCTCGACCACCTCGCCACCGGCTCGCTCCAGCTCGAACCGCGCGGGCGTGGCCGAGACGTACAGCCGCTGACCGATCCGCGCATCGAACTCCTCGAATGTCAGCGGCCGGTTGTCCACAGCCGAGGGCAATCGGAACCCATGCCGCACCAGGGTCTCCTTGCGCGCGCGGTCGCCCCGGAACATGCCACGGACCTGGGGCACGGTGACATGACTCTCGTCGACGAACACCAGGGCGTCAGCAGGCAGATAGTCCAGCAGCGTGGGCGGCGGCTCCCCGGCGACGCGCCCGGTCAGGTGCCGGGAATAGTTCTCGATACCCTGGCAGTAGCCCACCTCCCGGATCATCTCCAGGTCGTATCGCGTTCTTTGCGCCAGGCGCTGCGCCTCGACGAGACGTCCCGCCGACTCCAGCTCGGCCAGCCGGTCGGCCAGCTCGTTCGTGATCGACGCCACGGCCCTCTCGAGCTGCTCCCGGGGAGTGACATAGTGAGACTTCGGGTAGATCGGCACCCGCGGCGACCGCTCGATGACCCGTCCTCGCAACGGGTCGATCCACTCGAGTCGCTCGATCTCGTCGTCGAAGAGCGTCACCCGGAGGGCCCGGTCGTCTTCCGCGCCGGGGATGATCTCGATCACATCGCCGCGCACACGAAACGTCCCACGCTCCAGATCGAACGAGCGACGTTCATACTGGATCTCCACGAGCTTGCGCAGGATCGCCTGGCGCTCGATGGTCCGCCCTTCCTCCAGAAGAAGAAGCATGCCGTGATACGCCTCCGGCGAGCCCAGTCCGTAGATGCACGACACCGAGGCCACGATGACGACGTCATGCCGCTCGAAAAGGGCCCGGGTCGCCGCATGACGGAGGCGGTCGATGTCGTCGTTGATGGACGAATCCTTCTCGATGTAGGTGTCGGTGTTGGGGACGTACGCCTCGGGCTGGTAGTAATCGTAGAACGACACGAAGTAGTGGACCGCGCTGTCCGGGAAGTAGTGACGAAACTCCTGATAGAGCTGTGCCGCCAGCGTCTTGTTGTGCACCAGGACCAGCGCCGGCCGGTCGAGCGTCGCGATGATGTTGGCCATGGTGAAGGTCTTGCCCGAGCCGGTGACGCCGAGCAGGACCTGCTCCGTCTGTCCGGCGCGAAAGCCCTCGATCAGTGCGGCCACCGCCTCGGGCTGGTCCCCGGCGGGATCGTAGGTCGACACCAGGCGGAACGAACTCACGGGGAACTCATTTTAACATGGCCACCGGCGTGTCCTTCGCGGTTCGACCCGGCCGCATCGCGGAAGCCACCGCCTCGCGGAGCGGGGCGCGGCTGGGCGGCTCGAGGGCCGGTTCCAGGCTAGAATGGTTGTGTGACGGATTCGTCCTCCAGCCCGACGACCGACCTCCCCGCGCCGCCGGCCGGTCGCCGCATGCGCCGGGGCTGGATCATCGCCACCGGGATCTGCTGGCTGGCGGCCCTGGCCGGCGGTGTCGGGTCGGCGTCCTTGCTCCAGCGGGATCTTCCTCAGGTTCTCTCGCTGGAGGACTACGCGCCGCCGGTGCTCACCCGCGTGTACGCCCGGGATGGTTCGCTGCTCAACCAGTTCGGCCAGGAGCGCCGGATCGTGGTGCCCCTGTCGCAGATTCCCGAATCGTTCCGTCAGGCCCTTCTGTCCATCGAGGACGCGGATTTCTACCACCATCCCGGCGTCGACCCGTCCGCCATCGTGCGAGCGGTGTGGCGAGACGTGATCAGCGGACGACGTGCCCAGGGAGCCTCGACCATCACCCAGCAGCTCGCCCGGGACCTGCGACTGCCGACGGTGTTCGGCAGCGGCGTGCTGACCACCGACAAGACGATCACGCGCAAGATCCAGGAGTGGATCCTCGCCTTCCAGATCGAGAAGACCTACACGAAGGACGAGATCCTCGAGCTGTACTGCAACCAGATCTACTTCGGTCACGGCTTCTATGGCGTCGAGGCGGCCAGCCGTTTCTACTTCGGCAAGCCTGCCGCGACACTGTCTCTCGACGAGGCGGCCCTGCTCGCCGGCGTCGTGCAACGCCCGGAGGCGTATTCACCCATCCGCCATCCGGAACGCGCCCGCGGGCGCCGCAACATCGTCCTTCGACGGATGGCCGCGGAGGGATATCTCACAGCCGCGCAGGCGGAGGTCGCGTCGAACCGACCGGTGGCGGCGGTGCGATCCGCGGCCGGGCAGCGCCAGATCGGCCGGTACTTTCTCGAGGAGATCCGCAAGGATCTTGCCGGACGCTATGGCGAGACGGCCATCTACGAGGAGGGTATGGAGGTGCGGACGACCCTCGACCCGACGATCCAGCGTCTGGCCGAGAACACGCTCCGCAAGCATCTGCGCGCCATCGATCGGCGACGAGGATTCCGGCCGATCGTCTCGAATGTCCTCGAGGATCCCGGTGTCGATCCGGACGAATGGACCGGGCTGGACGGTGACCCGCCGCCCCAGACGGACCACGCCACACGCGGTGTCGTGCTCGCGGTGACACCCGGCGAGGCCACGGTTCGCCTGCCGGGCAACCTCACCGGACGGTTGCTCCTCGAGGGCGCCGCCTGGACGAAGACGGCCGATCTCACGGACCTGCTCGAGACGGGCGACGTGACCCTGTTCGATGTCGAGGGTGAGGTGGAGGGGACGGCACCGGTCAGCCTGCGCCTGGATCAGGAGCCGGCGGTCGAGGGCGCGGTGGTGGTCCTTGCGCCGCGCAGCGGGGCCATCCTCGCCCTGGTCGGCGGGTACGACTTCGGGCGCAGCCAGTTCGATCGGGCGATTCAGGCCCGCCGCCCGGTCGGCTCGTCGTTCAAGCCGATCCTCTACGCCGCCGCCCTGGAACAGGGGCTGACGCCGGCAGACCTCATCTTCGACGAGCCGTCGGTGTTCGTCGATCCCCGGACCGGCGACCTGTACCAGCCGGAGAACTACGAGAGGGACTACTGGGGACTGATCACTCTGAGGACCGCGCTGGAACACTCGCGCAACATCGCGGCGGTCAAGTTGATCAATCACATCGGCTTCAAGCCGGTCTTCGATGTGGCCGCGCGGCTCGGCCTCACCGCCCGGCTGCGGCCGTTTCCGTCCCTGGCGCTGGGCGCGGTCGAGGTCAGCCTCGTGGAGATGACATCGGCGTACGGCGCCTTCGCCGGAGGCGGCATCCACGTCGATCCGCACATGCTCGAGCGGGTCGTGACGCGCAACGGCATCACCCGCTTCCAGGCGAACCCCGCGTCCCGGGAGGCCATGGACCCGGCGGTGGCCTACGTCCTGACGCACATGCTGCAGGGCGTGATCCGGCGCGGCTCCGGGTCCTCGGTGGCGGACTTTCCGCGGCCCGTCGCCGGCAAGACGGGCACCACGGACCGGCACAGCGACGCGTGGTTCATCGGCTACACGCCGGACCTGGTGTGCGGTGTCTGGGTGGGGCTGGACAGGGTGGAATCGATCGGTCGCGGCCAGAGCGGCGCCCGCGTCGCCCTGCCGATCTGGAACGAGATCATGCGAGCGGCCACCGAGGGCCGGCCGGTCAAGGACTTCGACCGCCCCTCCCGTGTCGTTCAGGCTCCCATCGATATCGACACCGGGCTCCGCGCCTCGGTCGACACGGGGTGCAAGCAGATCCTGCTGGAATCATTCGTCGAGGGGACGGTGCCGCAGCAGAGGTGCGGTCCGGTCCCGCACACGCGACACGCGCTGCCGTACTTCCTGCAGCGGGAACCGCTGGAAGACGACCTCCGGCTGCACCTCACGCGCGATGAACTCGATGGTCTTCTGGACCGGGAGAGTGCCTTCCTCCACCTCCTCCCGCTCTCCAGCAGCCTGGCGGTCGCCTACGGCGATACGGCCTCCACCGTCGGCATCGTCCGTGAGGGTGGCTGGCGAGACCGGCTGTTTGCGTGGGGCAGACAGGCCGCCCGCTCGGCCGCTGTCCCCCACGGGCCGCTCCTCCAGGAAGAGCCGTCACCCGACGTCACGACGCTTCCCGAGCCGCCGGAGGGAACCGTGCCGCTGGCCGAGCGGCTCGGCCTCGATGGCCGGCGCCCCGCCGTCTTCATCGTTCACTCGGACCGCTGAACGACGGTCCGCACCGCGCGGTCAGTCATCCGTCTTCCCGCGCGGAAAACGCGGGTCGGATCGGAGCCGGGCGAGCGGCGACAGATCGCGCAGCATCGGGATCATCTCCGGCTCGAGCGCGACCAGCCGCTCGAGATCGCCGAGAGCGTCGGCATCCCGACCGCGTCCGCTCAGCGCCAGCGCCCGGTTCAGCAGATATGTCGTGCAGGTGGGCGCCAGATCGATGGCCCGCGACCAGGCTTCGATGGCGTCGTCGACCTCTCCGCTGTCCTCGTGGCAGGTGGCGAGATTGTTCCAGGCGGCATGGCCGCACGGGTCGAGGGCCACCGATTCCGCGAAGCACTCCCCCGCCTCGCTCACCTCCCCCTGCTCCGCCAGAGCTCGCCCCAGATTGTTCCACGCCGCAGGATCGCCGGCATTCTGCTCGACCGCCTTGCGAAGATGGCGCACCGCTTCCGGGATCCGGCGGGCAGCA
>JBHHZI010000046.1:0-21191 GCA_046757965.1 Acidobacteriota bacterium | reverse complement strand
CTACGATCGGAGATCGACGCGAAGGTCAAGAACGCCGGTTCTTGACCGCTTACGGAGCATCGATGTCCAGTTGGGTGTGTGTCGACGTTCCGCATTCTTGTCCCCAGCAGTTGGCGCCGGCAGGATCGTTCGGATCAAGACTGCGACAGGTCATGTCATCGTTGGGACAACTTCCGTCGCACAGACCCACTGCCCGGACGGCCTCGGACCACGTGTCCGGGTCGTCAGGGAAGAAACCGTTTGGCGGGGAGTCGGCGGGCAAGAACGGTGCACTGTCATGGGGCGTGTTGAGATCCGTGAGTCCTTCGAAGTAGTCATGACTGGCGAGAGCGAGGCAAAACAGAAAAAGGGCGGCTCCGGTGGGGAGCCGCCCTTCGTGTCATTCTGTCTCGATGACAGGGCTGCTTACTTGATGGCGGTCATCAGGTCCTTGCCGGCCTTGAACTTCGGAACCTTGCGCGCCTTGATCTTGATCGCCTCACCCGTCTGCGGGTTGCGACCGGTCCGTGCCTTGCGCTTCGTGACGGAGAACGTCCCGAAACCGACCAGGGTCACGTTCTCGCCCTTCTTCAGCGACTGCGTGATCCGCTTGGTGAACGAATCCAGTGCACGACCGGCGTCCGCCTTGCTCAGGTTGACGTCCTTGGCGATGATGTCAATCAGGTCTGCCTTGTTCAAAGTGCCACCTCCTCTCAAGTGATTAGTCGCGACAGCCACCGTGGACCGGACAGATGGATCGCCTGCGAGCGGTGAACCGACATGGCCGACGCCACCGCGGACCCTCGCGCCGCGGCGGTTATACATGGGGTGTGACGGACTGTCAAGGGTGAGGCGGCTGTTTCGCTTGACTGGCGCGGGATGTGGAACGGTGCGGCGCTGAAAGTCACGTCAGAAGCAGGTCGGCGGACGTCGCCCCGAGCAAGATCAAGGCGACGGCGACGTTCACGCGAAAGAACGCGATCTGCAGGCGACGCGGATCGTCCGGCCTGACGAGGGCGTGTTCGACGACGAGCAGCACCGCCGCGATGGCCACGCCGAGAAAATAGGCCGGCCCCAGGTGCGAGACGATGCCGGTGAGGGTGAAGAACAGTCCTGCCAGAAGATGGAATCCACGCGCCACGGCCAGGGCGCGGGACGGACCGAGACGGACCGGCAGCGAGTGAAGTCCGGCCCGGCGGTCGAAGGGGACATCCTGGAGGGCATAGATGACATCGAACCCGGCGGTCCAGAAGAGAACGCCGCCGGCGAGGGCCAGCGGGGCCACGGCAAGGTCGCCGCGCACGGCGATCCAGGCGCCCAGCGGGGCACCGGCCAGGGCGAGACCGAGGACCAGGTGACTCCAGGAGGTGAACCGCTTGGTCAGGGAGTAGCCGCAGAGGATGACGACGGCGACCGGTGCCAGCGCCAGCGCCAGCGGGTTCAGGCGCCAGGCCGCCAGCAGAAGCGCCAGCAGTGCCGCGCCAAACAGCACCCATCCCTGCGCCGGGGTCAATCGTCCCGCCGGCAGGGAGCGATCCCGGGTGCGCGGGTTGGCGGCGTCGAAGCGCCGGTCCACCAGGCGGTTGAACGCCATCGCGGCCGTCCGGGCGCCGGCCATGGCGACCACGATCCAGGCAACGGTCGAGGGGGCCGGCAGGCCGTCGGCGGCCAGCAACATCCCCGTCAGGGCGAAAGGCAGGGCGAAGAGGGTGTGAGAGAAGCGGACGAACGACAACGTCTCGCGCAGATGGCTGAACGCGGCGGGCGACGTCAACGCGCGGTGGGTGGGCTGCCCCACCGCTTGCCCGTCGACGCGGGGACGCCGAGATGATCGAGAAGGCGCATGACGAAGTGGTCGGTGATCTCCGCCACCGAGGTCGGAGCGATGTAGTAGGCCGGGCAGACCGGGAAGATCATGGCGCCGGCCCGGGTGGCGCGCAGCATGTTCTCGATGTGGGTCGCGCCCAGGGGTGTCTCACGGACGGCCAGGAGGAGCGGCAGGCGTTCCTTGAGCATGACATCCGCCGCGCGGGTGATCAGGTTGGGAGAGAGTCCACCGGCCACCGCGCCCAGCGTGTTCATGCTGCACGGCACGATCACCATGCCGGAGACGGGATGGCTGCCCGACGCGAACGGCGCGGCGATCTGGTCGTTCCGGTACGACACCACCCGTGGTGACCGGTCGAGGAAGCGCTCGACGAAGCCGGCGGCGGTCAGCCCCGCGGCGTCGAGTTCCTGCGCGGTGACCGCCAGCCCGGCGGTGGAGAAGACCAGATGGATCCGTTCGAGCTCCGGGGCGCACACCAGGGCTCGCAGCAGGCCGACACTCACCACGGCGCCGGAGGCGCCGGTGACGCCGACGATGTACTCGCCTCTCACGCCGTGTCAGGGGCGCCGAGAAAGCGCGCCAGCACATCACGGTCGCCGCTCGCCATGCGCGAGAAGAAGACGGCCAGACGGTAGCGCAGCGTCGGATCCGGCGCGCCCGGGGCCGCTGCTCCGTGGTCCGGCGCCTCCGCCTCTGGGGCGGCCGCGGCGCTGTTGCCCGCCGCTGCCGGTCGCGCGGTACGGCTACTCCGTGTGCTCGCCGGACCCAGCGACGGCAGGGCCGCGCTCAGGCCGGCCAGCCCGGTGGCCGACGTCGGGCCGGCCGCGGGAAACGGGGGATCCTCGAGCCCGGGGAGGGCAGCGAGGTCGACACCGGCCGGCAGCGTGTCGTCATGGCCGGACAGGCCGGGACCGGGGACATCCCGTACCATCTCGCCGTCGCAATCAGCGGCGATGGCGCCGTCCGGGCCAAGCCGCTCGGTGCGCACGACCACGGCTTCCACCTGCACCGGATAATGCAGCGTGGCGTTGCGCCCGTCGGTCGAGGGCAGAAAGATGGAGAGTTGCAGGCGGGTCATCGGCGGGATCGGCTTCCGGGAGAGGCAGGTGGCGCCGCCGAGGCTGAGGTTGGCGGTCTCCATCTCGATGGTTCCCAGCCCGGCCGCATCGACGGTGCGCAGGGTCAGCCGCTCCTCCACCCGGACGTGCCGGCGTTTCTCCTGTCCGCGAGGTGACATGAGAAAAAGGCTATTGGCGGCCGGGATCGGTGTCAATGCAACCGTTTGGGGGCAGGCAATCGCCGCGGTCCAGCGGTCCGCTCGCCGCCGGGTCGCGGCGCGGAGTCTGTCCGGCCAGGCGGTGACGGAATGGTAAGATCCCCGCTCCCATGCACCCGGACCGGATCCGTCGTCTCCTCCTGCGTCTGCGCGCGGGGGATGTGGCTGTCGAGGAAGTTCTCGAGGCTCTGTCTCGCCTGCCGTTCGAGGATATCGGTGATGCCCGCATCGACCATCATCGGATGCTACGGCGCGGCGTGCCGGAGATCATCTACGGCGAGGGCAAGTCGGCCGAGCAGATCGTTCGCATCGCCGAGCGCATGCAGGCGGCCGGCACCCCGATGATCGCCACCCGCCTGTCGGCGGACACCCTGGAGGCGGTGGCCGCCGCCCTGCCCGCCGCCCGGGTGGACCGCCGGGCCCGCCTGGCCATCTGCGGCCCGTGCCCCAGCCCGCGGGAGAGTGGTGTGCTGGTCTGCTGCGCCGGCACCACCGACCTGCCGGTGGCCGACGAGGCGACCCTGACCCTCGAGGTCCTCGGGCACCGGGTGAGCCGCCGGTCGGATATCGGCGTCGCCGGGCTGCACCGCATCCTGGCCGGCCACGCCGAACTGCAGGCGGCGTCGGTGATCGTCGCGGTGGCCGGCATGGAGGGAGCCCTGCCGTCGGTCATCGCCGGACTGGTCGCCTGTCCGGTCATCGGGGTGCCGACCAGCGTCGGGTACGGCGCGTCCTTCGGGGGGGTCAGCGCCCTGCTCGCCATGCTCAACAGCTGCGCCGGAGGACTCCTGGTGGTGAACATCGACAACGGCGTGGGCGCGGCGCTGGCGGCCGACGCCATTGTCCGCACCCGGAGCCGGCAGAAATCGACTGCCGGGGAGTGTTCAAATTCTTGACACCATGAGGTTTTCACCCTATATTCCCGGGCGCCCCGGGGAGGCTCTGCCTCGCCGGAACGAAGATCGTCGAGTCACACGCGTTCGAACAGAACTAATCAGAAGATCGGCTGAAGACCAAGGCAGCGGATCTTGTCGGGATCGCCAGATCGCCGAAGCGGGCGGTCTTGCGCCTGGGCGGGGCATGACTCGAGGAGCAGGATGATCACCCTCTTCAAGGGTGGCGCGGCGCGCCCCGCGGGCTCGTCCCATCCCACATCAACGAGGATCCGGCCGGTTGCGTCCCGCTCGCGCGGAGCGCCGGCCGGCGCGAGGTGAACATCCAGGGTTGATCATCAGACACGACCCGGCCCGCCTGGATCGGCCGGAGAGCGGAACCATCGGGGTTTCGCCAAGGGGCAAGCCAGTGGGTGGTATGGCGCAGGATGGATTCGTGCAGGCGGTACGCGATGCAGCCGATATCGCCCGCGTCATCTCCCAGCACGTCAACCTGAAGCGCTCCGGACGCAAACTCAAGGGTCTGTGTCCGTTCCACTCGGAGAAGACGCCCTCGTTCGTCGTCGACCCGGAGAAGCAGCTCTTCTATTGCTTCGGCTGCCGCACCGGCGGCGATGCCCTCAAGTTCGTGATGCTCATCGAGCGCCTGGAGTTCCCCGAAGCGCTTTGCCACCTGGCCGGGATGTTCGGTGTCCCGGTCCCCCGCCATTCGGGCGGTGAGGGGAGCGAGACCGGACGTCTCCTGGGGCTGCACCAGGAGGCTGCCGCGTTCTACCGCCAGGCGCTGGCGGAGCCCGCCGCGACCGTCGCCCGGGCCTATCTGGAGAGACGGGGGCTTGCGCAGTCCACGGTGACGGAGCTGGGTCTGGGCTATGCCCCCTCCGGCTGGGACACGCTGCGCAATCATCTCCGGCGCCGGCACTTCCGCGATGAGGAGATGATCCGTGCCGGTCTGGCCGTGGCGCGCCGCGAGAAAGCCGGGTGCTATGACCGCTTCCGGGATCGCCTGGTGTTTCCGATCGAGCGTCTCGGCGGCGGCATCATCGGCTTCGGCGGCCGCGGTCTCGGCGACGACGAACCGAAGTATCTGAACTCGCCGGACAGCCCGCTGTTCAACAAGGGGCGCCAGCTCTACGGGCTGAGCCGCGCCCGGGAGGCGATTCGCGATCGCGATGAGGTCGTGGTGGTCGAGGGCTACATGGACTTCGCCTCGCTGTGGCAGGCGGGCATTCGCCATGTGGTGGCGGTGCTGGGCACCGGGCTGACGCCGGCGCACGCGCGTCTCATCGGTCGGTTCACCCATCGCGTGGTCCTGGCCTTCGATCCGGATCGGGCCGGCCGCACCGCGGCCGGGCGCGCCATCCCGGTGCTGCTGGCGGACAACCACGAGGTGCGCGTGCTGTCACTGCCGGACGGCCGTGACCCGGACGACGTCGTCCGGCGAGAGGGCGCGGAGGCGTTTTGCGATCGCCTGTCGGCGGCCGCCGGCTGCATCGATTTCCTCATCGACGGCGCCGCCGCCGGACTCGATCTGTCCGATCCGGGGTCGCGGGCGCGGGCAGTCTCGCGGGTGCTGCCCGAGATCGCCAACCTGCACAGCCCGGTCCTCCAGGCAGCGGCGCTCGACCGGGTGGCGGACCGGTTCGATCTGGAAGGCGAGGCCATCCGCGCCGAGTTTCGTCGCCAGACGACCCGCGCCGAGGGTCGGCGTCCGGAGAGTCGCCCATCGGAGGAGCCTCTCGTTCGACCGGCCGGCACACCGGCCGAACGCCGCCTGCTGCATCTGATGCTGTTCGAGCCGGAACTGCGCGGCCGGCTCCTTTCCGGCGCGACCGAGCAGGACTTCGACGGGCTGGTGACGCAGCGGCTGTTCGCGAGGCTCCTGGAGCAGCAGCAGGCCGGCGCCGCCGTCTCGGTCGAGAGCCTGGCAAGCCAGGTGGATGAGACCGACCGGGAACTGCTGATGGGCATCGCCATGGAGGAGTTTCCCGGGCTGAACGCCCATGAGGGCGAGGCGTGCTGGAACGCGCTGCGCCGGGATCGGCTGGAGAAGGAGAGTCATCGTCTGCAGCGGCAGTTGCAGCACGATGCCGACTCAGAGGTGGGAGGGTCCCACCTGGATGACCTGTTGAGGAGAAAGCTGGAACTGAGACGGATGATCGACGCGCTGTGATGGCGGCATCACGCGAACCATCACGACACCGATCATCATTTTCGCCGCAAGCGAGCCCGCAGGAGACGGCAGATGTTCGCCATCTCGAACACGGCACGCCGCCATCGTAGCAAGGCGCGGATCGGGGGAAGTCAGTTGCGAGTCCACACCAAGTACGAGGAGGTTCAGCAGCTCGTTGCCCTGGGTGAAGAGAAGGGGTATCTCGTCATCGACGAGGTGGCCGACCGGCTCCCCGCGCAGGTCCGCACCAGCGGGGAGGTCGACAGGATTCTCGAGGTTTTCGACCGGCACGGCATCGATATCGTCCAGGTCGGCGACAAGTACCGCACCAACGCGGCGGCCCGCCGCAAGCTCGCCCGGGCCGCCGCCGGTGCCGAGGAGCGGCCCCAGGGTCACAATCACGACCCGGTGCGCATGTACCTGCGGGAGATGGGGACGGTCCCTCTCCTCGATCGGGAAGGCGAGGTCGAACTGGCCCGGCGCATCGAGCGCGGCCGCCGGAACCTGATCAGTGCCCTGGCACGCACCGGTCGCGTCATGACCTATCTCCAGGAGATGGAACGTGCCGCCCGCGGACGCACCGGCGAGCCGGGGGCCATCGGCGTGGCCGATGGGACCGGCCTGGGTGTGGAGGAGGTGGCCGCCCTGCGGGCGGCGTTCCGGGATCTGGCCCGGCTCAACGAGGACGCGGACCATCTGCAGTCCCGCCTGAACCGGATGAAGGAGGGGTCTGCGGCCTGGTCGGCAGCCCAGATCGGACTGCGCCGCTGCGCGGTCCTCTCGGCCCGGCGGGCCGCCGAGGTGACCCTGGCGACCCGCGAGCTGGGGCGGTTGAGCCGGGAGATCCAGCGGCTGGCCCGCTGCGCCGCGCGGCTCGAGAAGGAATGGACGCTGTATCGATCCCGTCTCCGGCGCGCCAGCCGCGAGGAGACCCGTCGCGACCTGCGCCGGCGGATCCACGACATCCGCCAGCAGCTGCGCGCGGTGGAGGCGCACGCCGGGGCCTCGAGCCCGGAACTGGCCCGCGTCGCCAGGCAACTCGATCGGGCGGAGATCCAGGCGTCGAACGCCCGCCACGAGCTGGTCGAGGCGAACCTGCGCCTCGTGGTCTCCATCGCCAAGAAGTACACCAACCGTGGACTGCAGTTCCTGGACCTGATCCAGGAAGGCAACATGGGGTTGATGAAGGCCGTCGAGAAATTCGAGTACCGGCGAGGCTACAAGTTCTCCACCTACGCCACCTGGTGGATCCGTCAGGCGATCACCCGCTCCATTGCCGACCAGGCGCGCACCATCCGCATTCCGGTCCACATGATCGAGACCATCAACAAGCTGTCGCGCACCGTCCGGGCGCTGGTCCAGGAGATCGGCGCGGAGCCGGCGCCGGAACTGGTTGCCGAGCGCATGGGGATTCCCGTCAGCAAGGTGCATGCCATCCAGCGCATCGCCACGGAGCCGATCAGCCTCGAATCGCCGGTGGGAGAGGACGACAGCGTCCTGTCACACTTCATCGCGGACGAGAAGCTGACCAGCCCTCTCGAGTCGATGGTGGATCTGAATCTGCGAGAGCAGACCGACCGGGTCCTCTCCACGCTGGAGCCGCGGGAGAAGCAGGTCCTGAAGATGCGGTTCGGCGTCGGCGAGGGCGCCGAGCACACGCTGGAAGAGGTGGGCAAGGACTTCGAGGTCACCCGCGAGCGGATCCGTCAGATCGAGACCAAGGCGCTGCGCAAGCTGCGACATCCATCGCGGTCCCGCCAGCTCCGCGTGTTTCTCGACAGCGCACCGGCCTGACCGCTACCCTTACCGGCGGCGGGGTCAGCCCGTCGCCTGTGCGGGCCTGCCGCCGGGCTGTCCGGTGATCCGGGTGGCGGCCGGGTGGATCCCCGTAGGGCCCGTGCGGGCACCGATCCGTGAGGAGAGTCATCGTGAAGATCTGGACCTCGTCAATGAGTCGCTTGCTGATCGCCGGTGGCATGCTGGCGGCCGCTACCTCCCTTCCGGCGGCCGGGGTACGCGCTGCCGAGGGTCTGTCCCCCACCGATCTGTGGGGCATGGTGCGTCTGGGAGAGCCGCGCCTGTCGCCGGATGGGCAACGGCTGGTGTTGACCGCCCGCTCCTATGATGTGGCGAACAACAGCAGCCAGTCGCACCTGTGGGTGGTTCCTGCGGCGGGAGGCAGTCCGCGGCCGATCACCCGGGCGAGCGTGCACGATGGCTCACCGCGGTGGCTGGCCGGCGGTGATGGCTTGCTGTTCCTGTCCGATCGCAGCGGCTCGTCACAGATCTGGGTGGTCGATCCGGACGGCGGCGAACCGTACGCGCTCAGTGCGCTGCCGCTGGACGTGGGCAACCTGACCGTCGTTCCAGGCGGCAAGGCCGTGGCGTTCACCCTCGATGTCTACCCGGAATGTGCCGATCTGGCCTGCACGAAGGATCGTCTCGACGCCGAGGCGTCGTCACCGGAGACCGGGCGGATCTACACCGACCTGCTGTTCAGGCACTGGGACACCTGGGAGGACGGCCGGCGCAGTCACATCTTCGTCGCCGACCTCGAACGGGGCGAGACCGCGTCCGGTCTGCCGGTCGGTCTTTCCGAGCCGATCGATCTGATGCGCGGCATGGATGCCGACAGCCCGACCCATCCGTTCGGTGGCCCGGAGGAGTTCGACTTCTCACCGGACGGCGCCGAACTCACCTTCACCGCCCGCCTGCCGCGCGGCAGCGAGGCGGCCTGGACGACCGATGTCGATCTGTTCACCGTGCCGGTGAACGGTGCGAGCAAGCCGGTGGAGATCACCGCGAACCGGCATGGCTGGGACACCCAGCCGGCCTATGCGCCGGACGGGTCGACCCTGGCCTACCTGTCGATGAAACGGCCGGGCTTCGAGGCCGACAGGCTGCGCATCGTGCTGCGCGACCGGGCCGGGAAGAAGGCCTCGGAACGGATCCTGGCCGACGACTGGGACCGCTCGGTGGGAAGCCTGACCTGGACGGCCGACTCGAAGGCGCTCATCGTCACGGCGCAGGAGACGGGGCGAGTGAAGATCTTCTCGGTCGATGTCGCCACCGGCAAGGTCACTCCGCTGGTCGATGCGCACCACAACACGGCCGTGCAGGTGGCGTCCGACGGGCGCCTGTTCTTCCTGAGGGATCACACCGCCGCCCCGGCGGACCTGTTCACCGCGGCTGCCGACGGGTCGAGCCCGCGCGCGCTGACGGCGGTCAACAAGGAGCGCGTGGCGAAGCTGTCGATGAACGACGCCGAGGACTTCTGGTTCACCGGCGCTCACGGCGACCGCGTCCATGGCTGGCTGGTGCGGCCGGTCGGCTTCCGCCAGGGCAGGCGCTATCCGGTGGCGTTCATGGTGCACGGCGGTCCACAGGGCGCCTGGAACGACCAGTTCCACTATCGATGGAACCCCCAGATCTATGCCGCGGCCGGTTACCTCACGCTGGCCATCAACTTCCACGGCTCCACCGGTTACGGGCAGGCCTTCACCGACTCGATCAGCGGCGACTGGGGAGGGGCGCCGTACGAGGACCTGATGAAGGGGCTCGATCATCTCCTGGCCACCGAGCCGGCGGCCGACCGGGATCGGATGTGTGCTCTCGGTGCCAGCTACGGCGGCTACATGATCAACTGGATCGCCGGGCACACCGATCGGTTCGCCTGCCTCATCACCCATGACGGTGTCTTCGACGAGCGGGCCTCGTACTATGGCACCGAGGAGCTGTGGTTTCCCGAGTGGGAGTATCGCGGCACGCCGTGGGAGCATCCCGAACTCTACGATCGTTTCTCGCCGTCGCGCTTCGTGCAGAACTGGAAGACGCCCATGCTGGTCATTCACGGCGCCAAGGACTTTCGCCTGCCGGAGACCGAGGGGTTCTCGGTGTTCACCGCCCTGCGGCGCCGGGGCATTCCCGCCAAGCTCCTCTACTTTCCTGACGAGAACCACTGGGTTCTTCACCCGGCGAACGCCCTCCTGTGGCACCGGACGGTGCTCGACTGGATGAAGGAGTGGACGACCGACTAGCGCCCTGGGTGGCGGGGACGGAGTGCCCCGGGTCCGGTCAGGCCCCGTCATCCCCTTCGCGGAGCTGTTCGAGCCAGGCGGCGCCGAACTCCCGCCGGCGCCAGGCGCGGATGTCGGTGAGCTGATGCAGGTCGGCGATGGTCTGCAGCCGTGTGCCCGCCAGCCGTTCGAGATCGCGCTGCGGCGTCACGACACCCGGCGGCAGGTCCAGGCCGGTGGCCGTCTTCTTGCGCCATCGCCTCAGGTGTTCGAGGCGCCGGTCGAAACGGGGATGTCGTGCCGGCAGGGTGCGACGCAGGCGGCGCCGTGGATCCGGAGGAAAGGTGGACTCCGGTCGGCTCAGGCCGGCGGACACCGCGGCGAGGAGACGCTCGGCCAGCCTGCCGCGGGCCTGGCGGGGAAACCCCTTCACCTGCCGCACCTCATCCACCGTGGTGGGGGGCTTCGCCACCAGCGCCAGCAACACGGCGTTGCCGACGACGCGGAACGCCGGCCGGTCACGACGCCGGGCTTCCCGGTCGCGCACCCGCATCAGCTCCTGGAGGATCACGCGGCCGCGAGGTGACAGGTCGTTCCAGCCCTTCACCCGCGTCACATCGTCCATCTCGCCGCGTTGTGGCGGTGCGTCGCGGCTCATGAGCGCCTCGCACTCCTCGGCGGCCCAGGTCTGGCGACCCAGATCCTGCAGGCGGGTGGCCAGCCGGTCGCGCAAGGCCAGGAGATGGTCGGTGTCCCCGACCGCGTAGCGAAGTTGCTTCTCGTTCAGCGGGCGGCGGGACCAGTCGTCGAGCTGGTTCGACTTCGACAGCTCGAGGCCGAAGTATTCGGCGAGGATGTTGGCCAGCCCCAGGCGGGTGTGACCGATGAACTGCGCGCCGACGAGCGTGTCGAACAGTCCCCCCACCTTGATGTCGTGATCGCGCCGCAGGTACATGAGGTCCTGCTCGGCGGCGTGCAGAACGGTCGGCAGGTCGGGGTCCTCGAGCACGGCGCGCAGCGGCGCCAGAGAAGAGACATTGAGAGGGTCGACCACGTAGTTGCGGTGGCGCGTGGAGATCTGCAGCAGGCACAGCTTGTCGAAGTAGTGATGAAAGCCGTCGGATTCGGTGTCGACGGCGAACTCCCCGGCCCGGGCGAGTTCATCGGCCAGCCTTGCCAGCCCCTCGTCCGTATCGATCCAGAGGCAATCCGGGGCTGTTCCTGTGGCCATGGCGCCTAGTCTAGCCCCATTTGACGCTCCCCGTCCCGCCGGGGTAGGCTTTCCTTCCTCATCTGGCCCACCAGGTTTTGCCTCTCTGGCAGGAGTTCAGAATGATCACCACCGCCCGGACCCTCCGGCTCGCGCACAGCCCAGACTGCGACGACGCATTCATGTTCTGGGCCCTGGTCAACAAGAAGATCGACGATGAAGGTCTCGAGTTCACCAACGTCCTGCGGGATATCGAGACGCTCAACCGCATGGCCCGTGACAAGGAGATCGACGTCACCGCCATCTCGGTGCATGCCTACGCCTACCTGTGTGATGAATGGGAGCTGCTGTCGTCCGGCGCCTCGATGGGCGAGCGCTACGGCCCGATGGCCGTGGCGCGCTCGGCCATGACGAAGGAACAGCTCAGGCAGGCCCGCATCGCCATTCCCGGCGAGTTCACCTCGGCCTACATGGCGCTGCGCATGGCCATCGGACCGTTCGAGTACGAGGCCATGCCGTTCGACGAGATTCTCGGCGCGGTCACCTCGGGGCGGGCCGACGCCGGGTTGCTCATCCACGAGGGGCAGCTCACCTACCGCAAGCACAATCTCGTGTCGGTGCTGGAGCTGGGTCGCTGGTGGTACGAGGAGACCGGCCTCCCCCTGCCGCTGGGGGTCAACGCCATCCGCAAGGATATCCCCGTCGAGATCCGTCGGGCCGCCGATCGCGTGCTGTCGCGCTCCATCGCCTACGGCCTGGAGCACCGGGAGGAAGCTCTCGAATACGCCCTGCGCTTCGGAAGGGGACTCAAGCCGCATCTTGCGGACCGGTTCGTCGGCATGTACGTCAACCACCACACCGTGGACTACGGCAGCGACGGCAAGCGGGCGATCCGGCTGTTCCTCGCCCGGGGCCACGAGGCCGGGGTGATTCCCCGTCTCATCGAGCCGGAATTCGTCTCCGGCGAGTGATTCATGAGTGACGCCCGCGGAGCGGACCCGGCGGCCGTGTGGCGTGCGGGCCGTGACGGTTGCGTGCTCGTGGACCTGTCCGGTCGCGGTCGTCTGACCATGACGGGCGGTGACCGCAGCCGGCTGCTGCACCGCATTTCCACCAACGACATCGAATCACTGACGCCCGGGACGGGCACGGCGACCCTGCTGGCGACGCCCAAGGGCCGCCTGATCGACCGCCTCGTCGTTCTCTGCCTGCCCGATGAGTTCCTGGTGATCACCTCGACCGGCACCGCTGCGCTGGCGGCCGGGCGCATCGGCAAGTACGTCGTCATCGAGGACGTCAGTGTTGTCGACCGCACCGCCTCCACCTTCCAGCTCGGCCTGTACGGCCCGCGGGCGCCTGAGGTGCTGGAGCGCGCCGGCTGCGCCGGCATGGCGGGCCGGCCACTCTTCGCCCACGTCGAGCAGCGTCTGGCCGGCCACCACGTGCGCGTGACGACCGAACCGGGTCTCGCCGGCCGGGCCTGTGTCGTGATCGGGGAGCCGTCCGGTCGAGAAGAAGTCCTCGATCATCTGCTGGCCGGCGGAGCCGCCGGGGAAACGATCCAGGCCACACCCGAGAGCTTCGAGCCCCTGCGGATCCTGGCCGGGCTGCCGTCTCCGGGCCATGAACTGACCGACGCGTACAATCCCCTGGAACTGCGCCAGGAAGATGCCGTGTCGTTCGACAAGGGGTGCTACGTGGGGCAGGAGGTGATCGCCCGGCTGCGCACCTACGACAAGGTCAGGCGACGGCTGATCTGCCTGGAGGTGGAGGGTGAGGCGCCGGTGCCGGTAGACATCGGCATCCAGGCGCCGGGCATGGAGGGCACCATCACCAGCGCGGCCCCGGTGCCGGGAGAGCACCGGACGGTGGCGCTGGCGGTGGTGTCCGGAGACCCGCAGGTCGGTCAGGAGCTTGCCGCGGTGGCCGGCACCGAGCGGCGCCGGGCCTGGATGCGCGGCGAACCGGTGACCGCCCGGGATGTCCGCCGGGACCCTCCACGTCGCCGGACCGGATCATGACGGAAGGATGATCGGGAGTGGAACCGGTCCTCCAGTTCACCCATTTTCTCAGTCTCTGCATCTGGACCGGCAGCCTGATCTTTCTCCTGTGGGCCGTGCTGCCCGTGCTCCGGGACGTGCTCAGCGACGATCTGGCGCGCCTCGTGACCCGCCACGTGCTGCGGGCGTACTACCTGCTCGCCGGCACCTGTGCGGTGATCGCGGTTCTCAGCCTGATGGGACTCATCCGCGGCCGTCCCGTGCACCTCGCCGGCGTCCGGCTGGCCATCCTTCTCGGCATGTCCGTGCTCACCGCCGTGGCCGGGTGGGTCCTCCAGCCCCGCATCGAGGCGCTCTTCCAGGCGCTGCGCGACGGCGGCTCGCACGAGAGGTCCGCCTCTTCCCTCGCGCAGCTCACCCGCCTCGATCGCCTGGCACTGCAGATCAACAGCCTGGTGCTCCTGCTCGGCCTGCTCACTGTCTGGCTGTCGATCGGGGGACCGCATCTTCCAGGCTGGCCGTGGTGAGCGACGAGACCGGCCGGGCACGCCGGCGACCCGTCCGGGTGCTCCGCACTGCGCCGCGCCGGCGCCGGGTCCGTGCGTCCGGGTCAGGGAGATTGCCTCATGTCGATCCGTGACACGCTGATTCTTTCTCGCGCCGAGGTGCGTGACCTCCTGCCCATGGACCGGGCGCTGGCAGCCGTGGAGGCGGTGTTCGCCGCCCACGGCGCCGGCGAGACCCGCATGCCGCCCAAGATCTATCTCGACCTGCCGGAATTCGCCGGCGACTTCCGCGCCATGCCCGCCTACATCCCGTCGCAGTCTGCCGCGGGGGTCAAGTGGGTGTCGTCCCATGCGAAGAATCCGTCCCGGGGCCGTCCGGCGGTCCTGGCGGTGCTGGTGCTCAGCGATCCGGAGACCGCCGAGCCGCTGGCCGTGATGGACGGCACCCATCTCACCTCGATGCGCACCGGCGCGGCCGGAGGTGTGGCCGCGAAGTACCTGTCCAGGGAAGACAGCACCGTCCTCGCCCTGCTGGGGGCCGGCGTGCAGAGCCATGCCCAGCTTGAGGCGATCCGCCTCGTGCGGCCCATCGATACCGTGCGCGTCTTCGATCCGGACGGCGAGGCCGTGGCCGCGCTCGCGGCGCGCCACGCCGAGGCGTCGCTGTCGGTGGTGGCCTGTGAGAGTGCGGCCGATGCGGCCTCCGGTGCGGACATCGTCGCCACCACGACACCGTCACGCCGGCCGATCATCGAGCGCGACGCGGTCGGCGCCGGCACCCACATCAATGCCATCGGCGCGGATGCGCCCGGCAAGCAGGAGCTCGACCCGGCACTGCTGGGCGGCGCGCGAATCTTCATCGATGACCGAAAGCAGGCGTTTCACAGCGGCGAGGTGAACGTGCCGCTGTCCGCCGGCGTGATCCGTGCCGAGCAGATCGTCGGCACCCTGGGAGCGGTGGTGGCCGGGCAGCAGCCCGGGCGCACCGATGACGAGCAGATCACGGTGTTCGACTCCACCGGCCTGGCGGTGCAGGACATGGCGGTGGCCCGACTGGTCTACGATCGAGCCCTCGCGCAGGGCGTCGGCCACTCCGTCCCGCTGGTGTGTGGCTAGCCCGGGGACGGCTCGCCCACGGTCTCACCGAGCCGCCGGCGGGTCGGTCGCCGGGAAGCAGGAGGTCACGGCGGGGGTTCACCCTGGGGAGGGGCCGGCCGCTGCGGTGCCGGCACCTGGACGATGGGACGACACGGCACGGCGCAGGCCGCGCCGGGAGGAGAGAGATCGTGATCCGGCTGGTCTACTGTGTGGCTCGCAGGCAGGACGTCGACCTGGCGGCGTTTCGCAAGTACTGGGAAAAGGAGCATGTCGCCCTGGTGGATCGGTGCGCCGAGGTGCTGAAACCGCGCAAGTACACCCAGGCGGCCACCCTGCTGGTTGAACGCAACTGGCGCATCATGGAGATGCGCGGGACCGGCAAGCCGTTCGACGGCATGCTGGAGTTCTGGTGGGACGATGCGGCCGATTACGAGAGCGTCGCCGGCACACGGCCGGCACGCGAGGCGATCGACGAGCTGTTCACCGACGAGAAGCGCTTCATCGATCACGCCCACTCCCGGGCGTTCTTCACCGAGGAATTCCGCATCGTGGAATGCTGCCCGTACCGACCCGGTCCGGCGACGCCCCGGCAGTCCGGACTCGCCGGCTCAGGGGCCTGTCGGGCCGTGTGGTGCAGAAGACCCGGCACGCATCGACGACGAGGGGCGCGTCGCGGTGCGGCCGTGCCCGCCCGCCCGTTCGGTGGGCGACGTATATTGGATGGTGTATACGTCTCAAGTTAAAGTAGACAAGGGATATGAATGGACTCATTCAAACCATCCAATTAGAATGGCCTGCGCGTGGTGCGAGACAACGTGATCGACGGGCGATAATATTGGACTGCTCTGTTCTTCATCAGACTAGCATCCATTGACATTCCAATCAGTGTATTGGTATGCTGGCTCTGATGGATGCGCCGAGCCTCATCAATATAGAGCTGGTCCGCGACGGCGGAACCCCCCTCCACCAGCAGATCGCAGCGGCGCTGCGGCGGCTGATCGGGGTGGGCGATCTCCCCGCCGGGCAGCGCCTCCCGCCCACCCGCGATCTGGCCCGCCGGCTGGGCGTCAATCGTGGCACCGTCCAGAAGGCGTACGAGGAACTGATCGCCGCGGCACATGCGCGGGCGCACGTGGGCCGCGGGACCTTCGTCGCGGCACCGGCGGACCTTCGCCGGGAGAACGCAACAGGCCACCTTCGGCGCACGGCTGCCTCTGAGGCTCCTGGTGCCGCCGCGGTTCCCACCATTCCCCGCTTCGCGTTCGATCTGACCCGGGTGGAGGACCCGACGTGGGAACGGCTGGCGCGCTGGGGTGAACGTCCGGGCGTCATCTCGTTCGCAGGCGGCGTGCCGGACGCGCGGCTGTTGCCGATGCGTCCGTTCAAGGAATGTCTCGACGCGGTGATCGACGAGGAGGGCACCGCCCTCCTGCAGTACGGGTCGAGCCGCGGCTATCCCCCGTTCGTGGAGTTTCTCTGCCGCCATCTGGGGCGGCGCGGTCTGACGGTGAGCGCCGAGCGTTTGCTGGTGGTGAGCGGCAGCCAGCAGGGTCTCGATCTGATCGCCCGCGCCCTGGTCGCACCGGGTGACGCGGTGGTGGTGGAAGACCCCACCTACAGCGGCGCGCTATCCCTCTTCCGGATCCTGGGTGCGCGGCTGCTGCCCGTGCCCGTGGATGCGGACGGCATGGTGGTCGAACAGCTCGAGGAACTGCTGGCCCGGGAGCAGCCCCGGCTGGTCTACAGCATTCCGACCTTCCACAACCCGACCGGAACCACGCTGTCCGGGCCGCGCCGCCGCCGACTGGTCGCCCTGTGTCGCGGGGCGGGCGTGCCGCTGGTCGAGGATGACAGCGACGGCGAGCTGCGCTACGACGGGAGCGACCTGCCGCACCTGGCGTCACTGGCGGGCTCGGGTGTTCTCTATCTCGGAGCCTTCAGCAAGCTGTTCTTCCCCGGACTGCGCCTGGGCTGGGTGATGGCCGACCCGCAGGTGATCAGCCGACTCGAGGCGACCAAGCGGGTGGCGGACCTGCACACGCCGCTGCTTCTTCAGGCCGCCATGGCGCGTTTTGGCGCCAGCGAGACCGGCCGGCGGCTGGCGGAGAACGTGCGCGAGCGCTACAGGCGCCGGCGCGATGCCATGCTGGCCGCGCTGGCCGCTTCGATGCCGGAGGAGGTGACCTGGTCGCGTCCGGCAGGCGGTCTGTCGCTGACCGTCGATCTTTCGCCGCGCACCGACGCGGCCGATCTGCTGCCGCGGGCGGCGGACGAGGGCGTGCTGTTCGCTCCGGGGCATCTCTTCTCTGCCTGCGGAGACGGACGCCCGACCCTGCGCCTCGCCTTCGGCAACGTGGATGAGGCCAGCATCGAGGAAGGGGTGATCCGCCTGCGCCGGGCCCTCGACCGGGAACGGCAAGCAGGACCGGGCGAGCTGGTGTCCGGCCGCGCGCTGGCGGCCCGCCCCCCTGTCTGACGAGCCATGCAGGAGACCACATCAATCCAGGAGGATGAGATGAGCGAAGAACGCAAGACCCCCGCCGACCAGGCCGTACCGGCCAACGGACGTCATGGCCGCGGCGAGGAGCAGACGACGGCTCCGTTTCGTCTGAAGACCGGGCTGGCGGAGATGCTGAAGGGCGGCGTCATCATGGACGTCACCAATGCCGAGCAGGCGAAGATCGCCGAGGAGGCCGGGGCCACGGCGGTGATGGCGCTGGAGCGCGTGCCGGCCGACATTCGCAAGGAAGGCGGCGTGGCCCGCATGGCCGCCATCAAGGTCATCCGCGAGATCATGGGCACCGTCTCCATTCCGGTGATGGCCAAGGTGCGCATCGGGCACTTCGCCGAGGCGCAGATGCTGCAAGCGCTGGGTGTGGACTACATCGACGAGTCCGAGGTGCTCACGCCCGCCGATGAGACCAACCACGTGGACAAGTTCGCCTTCAAGGTGCCGTTCGTCTGCGGTGCGCGGAATCTCGGCGAGGCGTTGCGGCGCATCGGCGAGGGCGCCGCGATGATCCGGACCAAGGGCGAGGCCGGCTCGGGCAACATCGTGGAGGCGGTCCGTCACATGCGCCTGGTCATGGGGCACCTGCGCAAGCTCACCATCATGGGCGACGAGGAGCTGATGACCGAGGCGAAGGAACTCGGCGCGCCGGTGGAGCTGGTCCGCATGGTGGCGCACAGCGGCAGGTTGCCGGTGCCGAACTTCGCCGCCGGCGGCATCGCGACGCCGGCGGATGCGTCCCTGATGATGCAGCTCGGGGCCGAGGCGGTGTTCGTCGGTTCCGGCATCTTCAAGTCATCCGATCCGCCCCGCCGGGCCCGGGCCATCGTCGAGGCCACGACCCACTACCAGGACCCGGAAGTCCTCGTGCGGGTGTCGGAAGAGCTGACCGAGGCAATGCCGGGACTGGATGTGCGCACCATGCCGGAGAGTGAACGCCTCCAGAACCGGGGCGTCTGACCGGCGGGGTCGGTGAGCACCGGGATCGACAGCGAGACGCGGGCGGCGGCGGAAGAAGACGCACGATCGTCCGCCACGGCCACGGCCACCGTCGGCGTGCTGGCGCTGCAGGGCGACTTCGCCGCGCACCTGCGCGTGCTGACGCGGCTTGTGGCACACTCTCGTCCGGTGCGCCGGCCGGACCAGCTGGCGGGTCTGGACGCTCTGATCCTTCCTGGCGGCGAGAGCAGCACGCTGCTGACGCTGATGGAGAGCACCGGATTCGAGACGGCGCTGGCGGACTTTCATGCCGGCGGCGGTGCGTTGCTCGGCACCTGCGCCGGCGCCATCCTGCTGGCTCGCGAGGTGGTCTCGCCGGACCAGCGCAGCCTGGGTCTCATCGACATCACCGTGGGTCGCAACGCCTACGGCCGACAGCTCGACTCGTTCGAGGCCGACGCGGAATGGGTGGCAGACGATCTCTCCGGCCCGCCCGGCCAAACGCCGCGACCGCTGCCGCTGGTCTTCATCCGTGCCCCGAAGATCATGCGACTCGGTCCCGATGTGATCCCGCTGGCGCGCTGTCGCGGCGACATCGTGCTGGCGCGCCAGGGGCGGGTGCTGGCGGCCACCTTCCACCCGGAGATCTCCGGTGACACGCGCGTGCACCGGTATCTGCTGGAGATGGTCGCCGCATGGGCGCGGGCCGGCGCGCCGTGCGGAAGAAAAAGAGGCGGCCCGCAGGCCGCCTCCGTGGTCAGGACATGAACCGATGATCTACTTGCAGGTCTTGGCGCCCGGCTTGCCCTTGCACTTGTTCGAGCAGCAATCCGCATTGCTCGTGCAGGAGTCGCCGATCTGTCCAAGGTTGCAGGTCTGACAGTCCGGGTCGGCGGCGTCGGTGAGGCCGTCGCAGTCGTTGTCGATGCCGTCGGTACAGGAGACCTCGGGACTCTCGGTGATGGTGCAGGTCTGACAGTCCGGGTCGGCGGCGTCGATGAGGCCGTCACAGTCGTTGTCGATGCCATCGGTGCAGGAGACCTCGGGACTCTCGGTGATGGTGCAGGTCTGACAGTCCGGGTCGGCGGCGTCGATGAGGCCGTCACAGTCGTTATCGATGCCATCGGTGCAGGAGACCTCGGGATTCTCCGTGACGGTGCAGGCGCCGCCCTGGCAGGCGGCCACGGCCGCGGCCACGTCGATGCGCCCGTTGCCGAAGGTCTTGTCGAAACCGGCCGTCCCGAGATCCACCGCCGAGGAGTTGATGCAGCCTCGCACGTCGCCGGCGGTCAGACCGGGGGTGGAGGCAAACACCAGCGCTGCCAGTCCCGCCACGTGCGGGGAGGCCTGACTGGTGCCGCAGAAGCCGGTGGTGCCGTTGTTGGAATCGCTGGCCGCCGAGGATGTGATGCAGCCGGGCGCCACCACGTCGAGATTGTCCCATTCGTTGGAGAAGCAGGTGATCTTGTCCGGGAAGGTCTTGCGGTCCTGACATCCCTGGAAGCGAATGCGGCCCACGTCGGCATCGTAGGTGGCGCCGATGGCCATGGAGCCGGAGGCGCAGGCCGGTGTACCGACGGCGTTCCTGTTGCTCTCGTTGCCGGCGGAGGTGACCACCAGGACGCCGGCGGCGGCGGCGGCATTGACCACCTGGGCGGTGCCGGTGGTGTCGCTGCTGTCGCAGACGGTGGAGAACGAACCGGCGCCCAGGGACATGTTGATCACATCGGCCCGCGGGCTGGGTGAATCGGCGGCCAGCCCGGCGCACCAGTCGATACCGGCCTGCACGTCGGAGAACGCGCCGCTGCCGGCCCCATCCAGTACCTTGCCGATATAGAGGTTGGCGGCCGGAGCGACACCGTGGAACGGGGCCCCGCCCAGCGTGACGCCCTCGCGGCCGCCGACGATGCCGGCCACATTGCTCCCGTGCCCGTTGTCATCGAGCGGCGTCGCCCCGCCGCCGACGAAATCCTTCCAGGCGACGATACGCGACGGGACGTCATCGAACATCAGGTGAGTGGGATTGATGCCAGTGTCCAGGACGCAGACGTTGGAGCCGCTGCCGCCGGAGGTGGACGCCAGGACCGGCTCGGCGCCGATCAGCACGGTTGATTCCACGAGCTGGGCGGAGACCACGAAGTCCGGGTCCACGCGCACCACGCCGGCGGCATGGGCCAGGGCGGTCATCGCACCCGCAGGCAGGTCGCGCACGTTGATCCGGTTCGCGGTGAGCTGGTACTCGTACTGGATACGGGCACCGAAGGCACGGATGAGACCGCGCAGCGCCGGACGATCGGCGCGTGCCTCGAGCGTGACCAGGTACGACCCCGGGATCGGCGTCAACCCGTGGGCATCGCCCGGCTGGGCGGCGAAGGTGGCGGAGCCGCCGATGAGCAGACCGCCGGCAAGACAGCAGACCAGAAATTTCTTCACAATTCCCCCTTACCTGGGCGGCGGCCTCCCCGAGAGGCCGCCTGTTGATGGCCGCTGTATACATCCGGATCCCGCCCGGCGTCAAGTCGGATCTGGCCCGGGGCCGGCCGGGGGGCACGAGCATCGGCCCTGATCCGACCCGGTATCGAGTGTCCGGCCGGATCAGGGAACTGGCCGGTCCGGTGCGAGATCGACGATGAGGAAATGGTCTCTGGCGGCGATCCGCCTGGGCGTCAGGTGCTGCTCGCCCAGACGCAGGAGCGGGAAATTCAGCGGACGGAGATGAGTCGCCAGGCTCAGAGGAATGGTGGCCGCCGTCAGCAACCATGCC
>JBHHZI010000045.1:0-21260 GCA_046757965.1 Acidobacteriota bacterium | reverse complement strand
GCCGCGACCGGTTGAGAGGTCGGATCCCGCGGTCGAGTCCTCCACCGTCTGCCGAGCGGTGGGCGGCACCGTGGTCGCGCCGGCACCGCAGGTGCGGCGTCACTCCTGCGGATAGATGAGCACGCGGTCGTGGATGAGCAGCACGAGGTCGTCTCTCCCGTCGCCGGTGACATCGACGATCTGCATCTGGCGTGGTTCGCTGCGCGTGCCCTGGCGCCCGGAGTAATGGGGGTCGGCGTCGAAGATGGTGAAGTGCAGGCGAGAGGTGAGCGCGCCGCCTGCATCGGACGAGAGGATCTCGAGGCGATGTGTCGAGACCGTGTCCGCCACCACGATCTCGTCACGTCCGTCGCCATCCAGATCGCCGGTGGCCAGATCTGAATAGTGAACGTCGTCGAGAGTCGTCTCGTACGACCCGATCTGCTTACGAGCCCAGTCGGCCCGGGCGGTGGGAAGCCACCAGAACCGATCGGTGCCGAGCAGCAGGAGGTCCGAGGCGCCGTTGCCGTCGAGGTCCGGAGTCAGGCTGTTCACCAGCGCCAGCTTGCCCATCTCCACCGAGCGTCGGTAGCGATAGACGCCTTCGGTGTCCGGGGAGAGGACCTGCATCGTCTGTCCACCGCGCTCCACCAGGATGATCTCGTCGTGGCCGTCGCCGTCCAGGTCGAGTGCGGCGCTGGTGGCGATGGTGGTGCCGGTCCCGTGGGCGTTGTACTGATCGAGAATCTCCAGCTGCCCGCTCGCGTCGATGCGCAGCGCGCGGGCGAAGCCGGTCCCGGCGACCAGCATCTCGCCGACGCCGTCCCCGTCGATGTCGGCGGGCGTGAGACCGGCCGGCAGCACCCGGTCGAGCAGGCCCTGACGAAACCCGTCCCCGGCGCTGACCTGCCGGAACCGTCCCGCTCCGTCCTGCAGGAGAAACCGCACCGGGCTCTGCAGTGTGAAGACGGCCAGGTCGCCCCGTCCGTCCTGGTTCGCGTCGACGATCTCCAGGGCGAGCGGGTCGGTCCGGGGGCCGTCGAGCGGGATCGACTGTTCCTTCCAGTTACCGCCGGCGCGCGGCGTGACGACCGCCACCTCCCGTCGTTCGTCACGCACCCGGGCGTAGACGATCGCCACGCCGTGCGGCGGACCCAGGTCGCCGGCGGCCAGGGCCAGCGGCTGGCCGCGGGTGGGAAGCGGCTCCGGGTAGGTGAGCCGTCCTGCCGCCGTGAGGCGGGACATGCCGACGACCTGTTCCTTGCGGCTGAGCGCGAACAGTTCCGCGCGCCCGTCACCGTCCACATCGAGGGCGGCGAGCGAGCGCACGTCGGAGAACGAGGGGTAGGCGCGGGGCTCGCTGAAGCCGCCGACGGTGGTCTGCAGGTGAACCAGGACGCGTGCCGCGCCGGCATCGGCGTCAACGATATCGACGCGCCCATCGCCGTCCAGATCTCCCAGACCATAGCTGGCGGGCGTCTTGCCGTTGCCCGCGGCCGCGAAGAAGCGCGGCCGGGGCTCGTAATCGTCCAGCGTGGTGGCCGGCGGGGCGATGGCCAGGGTCACCAGGTCGAGGCGGCGGGTGGCGGGATCGATGGTGGCGAAACCCGGAGTGGCGGCGAGTCCGATGTCGAGGGGCGCCAGGCTCCGGCCGGGGGACGGCAGCCGGAACGCCTGTTCCGGCCCGAATTCACCCGGCGCGGTCTGGAAGCGCACGCGCCACGCGCGATTCGAGTGCTGGGCGAGATAGATGACGTCCGGCCGGCCGTCGTTGTTCAGGTCGCGGACCATGAGGCCGTAGCACTCGCGGTTGGCCAGCGGGTAACGCGCCGGCCCGAGCATGCCGCCCTCGGCGTCCTGCCTGAGGATGAGCAGATGTGAGGCGACCAGCAGCAGCAGGTCGTCGCGGTCGTCGCCGTCGATATCGGCGATGCGCAGGCTGGAGATCCACTGCACCGGATTGCCGATCTCGAAGGTGCGCAGACGCTTCCAGGTGCCGTCCTCGGCCTGAAAGCGCAGACTCAGCCTGCCCCGCTTGGTGGTGTAGGCCAGGTCAGCCCTGCCATCGCTGTCCAGGTCTCCGATGGACAGCGCGTACATGATCACGCCGGTGGTGATGCTCTCCCGGCGGAAGCGTGCATCGTCGAGGACCGGGTTCCACGCGCCGGGTTCGCCGGACGGTGCCGGCGGCAGGGTCGCTTCCTCCGGAAGCTGCAAGAGCAGGTCGATCCGCGCCCGGTCGTTGTTGAGAACCGCCAGATCGGTGAGGCCATCTCCGTCGATGTCCCCGGCGGCCAGCGACCGGGTATTCCAGTCGAGCTTGAGGACCTGTGGCCCGCCCAGGACGATCGCGGCGTGCGCACCGGGCGGCGTCATCACCGACGCCAGGAGAAGGGCGCCGGCCGCAAGCGACCCGGCCGACGTTGCCCTCCGCGTCATGGCCCCGCGGGCAGGAACAGGACCGTCATGTGCAGACCCTGCTCCGTCCGGTAGGTGCCGCCGACCGCGGCACCGAAGTACCGCCGGGCGAGGTCCGCATCCGGGCGCGCGTCCGGGTCGATGAACGACTCCTCCCGCCCTGCCGTGTTCTCCGCCAGCTCCTGGAGCTGCACCATGTGCCCGATCCATGAGTTCACGTAGGCGGCAACGTTCTGGTAGCGGACGGCGGCGGTGCCGGGCTGCAGACGGGCCAGAGCGGCGGCGACCTCGGGCCGCTCCCAGATCGATCGCGAAGGATCCGCAAGCTGGGACAGGGCCCGGTGGAGGGGCCCGGTATCATTCATGCTGACGAGGAGCCAGGTGTCGGTGAACGCGTAGGCCAGGCGCGTCGTCGCGCCGGTCGTCCCGGCGTTGGGGATCGGTTTGGAGACATGGATCTGGGTTCCCAGGTACTCCTCGAGGTCGAACAGCTCGATGCCCGGTCCGGCCAGGGACTGGAGTGCGGAGAGCGCCATCTCGACGCCCTGGCGATCGTCGAGGGACAGCGCCAGCAGCGTGTGCACATCGTCCAGAGTCGGGGTCTGCCCCGGTTGATCCGGACGCTCGAGAAAACTGGCGGAGACCATCCTGGTCCCGAGGTTCGAGAACAGCGCGTCCACGACGTCGGTGCCGGCGGCGGCACCGAGCTGCTCCACCTGGGTGTCGATCATCGCCGTCACTGTCGGGCTGACCGCCTCGGCGAAGGCATGGAGGGCGTCCCAGAACTCCCGCCAGTCAAAATTCGCCACGCCGACGGCGATGGCATCGTCGGGCACCAGAGACGGACGATCGTCGGCGCCGGTGTGCAAGGCGATCGCCTTGAGCAGGCCGCGCGGCTCCTCGTACGCGATGCCGAAGTCGATCCGGGCCGGCTCCTTCGCGAACCGGACGGAGGCATAGCCGGCCTGTAGAGCACTGACTCCGAGGGCATCGAACATCGCCCGGGGTGCGACGCCCATCATGTTCGGCGTCTCGTCGCCGCCGTCCAGGTTGGCCTCGACGGCAGCCAGGAGCCAGTCCAGATCGATGTAGAAGGTCAGATCCGCGGTCTCGATGTGGGACTTCATGGCCCGGTATCCCGGCGTGTCGGACAGGGGGCTGTCGTCGGCGTCTGACTGGACCGCCGTGACCAGGCGCCGGAGAAGATCCGGCTGTGAGGCGACGACCAGCAGATCATTCACATGGGCCCAGCCGAGCAGTTCCTCGGTGTCATCGCCGGTGACGCCGACCCACATGTGGAGGTCGGCGCCGTCCAGCGTCTCGTCGGTGAGCCGGTATTCCGCGCTGTCGTCATCGTCGTCGACCAGCAGACGCGGGTCGATGATCTCGGCCCACAACTCGTCGGTGTCCTTGCCCACCTCCGCCAGGAACCATGCTCCCGGATCGATCGTGTCCGCGTCCGGGTCGTCTTCCGCGGCGAGGCGGGCCTCGATGCCGGTGATCCCCGCCGCCAGCCGTCCGGTGAACGCGGCGAACAGTTCCTCGGATGTCCGGCCGGTGGCTTCCTCCATCTGGCCCATCCACCCGTCGAGTTCGGCGGAGGACATGAACGGGGCGACGAACTTCTGCACGGACGGCTCACGCCAGAAGCGTGCGGCCGGCAACTGCGGCCATTCCTCGAAGATCGTGGGAGCGTCGGCCATGACGAGGACGTCGGTCATGTCCGGAGCCAGCGCGGCCAGCGGCGGGGTCCGGGCCGCAACGGCGCCGGAATGGACCGTCACGAGAAAGAACACAGACAGCAGCAGCTTCGTCGGTCGGCGCACGGCGTCACTCTCCATGAGGGGAGGGCCCCGGCGGGTCCTGGGGCCGGGGCGGCTCGAGGTAGCGGAACCCGGCGTTCGGATTCCGGGGGTCGAAGGCGAACGCGTCGAGATTCTCGATAAAGAACTTGAGGACATTCACCGGGATGGAAAAACTCAGGCCCTCCACGCCGGCGGCGGCCACCTTGAGATTGTTGACGCCCACCACGTGGCCCCGCAGGTCGAGCAACGGCCCGCCCGAGTTGCCGGGGTTGAGCTGCGTCGTGCTCTGGACCATGAGACGGCCGTCCACCGGCCGGTTCTTCAGGCTGATGATGCCTTCCGAGACGCTGCGCTCCAGGCCCAGCGGGCTCCCGACGGCGAACACCGGTTGTCCCTGCCGGATGCGGCTGGAATTCCCCAGAGGAACGGTGGCGAACGGGGCCGCATCGTCGGCGTCGATCTTCAGGAGCGCCAGATCGCTGTGGGGATCGGTGGCGATGATCCGCACGTCATGAATCTGGACCTTGTCGAGCTGCTGTGCGTGATGGCGGAAGACGGTCACGGACAGGCGTCTCTCCCCGGCGATGACGTGATCGTTGGTGATGACATGTCCCGCGGGACTGATGATGAAGCCGGACCCGAGACCGGTGGGCGTCCGGACCTCCACGATCGCCTCGGCGCAACGCGCGAGATTCTCCTTGACCGTGAGTTCCGGCTGTGCGGGGGCCACCCGGTACAGTGCCTCGCCGGACTCGTCGCCGCCCTCCGGCGGGGCGTCGACACTGCCGCGGGCGATGTGATCGATCTCGTCGGCGGGCACGATGAGCACGGTGAAGCCGAGATCCACCACGACGCGATCGGATTCCTGCTTGAGGATCTCGCCCTGGAGCCGGCTGCCGTCCCGCAGGTGGATGATCGGCGGCGACGCGGCGCCGACCTGGGCCGACATCGTCGCGAACACGGCGACCAGCGTGGCAACGAGGTGTTTCGTCATCAAGCGCGATTCTCCTGCGGGTTCCGGCTCCCCCGCGGTTGTGCGTGCGCGTTCATGTAACGCGAGGTCGGGGGGGGCGTCAAGCCGCCGGACACCGGGTCCTCCCGTCACCATGGGGCCTCGATGCGTCAATCGCCAGCCCGGGCGGGGCCAAACCCGCGTTTCTTCCTGCCGGCAGGCCGCCGGTCACTGGTGGAACCGGGCCGGACCGCCTATCCTGAAGCGCAAACGTGAGCGAGCCCGCGAGGCGCCGCGGGGCGCGGGAGGCGCGTGGTGGACGGGTGGATCATGCCTGAAGAGGAGTGGGTGTCATGAAGAAGACGCTGATCACGCTGGCGGCGCTGATGGTGACGGTGGCGACCAGTCCGGCACAGGACCGCATCACGGGACGCCTGTTCGCGACCCGCTCCGAGGTGATCGCCACGCATGGCATGGCGGCGACCAGCCACCCGCTGGCGACCCAGGTGGCGCTGGACGTCCTCAAGGCGGGCGGCAATGCAGTTGATGCCGCCATCGCCGCCAACGCCATGCTCGGCCTGGTGGAACCGACCGGGTCCGGGATCGGCGGTGACCTGTTCGCCATCGTGTGGGACCCCGAGACGCGACGCCTGTACGGACTCAACGCCAGCGGCCGGTCGCCGGCCGGGCTGACGCTGGAGGAGTTCGCGCGGCGCGGCCTGACCCACATTCCACCCCACGGTCCCCTGCCGGTCACGGTTCCGGGAGCGGTGGACGGCTGGTTCGAGCTGCACCAGCGGTTCGGCAAGCTCTCCATGGTCGCGACGCTGGCGCCGGCCATTCGCTATGCCCGGGAAGGATTTCCGCTGACGGAGGTCATCGGCTACTACTGGCAACTGAGCGTGCCGGTTCTGAAGAAGTGGCCCGGTTTCTCGCAGACGTTCATGCCGGGCGGCCGGGCGCCGGCGAAGGGTGAGATCTTCCGCAACACGCGTCTCGCGGATACCTACGAGAAGATCGCCGCCGGCGGCCGCGACGTGTTCTATCGGGGAGAGCTGGCCCGTACGATGGATGCGTACATGAAGGCCAACGGCGGTTTTCTGCGCTACGAGGATCTGGCGGCGCATCACTCGGAATGGGTGCAGCCCGTGTCCACCACCTACCGGGGTTACGAGGTCTGGGAGTTGCCGCCCAACGGACAGGGCATCGCCGCCCTCCAGATGCTCAACATTCTCGAGGGGTTCGACATCAGGGGCATGGGGTTCGGCAGTGCGGCCTACATCCATCACTTCGTCGAGGCGAAGAAACTCGCCTTCGAGGATCGGGCGCGCTTCTATGCCGACCCGGAGTTCAACGACATTCCCGTTGTCCGCCTCATCTCTCCGGAGTATGCCGCGGAACGGCGAGAACAGATCGATCCCCACCGGGCGCGCCGCGTCGTGGAGCCGGGAGACCCGCTGGCAACCGCGGGCGGGGACACCGTCTATCTCACCACGGCCGACCGCGATGGCATGATGGTCTCCCTCATCCAGAGTAACTACCGCGGGATGGGGTCCGGCATGTCACCCGGTCTGGGATTCATCTTCCAGGATCGCGGTGAGCTCTTCGACCTGACGCCCGGACGGTTCAATACCTACGCGCCCGGCAAGCGACCGTTTCACACCATCATCCCGGCCTTCGTCACCCGAAACAACGTCCCGTACCTGAGCTTCGGTGTGATGGGCGGCGCGACGCAACCTCAGGCCCACGTCCAGATCCTGGTCAACCTGATCGACTTCGGCATGAACCTGCAGGAGGCCGGAGATGCGCCGCGCATCGTCCATACGGGATCGTCCCAGCCGACCGGGGAGCGCATGAGTGACGGCGGGGAGGTCCACCTGGAATCGGGGATTCCGTATTCATCCATCCGGGAACTGGTGAAGATGGGGCACACCGTCAGTGCCGCGGTGGGACCGTACGGAGGCTACCAGGCGATTCGATGGGACCCGGTCCACGAGGTCTACATCGGCGCCTCGGAGAGCCGCAAGGATGGCCAGGCCGCGGGGTACTGATCGACGCCACCCGACGACCACGACACCGGAGGGCACCGAGGTCGTCACGGCCGGCGGGGTGGCGCCCAGCGGTACGTGTCGAGGTCGAGGGTGTCGTTGGCGCGAAACGTCACGCCCTCCTTCTCCAGCAGGTGACGTTGCAGGCCGGGCGGCACGTCAGGCAGTCTCTCGGTCGAGCAGCCCCCGGAGGCGTTGACCACGCGCTGCCACGGGACGTCGTCCGGGCAGCCGTGCAGCGCCCAGCCGACGGCACGGGGCGACAGGTTACCGGCCAGCGCCGTGGCGATCTGGCCGTAGGTCATGACCCGGCCCGCGGGAATGCGCCGCACCAGCGCGTAGACGGCGTCCCACGCCTTGCGCCGGGGACCCTGCACATCGCCGTGCACGCGCTCGCCGGCGCGAGGGAGGCGTCGTTCCTCGCGGCGTTGGACCATGATCAGTGCGTCGGACCGGTCGGCGCGGCGGTGGGTTCGTCGCGATCCAGACGGCGGCCCTCCATGCCGCCGGCGACCGTCAGGATCTGGCCGGTGATATGTCCCGCGAGGCGGGAGGAGGCGAGGAACACGATGGCACGCGCGATGTCGGCGGGCTCGGCGATGCTCCGCAGGGGCCGGGTGTCAAGAACCCGCTCCACGGCGGCCGCGTCCGCCAGGCCGGCAGCGGCCATGGGGGTGCGCGTCCAGCCGGGACAGACCGCGTTGACCCGGCCCCGTGGCGCCAGGTGGACGATCTCGTTCTTCAGGGAACGGGTCAGGCCGAACGTGATCGCTGCCTTCGAGGCGGCGTAGGCGGCATGCCCGGCCTCACCGAAGACGGCCGCGGTGGAGCCCACGAGGATCAGGGCGGGGTCCGTCGCCGCGTGCCGCCGGAGATGGTCGAAGAAGCCACGGGCGCAGAGAAACACCGACGTCTGGTTGGTGGCCACGACCTGCTCCCAGCGGGCGAGACTCATCGAGCCGATGTCCGCCTCCGCCTCCGGCCAGATGCCGGCGTTGGCGACCAGCACGTCGATGACGCCGAAGCGCTCCTCGGCCCGGGCGAACAGGTTCGCGACCTCGTCCTCGGAGCGTAGATCCGCGCCGATGGCCAGGCTCTCGGTGGACAGATCGCCCGCCAGCGAGACAGCGGCATCCAGGCGTGAGTGGGCGTGGAGGACGAGTCGTGCGCCCTCGCCGGCGAAGGCCCGGGCGGTGGCCGAGCCGATGCCGCCCGAGGCGCCGGTGATCATGACAACGCGCTGAGCCAGATCCGTTTCCATGTCACGACGTCTTCAGGGTCTCCATGGGTGGCCGGCGAAGATGGAACCCGGTGGCCTCCTGATAGGCGTGAGCCACCGCCAGCAGCTCGGTCTCGCCGTACAGGCGGCCGGTGAAGGTGATGCTGGTCGGCGTCCCGTCGGATGCCCGGAACCCGTTGGGAAGCACCACCTGCGGATGTCCCGTGAGATTGGTGAGCAGCAGGTTGACTCCCCCGAAGCTCGGCGTCACGTACAGGTCGACCTGCTTCATCAGGTCCTCCATCTCCCGCATCACCAGGTGACGGATGCGGTTGGCCCGCAGGTACTCCACCGCGGGGATCATCTGGCCGAGGCGGAAGACGTTGGGCCAGGCGTTCTCGATCTGGCGCGTCAGCAGGTCGTCCTTGCCGGAACGCGTGAGCTCGTCGAACGCGGTGGCGGCCTCGGCCGTGAGGATGAGACCGAGCGCGTCCACCGGATAGGTGGACGGCAGCTCGATCGGGACGAGGTCCAGGCCGAGGCCCTCGAGTTCCTTCAGCGTGCGGCGATCGAACTCGCGCCACTCGAGGAATCGTTCTCGCGCCTCCTCATCCTCGATGCCTTCGGCGCGCGTATCCTCGAACAGATCGGGAACGTAGCCCACACGCAGCGTGCGGATGTCCCGCCTGAACGGCCACGAGAACGGCCGGTCCACCGCCGCCGGGTCGAGCCCGTCAGCGCCGTGCAGGGCCGAGAAGACCAGGGCGCAGTCCTCGACCGACCGCGTGATCGGGCCGATCTTGTCCATGCTCCAGGACAGCGCCATGGCGCCATGCCGGCTGACCCGCCCGAACGTGGGGCGCAGACCCGTGGCGCCGCACCGGGTCGACGGCGAGACGATGCTGCCGAGGGTCTCGGTGCCGAGCGCGAAGCCGACCAGCCCGGCCGCGGTGGCCGACGCCGAACCGGCGGAGGAGCCGGAAGAACCCTGTTCCTTGTTCCACGGGTTCTTCGTCGTGGCATCGAACCAGACATCGCCCCACGCCAGCGCGCCGAGAGAGGTCTTGGCCACCAGCACGGCGCCGGCGTCTTCCAGGCGCCGGGCGGCCGTGGCCGTCTCCGGACGTTGCTGGTCCTTGTAGGGCGCGGCTCCCCAGGTCGTCCGGTAGCCCGGCACCGACAGGAGGTCCTTGGCGCCCCAGGGAATCCCGTGCAGTGGACCGCGGTACTCTCCGGCGGCGATGGCGCGATCGGCGCGGTCAGCCTGGGCAAGGGCCAGATCGCGCGTCAGGGTGATCACACAGCGCAGGACCGGGTCGTAGGTGGCGAGCCGGTCGAGATACAGCCGAGTCAACTCGCGCGACGAGATCTGGCGGTCGCGGATCAGCGGGCCCAGCTCGTGCACCCGCGCGAAGGCAAGATCTTCCGGGGATGCGGGCAGGCGGCCGGGCGACGTCTCGATGGGGACCACCCGGCCACGGCCCGCCGGCTGGCCGTGCGCCTGGAACGGGTCGGCAGCAAACTGCACCGCAGGCGGGACGCTGTTGTCGATGGTCACGGCCCGGAGGCGAGTGTAGTCCCCGGCGGCCTCGCTCAGGCCGTCGAGCATCATCTTGCGCTTCTCGTCCGAGAGGGTCAGGCCGGAGATCCATTCGGCCTGCTGGAGCATCTTCGCGGTGATGGGTGCCTTGTCCGCGGCCAGGGCCACCACGGCGCGGCCGAAGACGGCGGACCCGACGCCCGCCGCCGACAGAACCTTCAGGATGGAGCGACGACCCACCGCCCCGCAATGATTCTCGCTGCGCTCGACACGGTCCATGGTCCTCTCCTGCGGGAATGCGCGGCAGCATACCACGGGGTGGCAGAGGGTCCCGCCACGGCCCGCCGGAGTTCGACCTCGACCATGGGTGGGAGGGTCGCGTCAGGGGGTGCGCTGTCGCTTCTCGGCGGTCTCGAGACCTTCCCGCATGTACTCCGTCAGCGGTGATTCGGCGCAGGTGTCGAGGAGAAAGCGATAGATCCGCGCGGCGTCGTCGGGTTGCCGGTCATCGCGGAGGCGCACATCGGCAATCTGCATCAGTCCCTTGATGGCGCGCGTCTCGTCGGGGTGGTCCCGCAGGACGGCGGCATAGATGCCGGCCGCCGAGGCGCGGTGTCCTGCCCGGGCCAGCGCGTTCGCAAGCGCCAGTGTCTGGGCCCCGTCGAGTGCCAGCGAGGCGATGGACGGCTGGATGGTCTCGAAGACCTCGGTGGCCAGTGCGAGGGTGCCGCGCTCGAAGAACAGAGGCATCGACGTGGCCGCGAGGGAGGCGGCCTGATCGTCTCGGCCGAGGCGGTGGGTCATCAGGCACAGGGCATGAAGGATCTGGGGATGCGGCGCGTGCCGGTCACGAAGCGCTGTGATCTCCGCGAGACCGGCGGCGGGGTCGGTCTCGAACCGTACCCAGGCAGCACGAATCGGTGCGTTGGCGTCGAGCAGGGGCGAGCGTCCGTCACCGGACTGGAGCGGCACGGCCGGGGCGATGCCGCTGCTGGTACGCGGCGGCGGGACCGCGGCGCCGGTCTGCACGGCGGTCTCAGGGGCCGCCGCCACCCGCGCGGGGACCACGGGCGCCGGGGCGGGCGATGCACCGGAGGCCGGAGCGACAGCGGAGGAGTGGGTCACCGGCCGGGAAGGCCCGGCGGCAGGCCCGACCTCGACGCCGGGCTCGAGGCTAGAGTCGCCGAAGGCGAAGAATCCGCACAGTCGCCCGAGCACATCGATGGAGACGCCGGCCAGGAACGACACCGCTCCCCAGGCGCACACCAGTCCCAGCTCCATGCTGTGGAAGAACACCATCGCCACCAGCGGCAGGGCCAGGAATCCGACCACGCCCAGGGCGCCGAGATAGACGACGTAAATGCCGGCCAGATCGGTGAGGCGCCCGGCGAACAGCCGCCGCCAGTGAGGCGGGGAGACCAGATCGCCAAACGACTCCGCGGCCACCGAGACCGTCAGGAAGATCGGCGGTGTGAGGAACAGTCCGACCAGATAGATCAGTGCGAGGTCCAGAACAAATTGCCCGCCGGCACCTTGCATCGCCGTGCCCAGCGCCTGGCCGGTGGCCTCGGGCGTCAGTCCGAGGGCCAGCAGAGGGAGGATCCACGCCACGGTGAGGGTGAGGTAGCGACCCGCCACCACCACGACTTCGAGCCAGCTCCCGCCGGCCGACGAGAAGACCGTGCCGCTCCATTCGCCCCACCGGCCGTTGATGGCGATCCGGGCAAGGGCCAGGGCCACGACCGCCTGCGCGAACGGCGCCGCGAGATGCGCCGAGTCGCTCTGCGACAGCGCGAAGCTGGCGGCCAGCACGACGCCGCCGATGCTCAGGCCGGTGACCAGGGATCGCGGGGACAGTGCACCGCCAAGGACGCGGCCCATGATGCCACCGAAGTCGCTGAACTCGTTCTTCTGCATGGTTGCCCCCGTGCGGTTGCCCCGCAGGTCGTTAAGGCCCAAGGTGGGTTCGACCGGGGGCACAGTCCAGCGCGATCGCCGGATCGTCGATCCAGGGGCCGCGTCGAGGGGCCATGGTCGCGGCCGGGTGGCCCGGGTGGTCCGCACCCGGCCGGGGGGTCACCAGCCGCAGCTCCGCTCGGCGTTCTGCTCGTCGAGCCAGGTCTTCAGGGGGGCGAAGTACTCGAGGATGGCGGTGGCGTCCATCTCCCGGCTGCCCGTCAGGACGGCCAGGGCCTCGGGCCAGGGACGGCTCTGCCCCATCTCCAGCATGGCCTCGAGGCGGCGCCCGGCCTCGGGGTTGTCGTAGATCGAGCACTGGTCCAGAGGGCCGGAATAGCCCGCCGCCTTGCACAGCGCGCGATGGAACTGGAACTGCAGGATGTGCGCCAGGAAGTATCGCGTGTAGGGCGTGTTGGCAGGCACGTGGTACTTGGCGCCGGGGTCGAAGTCAGCCTCCGAGCGGGCGAGCGGCGCCTGGATTCCCTGGTACTTCCGCCGCAAACGCCACCACGCCGCGTTGTACTGCTCGGGGGCGATATCGCCCGAGAAGACGCCCCAGCGCCACTGATCGATCATCAGACCGAACGGCAGAAATGCCACCTTGTCCAGCGCCATGCGCATCAGGAAGCCCAGGTCGTCGGAGGCCGACGGCGCGCGAGCCAGCAGGCCGATGCGCGCCAGATACTCCGGGGTGATCGAGAGGGCGATGGTGTCTCCGATCCCCTCGTGGAATCCGTCGTTGGCCCCGGATCGGAACAGCGGTGGCTGATTGCGATAGGCGCGCTGGTAGAAGTTGTGGCCGAGTTCGTGGTGGATGGTGCGGAAGTCCTCCGCGTTCACCTCGAGGCAGACCTTGATCCGGAGATCGTCCTGCATGTCGATGTCCCAGGCGCTGGCGTGGCAGACGACGTCGCGATCCTGCGGGCGGGTGAACAGGGAACGATCCCAGAAGGTCGCGGGGAGAGGCTCGAACCCGAGTGACGTGAAGAATCGTTCGCCGAAGCGCACCATCTCCAGTGGGCCGACCTGGCGGGCGCGGAGGAGTCGGGTCAGGTCGACGGCGGGTGCGGTGGCGGGCGGGGCCACGAGATCGTAGACGTGGCTCCAGCTCTGGGCCCACATGTTGCCGAGCAGATGGGCCGGCAGCGGCCCGGTGGGCGGGACGACGTCGGTGCCGTAGAACGCCGCCAGCTTCGCCCGCACATGGCAGTGCAGCGCATCGTAGAGCGGGCGGACCTGATCCCACAGGCGGTCCAGCTCACCTGGAAAGTCCGCGGCCGGCATGTCGTAGCCGGAGCGCCACATCTCCCCGAGGTCGCTGAACCCGAGCAGTCGGGCGCCCTCGTTGCCTAGCTCGACGAAGCGGCGGTACTTCTCGCGCATGGGTGGGGAGACGCTGCGCCAGTGGGTCCAGGCGTCGAGCAGCTCGTCGGGCTGGCGGCTCTCGGACATGATGCGGGTCAGATCGTCGAGGGTCTGGCAGGGCCCCCCTCCAGGCGGGCAGTACTCGCCGGCGCCGTACAGGCTCGAGAGCTCGGCGCTGATGCGGGCCAGCTCGGCCTGTTTGGCGGCGTCTCGCGGAGCGGCCAAGGGCAGGGAGGTGCGCAGGAGCTTCAGCTTGCGTGCCACGTCGTCGGGCAGTTCCAGCCCGTTGAACTGCGCTGCCTCCACCGCGAGGTCGGCCGTTCGCGCCAGCATCGCCTGCTCGGCCTCGGCCTCGATCGCCTCGGTGTCCTGGGTGATGAAGTTCTGCTTGACCCAGGCGGCCCGCTCGGCGCGGATCCAGAAGGTCTCCAGCTCGCTCTCGGCGCGATCGACGAAGGCGGCGGCTTCCGAGACGCTGGGTGGGGGCGGGCCGGGCGTGTCCGTGGTTTCCTCGGCGGTCTCGCCACAGGCCATGATGAGAAGCGCCACTCCGAGGCTGGCCAGCCCTGCCCACGCGGCCGGCCCTCGCCGCGGGGACGCGACCTGGGCGCCTGCGCTGTGACGCCGTCCCCATCCGTTTCTCCCGACTGTACGCATCACACGCCTCCTTCTTCACACCGACTCCGGCCGGCGCCGGACGGGCAGCAGTATACTGATCGGCCATGGAGACTGCAGCGCGTGACGGCCCCCCGACGGGAGCCGTCGAGCGCGCCGGAGGCGGGTCGATGGACCAGGCACATCTCATCGTCGTCGGAGGGGGTGTGGCCGGTGCCGCGGCCGCCCTGCGCGCTGCCCAGTACCACCTGCGCTGCATCTGGGTGACCGGAACCCGCGACACCCACAAGCGCAGTCGCGCCGCCTATGTCATGAACATCGACAACATGATCGGCGTTCACCCCGGCATCATGCGCGACAAGGTGGCGCGCGAGCTGTCGGCATCTCATCCGGACACGGCCCGGGTCGTGGAAGCGGCCCACTTTCATATCTCGACGATGGATCTGGTGGCCAATGTGCGTGCCCGGATTGCCGCCGCATTTGCCGACCAGGTGGCCGAGTTCGCCGAGGAGGCGACCGAGGCCAGCCGGACGGAGACGGGGTTCAGGGTGGTTGCCGGCGCCGGCCGACACGAGGCGCCCTCGCTGGTCCTGGCCACCGGCGTGATGGACCGGCAACCGGTGGTTCACAAGAAGAAGGGGGACCGCACCCTGGCCGGCATCCACTGGCTGTTTCCGTACGCCAACCAGGAATCCCTCCTGTACTGCATCCGGTGCGAGGGGCACCTGACCGCGGGGCAGCGCGTGGCCGTCATTGGCGCCGGCGCCGGCGCCGCCGAGGTGGCGCTGATGCTGAGGGAGCGATACGGGGTCGCGGTGACGATCCTGACCGCGGGCGCGGACCGCGGGGGGGACGAGCGGCGGGATCGCCTGCTGGCCCTGTCGGATGTCGGCATCGTTCACGGGCGCCTGACCGACGTCCAGGGTGCCGAGAAAGGCGCGCGGCTGCACGGGTTCACCGTCGAGGACGGGAGTGACGTCGCCGTCGACCGCGCCTTCGTCGTCATGGGTCTGGCGCGTGTGTACAACGATCTCGCCCGGCAACTGGGCGCCGCGCTCGAGGATGCGCCGGTGCCGGTGGAGCGACGCCATGTGATCGTGGATGCGAGCAGCGAGACCTCCGTCCCCGATCTGTTCGCGGTCGGGGACATGACGCGGATGGCCGACCGGTCGATCATGAAGCAGGTCTACACGGCGCAGGAGTTCGCCGTGCGGGCCATCGATACCATCGACCGCCGACGGCGGCAGGCCCATCGGGAGGCCTTGCTGGCCGGTGCGGACCGGCGCGCCGGGTCGTGAATCGAACCATGCGAGATGCGCTCCCCGGGGAGCCGACACGGCGCTGATGTCGTGCCGTCGGGCGGTGCCGGATCGGTCCGGCTGCCTGCCGGCCGTCCGGGCGCCGGATCAGCCCGCGGCCCGGGCGTGGTCCGCGAGAACCCGGGCGATGCACGCGGTGACCTTCCTGGCCGTCGCGATCTCCAGGAACTCGTTGGGCCCATGGGCATTGGACTGGGGGCCCAGCACGCCGGTGATCATGAACTGGGCCTCCGGGAAGCGCTCGCCCAGCATGCCCATGAACGGGATGGACCCGCCCTCACCCATGTAGCAGAGCGGCTTGCCGAAGAACTCCTGCGAGGCCGTGCGAGCGGATTCCTCCAGCCAGGGCGCGACAGGCGGAGCGTCCCATCCGGAGGCGCCCTGCTCCGGACTGAACCGGACCCGGGCCCCGTAGGGCGGATCCGTCTCGAACAGCTTCTTGACGAAGGCCGTCGCTTCATCGGCGTCGAGGCGGGGCGGGATGCGTAAAGACACCTTCACGGCGGTCCGCGGGCGCAGCACGTTGCCGGCGCTTTCCAGTGACGGCAGGCCGGCGGCGCCGGTGATGGCGAGCTGCGGGCGCCAGGTGCGGTTCAGGATCAGTTCGACGGGATCGGTGGACAGGGGCTGCATGTTGCCGGCGAACGGGAACTTCGAGAACACGTCGTCGCCGAGCACGTGCGCCGATGCCACCGTCTGGGCATGGCGGGCCTCGGGGATCGGAACGCACAGTTCGCGCGGCAGGATCTCGCCGCTGGCGGCATCTTCCAGGCGGCCCAGGATCTGTCGCAGGATCCGGAAGCTCGACGGGACGATGCCACTGGCGTCGCCGGAGTGGACCCCCTCGTCGAGAACCTCCACATCGAGGTTGCCGGTCACCACGCCCCGGAGCGAGGCGGTGAACCACATGCGCTCGTAGTCCCCGCATCCCGAATCGAGACAGACGACCAGATCCGGTGTGCCGATCCGATCCGCGAGGTGATCGATGTAGGCCGGGAGGTCGGTGCTCCCGCTTTCCTCGCAGGTCTCGATGATGACGACGCAGCGGGCGTGCGGGATGTTCTGCTCGGCCAGGGCCCGGATCGCCGTCACGGATCCGAACACGGCGTAGCCGTCGTCGGCGCCACCCCGTCCGTAGAGCTTGCCGTCGGAGATCACCGGCTGTCGCGGGTCCAGTCCCTCCGCCCACGGTTCCATCGGCGGTTGCTTGTCGAGATGACCGTAGAGCACCACGGTGGCGTCGACCGACCCGGGGATCTCGATGAACAGAAGAGGAGTCCGCCCTTCGAGACGGACGACCTCCATCTGCAGTCCGTCCACCTCCTGGGAGCGCACCCAGTCGACCGCCAGGTCGACGGCGCCATCGAGCAGGCCGTTGGTGGCCCACTCCGGGTCGAACACGGGTGACTGGTTGGGAATCTGGATGTATCTCTTCAGGGCCGGGATGATGCTGGCATCCCAGACCGAGTCGACGAACTCTCGGGTCTTGTTGACGTTCATGTTCTGATCCTCGAGGAAGAGTGGCCCGGATATCACCGGCACAGGGGAAGTCCGGAGGCGATGCTATCCGGGCGCGGGGGGAGGGGGCAAGGCGACGCGCGCCCGGGTCGGATCGACCGGGATCGCCCGGCCGGAGCGCAGGTGCCAGATCTCGGCGCGTGGAGGCTCGCTCAGGCCGAGGGCCTGCGCCACGGCCAGAGCGTAGAGAGACAGCTGCTCGCCGTGGCGATCCCTCAGTGTGGATGGGTCGGATGTCCGATCGGTCTTGTGGTCGATCACGAACCAGTTGCCGTCGGGGTCCTCCAGCAGCAGATCGATGGTGCCGGTCCACGTGCTCCCGTCGGCGGCGGGAGCCAGAACAGGCAGTTCACGGATGACGCGATGCGCCTGGCGGAATCGTTCCGCCAGGGGTGAGGTCACGAAGGCGGAGAGCACGCGTCTCGCCTCCTGCTCCACCTGGGCCTCGTCGATGCCGGCGCGTGCTGCCGCCTGCCGGGCTGCCTGCGCCAGCCGCATCGGCAGCGTGTTCGCCTCGCCGTCCCACGTCTCCAGCACCCGGTGGACGCAGATGCCGGTACAGCGACCGAGGGCGCCGGCATCCGGCGTCGCCTGCTGCACCCGGTCCTCGCGGGAGCCGTCCTGGTGGCGCGAGGCGCTGTCGTGGTGGCCGGCCGGCGTCGACGCCTCGTCATGCAGGGAACTCGGAGAACGCAGAGGACGGCGCGATTGCCGGTGAGCGGCCGACACGGCGGCGTTCCACGCCGACACCGCGGCGCCGACGGCTGCCGCCGGCTCGCCGGTCTCGGCTGGCGAGAGGCGTCGTGGCGACACGTACCGGTGGCGCACGCAGCCGCCGGCCAGGAGGGCGCCGTCGTCGGGTGGCGCCGCGCTGTCATAGCCCCAGGCCCGCAGCGCCTGGATGAGCGGTGCCGGCCGTCGCGAGCCGGCGGCCAGCACGATGGCCCGATCCGCGGCGCGCGTGAGGGCGACATACAGCAGGCGGACGCGTTCGGCTTCCTCGTGCCGGCGGTTCTCGCGTTCGAGCCATAACCGGGCGGCATTGACCCGGTGGTCCGACTTCCGGCCGATCTGGACCCCGACGTGCTGGCCGTGCCCGGAGGTGCGGACCAGCGTGGCGGCGCGGCGCCGGTCGGAGCGGCGCGCTGGCTTCTGGCGGGCCAGATCGGGAATGATGACGACGCGATTCTCCAGCCCCTTCGCCTTGTGAATGGTGAGGATCTGGACCGCATCGCGGCCTTCGTCCTCGATGGACGCCTCGCCTTCCAGTTCGGGAGCGCGGCCGGTGTCGATGGTCTCCACCACCTGATGAAGGGACAGCCCGCCGTCGCGCGCCAGCCGGGCCGCGGTGCCGGCGAGGCGCCGGAGATTCGCGACACCCTGCGCGCCCTCGAAGGTGCCGGCAGACAGGGTCAGGAGGTCCGAACGAGACAGGATGCGGTGCACCGCAGTGTCGACCGGCAGCGACCGGATCTCGTCGTGCAGCCGGGCGAGACGCTCGCGGGCACGGGCCAGGCCGGGAAACCGGGAGGCGTCGGGCCGGGCCTCCTGCCAGGTCCACGTCCCGTGCTCGGCGGCATAGGCGGCCAGCTCGACGTCGGTCACGGCGCCGGCGGGGCTGCGCAGAAAGGCCAGGAAGGCGATGGGATCGCCCGGCCGGGCCAGCGCCGACAGGAGGGCCCGGAAGGCCTGCACCTCCGGGCGCTGGAGGAAACCGTGTCCGCCCTCGATGACGAACGGGATGCGCAGGTCGCGCAGCGGGCGCAGGTAGGCCGCCAGATTGATGAGGGCGCCGAACACGATGCTGAAATCACCGTAGGCGAACCCTCCCGGACCGGCGACGGCCGCGGCAATCTCCGCGGCGATGATCTGCCCCTCCGCCTTCCGGCGGGACGCGGCGTTGCGGGCCGCCTCGGGGTCGACCGTCCAGATCTCCACCGGTGGGTCACCCTCCGCTGCCGGGCGCGTCCCGATGAGCGGTACGTAGGGAGGTTGCCGGGGGCCGGCGGTCCAGACGGTGTCCGGGCCGGTGAACAGCGCATTGATCGCGTCGATGACGCCCGGGACCGAGCGGAAATTGGCGACGAGATCGAGCGCCGTCCCCCCTGCGGTGAGCACGCGCTGGGTGGCGCGCTCGAACTCGGCGTGATCGGCGCCGCGAAAACGATAGATCGACTGCTTCGGATCGCCGACGATGAACAGGCGCCCGGGCGCCAGTTCCGCGCGGTACGAGTCGACGCTCCGGCCCCCGTCCACCTCGGCGAGGAACAGCACGATCTCGTACTGGACCGGGTCGGTGTCCTGGAACTCATCCACCAGCAGCAGGCGGTACCGGGAGCGGATGGCGTCGCGCACTTCGGGGTTATCGCGGAGCAGATCCCGTGTGAGGTGCAGGAGCGCGTCGAAGGTGACGAGGCCGCGCGCCAGCGCCATCTCCCGGGCGTGGCGGGCGAACGGCGCGACCGCCTCGAGGAGATCACCGGTCAGATCCTCATCGATGGTGGCGCAGGCTCTGAGCAGCTCATGGGCGGCGGCGGCCGTCCTGCGGGCCGGGCCCGCCACATCGGAGGCCACCTTCGACGACGGTCTCGGTGCGCTCTTCATGCCAATCCGGCGGGCCACCGCACCGCCGGCCGCGAGGGTGGTGTCCAGCCCGGCTGTGCCGCCGTCCCGCAGGAGGGTCAGCCCTTCGCCGAGTTCTTCCAGCGCTGTGGCGAAGGTCGAGCGGCCCGGGTTGATCTCCTCCCGGCGCTGCAGGAGGGCGTCGAGGTCCGCGATCAATTGATCGATCTCGGCGCGGAACAGCTCGCCAGGCGGAGGCGGCGCAGACCGCGGGGTCAGCAGGGCGAGGGGAATGGCGAAACGGGCCAGATCTCGCCCCACCGTCGCGACCGTGTTCAGGTCCACCCGTGCCAGCAGACGCGCCCACAGATCGGAGCGAGGCGCCTCCTCTCCGAGCTCTGCCGCCAGAAACCGGGGCCATTGCTCGTCGAGCAACGCGGCGTAGGCTTCACCCGGGTCGACGGAGAAACCCGGGTCCACCCCGGACGCGCGCGGGAAGGCGCGCAGCAGGTCAGCGCACAGCCCGTGGATATTGCGCACGGCCACTCGATCCAGATGGTGCAGGGCCTCCTGCACGCGATCGGCCACCTCCTGCGCGTCAAACCCCGGCCGGTCCGCCAGGCGATGGAACACCGAGCGGGCGACGCGGACATCGCCGCCGGCAGACGGCGTCCCGCCGCCGGCGATGGTCCACAGCTCTTCCAGGCTGCCGGCCAGGCGTGTCTTCATCTCGGCCGTGGCCTTCTCCGTGAACGTGATGGCCGCCAGCTGCTCGATCCGGATGTGGCCGCCGGCGATGGCGGTGAGGGCCCGCTCGATGAGCAGGCTGGTCTTGCCGGTGCCGGCTCCGGCGATGACCACGAGGTTGGAGCCGAGATCGGTGGCTGCCCGGTCGCGACCGGCCTGGTCGGCGACGGGAAGAGGGGCAGCGCTCATGGCGTCTCCTCATCGCCTGCCGGCGGCCGGGCTGCGGCGGCGCGCACGCCCGCCAGCAGGGTTTCCTTCGTCGCCGTCTTCGCCTTGATGTCCCGGAAATCGGCGCCGTCCACGGCGTGGGCCTCTCGTTCGCGCGTCGGGACATGGTTGGTGCGACAGGCGAGCGCATAGTCGCAGTGGTCGCAGATCCGGCCGTCGTGATGCAGGGGAAAACAGCCGGCCCGGAGGAGGGAGGCGAGCACGCGAAGCGTCTCGCGAAACCCATCGTCCTGCGCGGTCGCGTCGAATCCTGCGAACAGGACGCGCCGGGCAGGCGCCTCGCCCGCCTCTCGATCGGTCAGGCCGATGCGCAGGAGTTCGACCTGCAGCTCCTCGTCCGACGGGTGATCGGTCCCCGGGGCCGCGGCGAGCATCCGGTACAGCGGAACCTGGAGAGCGATGCCCCTGAGCATGTTGGTGACCCCGACACGGCTCTTCAGGTCGGCCCGCCCGGTCTTGTAGTCGCCCACGCATCGACGCCCCCGTTGTTGCAGCAGCCGATCGAAGATCCCGCGCACGGGCAGCACCGTCCCGTGGCCGAGTTCGAGGGCGCGCTGGACGTGGAGCTCGAAGTCCACCGGCTGCCATCCCTCGTCGGCGATGGTGGCCAGGTCGGCGGCGATGAACGTGCTGATGGCACGCTTCCAGCGCCGAGCCTCCTCACGCCACAGGAAGGGCAGGCGCAGGATGTGGCGTCCGATCAGCGCCGCAACCCAGCTCTCCCAGCGCGTCTGCAGGAGCGCTGCTGCCCGCGCCTGCAGCGCGGCCGGCTCCTGCTCGAAGGCCTGTTCCCGGGCGAGCTGCGCGTAGAGGTCGTGGAGGAGCTGATGCACGGCCGTGCCGAGGAGGCGGGGGGCGAGGTGGTCCGGGCCCGGTTCGGGTTCCGGGCGCTCGACGTGCAGGACGTCGCGAAAGAAGTATCGAAGCGGGCGGGTGCCCAGCTCCTCGAGGGAGCTGGGTGAGTGAACGGACGGCATCGACGCGCC
>JBHHZI010000044.1:0-21518 GCA_046757965.1 Acidobacteriota bacterium | reverse complement strand
AGGATGCCCGGGAGTTGTTCCAGGAGGCAGAGCGAATCGACCCGGACTTCGCGCTCGCCTACTGGGGCGAGGCGATGTCGCACAATCATCCGCTGTGGCGGCAGCAGGACCGGGACGCGGCGCTCGCCGCGCTGGAACGGTTTGCTCCCACCCCGGCGGCCCGACTCTCGAAGACGAAGACGGACCGGGAACGCGGATACATGCAGGCCGTGGACGTGCTCTACGGTGAGGGCGACAAGGTGGCTCGCGACCACGCGTACAGCGACGCGCTGGCGGTGCTGGCCCACAAGTACCCCGAAGATCTCGAGGCCCGGGCCTTCTACGCGCTGTCCATCCTGGGAACCGGACAGGGCGTGCGCGACTTCTCCGTCTACATGCGCGCCGCGGCCGTCGCCGAGGAAGTCTTCGCCGCCAACCCGGACCACCCTGGCGCGGCACACTACCTGATCCACTCCTACGATGACCCGGTTCACGCTCCACTCGGTCTTCGCCCGGCGCGTGTGTATGCGCAGATCGCACCTGCGGCGTCCCACGCACAGCACATGATCTCGCATATCTTTGTCGCCCTTGGCGAATGGGACAGGTCCGTCGACGCCAACGTGAAGTCGTTCGACGTTTCCGTCGATCGGCGAGCGCGCAAGAATCTCGGCGTGGACGCGAACAACTACCATGCGCTGCACTGGCTGGAGTACTCTTACCTGCAACTCGGCCGATTCAAGGACGCTCGCGAGGCGCTCGACAGGATGCACGAGTACGCGAAAGAGAGCGGGTCCGCCCGTGCGCTCTCGTACCACGCTGCCATGCGGGCGGCCTACATCGTGGAGACGGGGGGAGGCGAGGCCCCACCCTCGATCGACCTCGAGGACACGCCGCTGACCGGCGCCGTGGGCGATCTGTTCGCCACCGGATATGCCGCGGTGCTGGCCGGTGAGATCGGTCGGGCCGAGACGATCACCGGACGTCTGCGTGTGCGGCATGACACCGCCGCAGCGGGCCAGCGGGGCGGTGACCATGGCGTTGCCGCGAACCCGACCCGACGCGATCTGGTGGTGAGCCGGATCATGCAGGACAGTCTGAGCGCGCTGATTGCCGCGCACAAGGGCGAGACAGAGCGGACAGCGGAACTCTTCGAGAAGGCGACCGTCGCAGAGGCGGCGATGGCGCTGGACTTCGGCCCACCGAACATCGTCAAGCCGTCCCACGAGGCGTATGGCGAGGCGTTGCTGGCGTGGGGCCGGCCGGCCGACGCCAGGAAGCAGTTCGAGATCGCGCTGCAGCGGGCACCCCGCCGGAGCCGGTCGCTCGCCGGGCTGGCACGCGCGGCGCAGGCAGTCCATGACACGACGGCGTTCGCCCGGGCGTGTGACGACCTGAGCGCGAACTGGGCGCAAGCCATGGAGTCGGTGAGAGTCGCCTCACCCTGCCGCAGGCGGGAGATGGCCGCCCGCTAGTTCCGAAGCAGCTCGGGCCAGTTGAGGATCAGGGTCAGGGGTGAGGCGGCGGCCTGCTCGGGTGCCGAGTTGACGAGGAAACGCTGGCCGTCGGCGCTGACGTCGTACTTCTCGAACGGCGCGCCCGGGCGGATGGTGAACAGCGGGGTCACCTGGCCGACGCGCAAGGCCTTGCCGTCGCTGTCGACCTGGGCGGCGGTGAGCGTGTTGTCGAGATCCAGGTAGAAGATCTCCGTGCCGTCGTGGCGCCAGACAGGGTAGCGCCCGCCTGAGGTCGAGACCTGGATCTTGCGTCCCGGTGCCGGGAAGGCGACGACATACACCTGTTTCGTGCCCGACTCGTCCGGCTCGTAGGCCAGCCAGTGACCATCTGGTGAGAAATGAGCCCACTGCTCGTCGAACCGGGTCCGTGCCACCGGCATCGGGTCGGTCCCGTCGGCGATCGGCAGCACCCAGATGTCCGAGGCGGTCTTCGGGTCTCCGACGGTGTGGTAGGTGAGAAACCGGCCGTCGGCCGACCAGCTCGTGGCGAACTCGCGCAGGTCCGAGGCGAGAAGCGGCTCGGGGTCACCGGCGGTGTCGAGATTCTTCACATACAGATTCAACGCTCCGTCCCGGCTTGATGAGAAGGCGATCCGATCCCCTGAAGGGGACCAGACGGGACTGATGTCGACCTGTGGGCTGAAGGTCAAGCGGGTCGGGACATTCCGCTCCACATCGAAGATCCAGATGTCGCCGGCGGGGGCGAGCTGCACGGCAACGCTGAGGCCGTCGGGGGAAAACCGGGGGGAGTAATAATCGCCCGGCTCACCCAGCTTCCCGACCGAGGTGCCGTCGCGGTCGAACCACTCCAGAGATTGCAGGCCACTGTCGCCGCCGGTCTGATAGACCAGGACTCCGGAGCGAGACACGGCAAAGACCCCACGGTCGTACCCGTCATCGAAACGCACATGCTCGGCGACCGGGAACGGGTCGCCGGTGAAGGCCAGCGCGTCGGGATCGAAGGGCCGGGCCATCAGCGTCCCGTCGCGAGTGAAGAGCACATGGCCGGCCGCGAACACCGCGTTCGAGTGGCCGCGGAACAGCTCCACCGGCGTGTCCCCGTCGATGGAGCCGACGAAGATCGCATCATCCACAGGTTCGGCCGCCGAGTTCGCTGCTGCCGGCTTCTGGACGGTGGTGCCGCCAGCGCGCACAAAGAACAAAAAGTGGATCCCGTCCGGGAGAAACCACGGCCAGCGATGAGTCACATTCCCCTGGCCTGCCTGGACCGTGGTCACGGGTGTGGTCGGGCCGCCGGCCGCGGGGACCCGCGCGAGCGGCCCCTCCAGGTTCGCCCCGAAGACGATCAGGCCGTCGTCGCTCCAGGTCCCCCCTCGCCCCGACGGAGCGTCACACAGGGTCACGGGCGGCCCACCCGCCGCATCGATGCGCCGGAGCTTGCCGCCCGGAGAAGAAGCCGATGGAGTGGCTATCCGGCGACCAGAACGGGTAGCGGGCCCCGTCGGTGCCGGGCAACGGCCGGGCGCTCGACGTGTCCAGCGGCCGAACGTAGAGTTGCCCGGCCCCGGACGTTCCCTTGGCGACGAAGGCCAGGGCGCTCCCGTCGGGCGCGACGGCCACCGGGCCGGAGCCGTCCGGGCCCTGGCCGACGGAATAGAAGACCGTCTGCGGAGGCGCGGGGACCTCGGCACGCACCACCGTCCGGGTCCGGTTCAGCGCCGTCCCGAGCAGGAAACCCAGCACGGCGACGCCGATGCCGAGTCCAGCCACCAGACTCCAGGCGAGGCGTCCGCGCCGTCCGGCCGGACGCCGGTTCCGCCTTGGCGATCCACTCCAGGTCGAGAAGCAGGTCGTGCATGCTCTGGCGCCGCGCCTCGGGATCCTTCGCCATGCAGGTGCGAATCAAGCGATCGAGGGCCGGTGGCGCCAGCGGTGTCAGAGTGCCCAGCGGCGCCGGTTCGCTCTCCAGGATGCGAGCGATGACGCACGCCTGGGTCTGGCCGTCAAACGCCCGCTTCCCGGTGGTCATCTCGTAGAGCATGGCGCCGAAGGCGAAGACATCGGATCGGGCATCCGCCTCGCCGCCTTCGAGCTGTCCCGGCGCCATGTACCGAAAGGTGCCGACCAGCGTGCCGGCCGCGGTCAGGGGACTGGTGGCGGTGGCGGCCGCGGTCAGGCTCGCGACGCCGGGCTCCTGCCCGGTACTCTTGGCGAGGCCGAAGTCGAGAAGCTTGGCTCCGGAGGCGGTCAGCATGATGTTGCCCGGCTTCAGATCGCGGTGCACGAGTCCCTGCCGGTGGGCCGCGGCCAGCGCGCCGGCGATCTCGATGGCGGTCTTGATCAGGGTGTCCGGAGGAAGGGGGCCGCGGGCGAGGCGCGAGGCCAGGGTCTCGCCCTCCAGCAGCTCCATGACCAGGAAATCGACGCCGTCAGCGCGCCCGATGTCATGCAGCGTGCAGATGTGCGGATGATTGAGGCTCGACACCGCGCGCGCCTCCCGCTCCAGGCGCTGCCTCAGGGCGGCATCCTGTGAGAGATGAGCCGGTAGAACCTTGATCGCCACGTCGCGATCGAGGCGGGTATCCTCGGCCCGGAAGACGACGCCCATGCCGCCGCGGCCCAGCTCACCGGTGATGCGGTAATGGGACAGTGTCTGGCCGATCATCCCCGGATCGCACGGGGTTCCCGGCTGTCTCCCGGGCGAGCCGTGGAATCGTCGTCGTCGAGGCGGTATGTTCCCGCACGAGCCGAGAGCGTGCGGTTGCCACCGGCGCGCCGGCGGCGGAGGTGTGCGTGAGAATCCTGAAGTTCGGGGGAACGTCCCTCCAGGATGCGAGGCGGATCGAGACAGCCGTCGCCCAGATCCGCGGCGCGTCGGGCGAGGTCGGGGTCGTGGTCTCGGCCCTCGGGGGCGTGACCGACCGGCTCGGTGCCCTCGCCGATGACCTGGCGCAGGGGCGTCTTCCGGAACTCGACCCGGCCGTGACGCAGATCGCAAGACGCCACGAGGAGATGCTGGCATCGCTGGCGCCGCCTGATGAAGCCGCCACTCTTTCGGTGTGGCTTGCGGAGCAGATGACAGAGCTGGGCGAGTTGCTGCGGGGCGTCTCCCTGGTGCGGGAATGCAGTGCCCGGACCAGGGACGAGATCCTCGCCTTCGGGGAGCGGCTGTCGGCAGCCATCGTCGCCGCGGCCCTGAGGAAACATGGCGTGCCGGCCTCGTCCTGTGACGGGCGGCGGATCATCGTGACCGATGATCGCTTCGGCGCGGCGCGGATCGATGAGACGGCCACACGCGACGCGGTGCGCCGTCACTTCAGGGATGTGGATGGTGTGCAGGTGGTCACCGGGTTCGTCGGGGCGACGGCCGGCGGTCGCACCACGACGCTCGGCCGCGGTGGATCGGATCTGACCGCGGCGGTCCTGGGCGCTTGCCTCGACGCGGAGGCCATCGAGATCTGGACCGATGTGGATGGCGTGATGACGGCGGACCCGCGGCTGGTCCCGGAGGCGATGCCTCTCGGTGCGCTGAGCTACGAGGAACTGATGGAACTCTCCCACTTCGGCGCCCGGGTGGTCTACCCGCCGACGGTGCGGCCGGCCCGGGCCCGTGGGATCTCCCTGTGGATTCGCAACACGCTGCACCCGGACTTTCCGGGCACCCAGGTGGTCGGACACACGGTGCCCCGGCCCCGGCCGGTCTGTGGCATCTCCTCCACCGGACGGGTCTCGCTGCTGCGCCTGGAGGGAGACGGCATGGTCGGCGTGCCGGGCGTGGCCGCCCGCCTGTTCGGTGCGCTGGCCCGCTCCGAGGTGAGCGTCATCCTGATCAGCCAGGCGTCGAGCGAGCATTCGATCTGCTTCGCGGTGCGCCCCGAGAGCGTGGATGCGGCGCGCCGGCAGGTCCGGCGTGAGTTCGAGCTCGAGCAGGAAGCGGGCCGGGTGGACGCCCTGATCGTCGAGGACGATGTGGCCGTGGTGGCGGTGGTGGGCGACCAGATGCGGGAGCGTCCGGGACTGGCCGGCCGCATCTTCGGCGTTCTCGGCGCGGCGGGCATCAACGTGCGGGCCGTGGCTCAAGGGTCGTCGGAACGCAACCTGTCGCTGGTGGTGTCCGCTGCCGAGGAAGCTGCCGCCGTGCAGGCGATTCATGGCGCGTTCTTCGGCCCGACGGCCGGCAGCGACATGGCCGGGCCGGGCGAGGATGCGCCGGGCACCGTGCCGCCACGCGCCGCGATCACGGCGACCCATGGTGCCGGCCCCATGGTGTCCGTCTTCATCGTGGGGGCGGGGCGCGTCGGCTCGGCCCTCATCGACCAGATCCTGGCGGGTTCCGGATATCGCCCGGACGGCGTCGCGCCCGGGAGCACTCTCGGCGTGTGCGGCATCGCTCGCCGCCGTCGCCTGCTCCTGGCGGCGGACGGTGTCGGCTCGACGTGGACCGCGGAACTCGCGGCGCAACCGGAAGAACCGGTGGATGCACCGGTTGCGCGGATGGTTGCCGCCATGAACGCGACCTCCGGGCGGTGCGTGCTGGTCGACTGCACCGCCAGCGACACCGTGCCGGCGCTGTACCGGCCGGCGTTGGCGTCGGGCGTCAGCGTGGTCGCGGCGAACAAGCGGTTCTTCGCCGGGCCGGGCGCGGAGTGGGCGGCGGCGCGGACGGCGGCCGCTGCAGGCGGCGCCTGCCTGCTGCACGAGGCGAGCGTCGGCGCGGGTCTGCCGGTGGTCGGCCCACTGGCGGCGCTGATGGCCACCGGCGACGAGGTGAGCCGCATCGAAGGCGTGTTCTCCGGCAGCACGGGATTCGTGCTCTCGCGCGTTCGCGACGGGGTCTTGCTCTCGGCAGCGGTGCGGGAGGCGGCGGAGCGAGGCTACACGGAACCCGATCCGCGAGAGGACCTGACCGGAATGGACGTGGCGCGCAAGCTGCTCATCCTCGCGCGTCTGTCGGGAGCGTCGCTGGAGATGGACGACGTGGTCGTCCACCCCCTCGTCGCCGGCGCAGGCGCCGGCGGATCGGTGGCGGCGTTCTGGGAGCGGCTCCCGGACGAGGACATCGCGCTGGCCAACCGCCAGGACGATGCCGATGCCCGCGGCGAACAGCTCTGTTACCTGGCCCGTCTCGACGGCGGCCGGGCCGAGGTGGGGCTGACGGCGGTGCCGGCAACCCATCCGTGCGCGGGTCTGACCGGCACCGACAACCTGTTCGCCTTCACCACGCGGCGCTACGCCGAGGCGCCGCTCATCATCCGGGGTGCCGGCGCCGGACCGGAGGTCACCGCGGCCGGCGTGTTCGGCGATATCCTCCACGCGGCGGCGGTGATGACATGAGGCGGCAAGACAAACGAGCGCCGGGTACAGCGCGGATTCCCGTGGCGGTGCTGGGCGCCACCGGGATGGTCGGGCAGCGATTCGTCTCGCTCCTGGCGGAACACGCCTGGTTCTCGCTGGCGAGTGTCGCGGCCTCGGACCGTTCCGCCGGGCGGCGCTACGCGGACATCGTGCGCTGGCGGCAGGCCCGGCCGCTGCCGGTTGCGGCCGCGGACGCGATGGTCGAACCGTGCACGCCCGACGGGAAACCCGCCCTGGTCTTCTCGGCCCTGGATGGCGAGGTGGCCGGCCCGATCGAGACGGCGTTTGCCGCCGCCGGACATCTGGTGATCTCCAACGCGAAGAGCCATCGTCTCGCTCCATCAGTGCCCCTGATCATCCCGGAGGTCAACCCTGATCACCTGGGCGTGCTGGATGCGGCGGCGGAGGGTGCCGGTGCCATCATCACCAACCCGAACTGTTCCAGCATCGGCCTGGTCATGGCGCTGGCGCCGCTGGCGGCGCGGTTCGGCCTGAGGGCGGTGCAGGTCACGACGCTGCAGGCGATCTCGGGCGCCGGCCTGCCCGGCGTGCCGGGACTGGAGATCGCCGACAACGTCATCCCGCGCATCGAAGGGGAAGAGGAGAAGCTCGAGGCGGAGCCGCTCAAGATTCTCGGCGAGCTGACCGATGGCCGCATCGAACCGGCGGAGTTTCCCATCAGCGCGCAGTGCAACCGCGTGGGCGTCGTCGACGGACACACCGCCTGCGTGTCGGTGAGGCTGGCGCGGCCGGCAACTGTCGATGATCTGCGCACCACCTGGACGACGTTCCAGGCCGATGCCGGCGTTCGCAACCTGCCGAGTGCACCGCGCTGCCCCGTTCACGTCATCGACGACGAGGACGGGCCGCAGCCCCGCCTGCATCGCGATCTCGACGGGGGCATGGCCTGCTCCGTCGGTCGGGTACGGCCGTGCCCGGTGCAGGACTTCAAGTTCGTCACCGTGAGCCACAACACGGTGCGTGGCGCCGCGGGCGGAGCCTTGCTGGTCGGCGAACTGGCAGTGGCCCGTGGGTACCTTCCCGGTGTGGCCCCGCCCGGAGTTGCCCGCACCGGTGGGAGATGACGGCAGCAGCGTCCATCACTGCCTTCGCCCCTGCCAGCCTGGCCAACCTGTCATGCGGCTTCGACGTGCTGGGCCTGGCGCTGGATGGCCCGGGCGACCGGGTGAGAGCGACCTGCACGGCGGAGGCGGGCGTGAGTCTCGGGCGCATCACCGGCGATGACGGTCGCCTGCCGCGCGACGTGGCCCGCAACACCGCGACGGTCGCGGCGGCTGCGCTGCTGGCTCGACACGCCCCGGATCGAGGCGTGCGGCTGGACCTGGACAAGGGGTTGCCGCTGTGCAGCGGGCTGGGAGGCAGTGCGGCCAGCGCGGTGGCGGCGGTGTGCGCCGTCGACGCGGTCCTGGGAGCCGGTCTGGCCCTACCGGATCTCCTCACCTGTGCGCTCGAGGGGGAGAAGACGGCGGCGGGAGCCGGGCATGCCGACAATGCCGCGGCCTGTCTCTATGGGGGCCTGATCCTCGCCCGCGTCACCTCGCCCCCGGAGATCATCCGCCTGCCCGTCCCGGCAGACCTCTGGATCGCGCTCATCCGGCCCCATGTGGAGGTGTCAACGGCCGACGCGCGGGTCGAGCTCGCGGAGCGCGTGCCGCTGGCCGTCGCGGCGGCACAGTGGGGCGATGTCGGCGCCTTCGTTCACGCGGTGCATGTGGATGACTGGGAGCTGCTCGGGCGCTGTCTTCGTGACCAGGTGGCCGAGCCGCAGCGCGCCGGGCGGGTGCCGGGCTTTGCGGCGGTCAAGCAGGCGGCTCTCGACGGAGGGGCCACCGGCTGCGGCCTCTCGGGATCGGGTCCGTCGCTCTTCGCCCTCTGCCGTGGACGCGCTGCCGCGGACGCTGTCGTGGCCGCCATGGCGACCGCCTTCCAGGAGGTGGCCGCGACCGGCTGCGACCGCCACGTTGGCGCGGTCGACCGGCGCGGTGCCCGGGTCGTGGCCGCGTGAAGTACATCAGCACCGGCGGTTCCGGGGCGGGCGTGTCGCTGGAGGAGGCGCTGTTCGCCGGTGTGGCTCCGGATGGGGGTCTCTACCTGCCGGAGCGTCTCGTGCCGCTGTCCGCGCGTGCGATCGCGCGCCTTCGCGGCGCGTCCTTCGCGGATGTGGGGAGCGTCATTCTCCAGCACCTGCTTGGAGATGACCTGCCGTCGGACGTGATCGCCCGGGTGGCGGCATCGGCGCTCGATTTTCCGGCACCGGTGGTGGCGGTCGGCGATAGGGTGTGGTGCCTCGAACTGTTCCACGGGCCGACCCTCTCCTTCAAGGATGTGGGCGGCCGGGTCATGGCGGAGCTGATGGCCCACTTCCTGCGCGACGGCGAGCGGGAACTCACCGTCCTGGTGGCCACGTCGGGCGATACCGGAGGCGCCATCGCCCACGCGTTCGGGAACCGCCCCGGTGTGCGGGTCGTCGTGCTCTTCCCTCGTGGCCGCGTCAGCGCCCGGCAGCAGCAGCAGTTCACCACGCTGGGCAAGACGGTGCAGGCCGTCGCCGTCGGCGGCAGCTTCGATGACTGCCAGCGGCTGGCGCGGCAGGCGCTGGCCGACGCGGACCTCAGGCAGCACTGTCGCCTGGCCTCGGCGAACTCCATCAACCTGGGGCGCCTCCTGCCGCAGATCGTCTACTACTTCCACGGGGTCGCCCAGTTGCCCGTGTCGTCGGCGCCGCTGGTCATCGCCACGCCGTCGGGAAACTTCGGCAACCTGACCGCCGGGCTGATGGCCCGCCGTCTGGGGTTGCCCGTGTCGCGCTTCGTGGCGGCGACGAATATCAACGATGTCGTGCCGGCCTATCTGCAGTCGGGACGGTTCGAGCCGAGGGCGTCTGTTGCCACCATCGCCAGCGCCATGGATGTGGGTCACCCGAGCAATTTCGCCCGGCTGATGGCCCTCTACCGGCATGACCTGCTCGCCTTGCAGGAGGATCTGCTCGGCAGCGCCCACACCGACGGCGCGGCTCGGCAGACCATCCGGGACCTGCACACCGCCTCGGGGGCGGTGATCGATCCTCACTCGGCCATCGGCTACCTCGGTGTCCAGGCGGGACTGGCCGTGGCGGCACCCGAGGCCCGCGGCCTGTTCCTGGCAACGGCCCACCCGGCGAAGTGCGCCGAGGTGGTCGAGGAGGAGACCGGCGAGCCGGTGCCGGTGCCGGAACGGCTGGCCGCCTGCCTCGACCGGGAAGAAGTGGTGACCGACCTGCCCGCCGAGGCGCAAGCCCTGCGGGCGCTGCTGATGGCGTGAACCGGGCCCGGCCTCGAACAGCTATTCCGACGTGGGTGGGTCGACCCATTCGTAGCGGAGCCGAACGGTGAATAACGGGGGCGGTTGCGCCGCGTGCGGGGATCAGATAAACCGTCGATGCCGGCGGGTCACGTGAGGCCTGTTCCCGGCGAGAGGTGTGCCATGGCGAATCGTATCAGTCAGCGGATGGTCGTCATCATGGTGTTCGCGATGCTCCTGGTCGGCGCGACATCCTGTTCGCTGCTGGACAGCCACGGCACGTCCAGCAGCACGACCCGCAAGGACAAGACCAAGAAGGGGGCCGCCATCGGCGCGGCGGCGGGTGCGTTTCTCGGTGCGGTGCTCGGTGAAGGCGATGCAGACGAGATCCTGGCGGGAGCGGCCATCGGGGCCGGCATCGGCGCCGGGGTGGGAAACTACATGGACCGGCAGGAGGAGAAGCTGGCCCGGATCCCCGGAACGACGGTGGAGTCCGTCGGCGACGACATGCTGCTGGTGCATTTCGAATCCGACGTGCTCTTCGCGGTGGACTCCGCCTCACTCAATCCATCGTCCCGGGCGACTCTGGACGACGTTGCGGGTGTCTTTGCCGAGTTCCCCAAGACCGCGGTGATCGTCCAGGGCCACACCGACTCCACCGGCAGCGAGGAGCACAACCAGGCCCTGTCCGAGCGCCGGGCGCAGTCAGTAGCGAATTTTCTCGTTGGCCGCAGCATCGAACCGAAGCGCATCGCAGCGGTGGGATACGGGGAATCCCAGCCGGTGGCCACCAATGACACCGCCACCGGCCGGCATCTCAATCGTCGCGTGGATATTCTCCTGAAGGCGAAGGCGCGCTAGCGGGGGGGCCGGTGCCGCGCGCGTCGGGTCGCGCGGCACACTCTCAGCCGGTATCTCTGGCGCACCGGCGCAACGGATCATGTCGGGTCACCGCATGGGGCCTCCGGCGACCGGTTCCGCAGGGGGTCTCGCCTGCAGCGCCTGGCGTGCCGCCTCTCCGGCCTCGCCCGGGCGACCTGCCGCCTGCAGAAGCGAGGCGTAAAAGCGCCAGTACTCACTACTTTCCGGGTTCAGGCGAAGGGCCCGTTCCATGGCCTCCAGCGCGTCCTCCGTCCGGCCTCCTGCCTGGAGGCTCATGCTGCGGTTGGCATGCAGGGACGGCTTCATCGGATCCGCCCGCAGTGCCGTGTCGTAGAGGCGGAGCGCCTCCGCCGGCCGCCGGAACCCGAGCTGGACGAGCCCCAGTTCGGCCATCGCGGCGCCGTCTTCAGGAACGCGCTCGAGGATCGCGGAGAAGGTTGCCGCGGCTTCGGCCGGCCGGCCGACGGCCATGAGGCTCTGCCCGAGGGCGAAGGCCGCGTCTCGGTGTGCCCTGTCTCGTGCCAGGGAGCTCTCGAACGCCGTGATGGCCGACGCCCAGCGTTGCTCGTACTTGAGGTTGACGCCGAGTTCGAACCATGTCGGTGCGGTGTCGAGACCACAATCCACGGCCCGGTGCAGAACCTCCTCCGCGCGCGAACGCAGATCGGTCCGTTCCGGACCGCTGGTCGTCAAGGAGCGTCGCAGGTACGCCTTGCCAAGATAATAGAATTGTTCCGCCACCGGCAGCCGGGCAAATCCCTCCGGCAGCATCGGAACCATCGTGTGCCGGGAGGGCTCGCGAGGCGGGACATCGATGCGGGCACGGATCCAGTGATCGGTGAAGGTGGTGTGGGGATGGTCATCCGGTTCGGTCGAGCGCATGTGGCAGACGACACAGTTGTCCGGCGGTTGTGTCGCATCTCGGTCCGCCCGGCTCGCGCCGCAGTCGGCATCGTCGTGACATTCCCTGCAGCGGGCGGTGAAGAAGTCTGCGGGACGTTGTCCATCGTAGACGGTCTCATGTGGGTTGTGGCAGGTCAGGCATTCCAGTTGCCCACCGCTCTGCTGAAAGCAGCGGCTGAGGAACAGCCGGTCCGCCTGTGCCGACAGCCCGAAATCGGTGGGCGACGGTTCCGTGTCGCGAAACAGCAGGATCGCCTCGTCGATGCGCTGGCCCGGCCGCCAGTCCTGCGTGCTGACCCCGTCGCGGTTGACCATGGCGGTCGCCTTCGAATCGCCCATGTGGCACTGCAGGCAGATCTGCATGCGCCGGTCCGGAGGCAGACGGGCCGGGTTGACGATGGTCTCGTCCAGTGTTCCCATCGGCTCGCCCGGGGGGGCTGCCCAGTGCTTCGCGACATGCAGGGCGCCGGGACCGTGGCATCGCTCGCAGCCGATGCCGGTGGCGTATGGACGTCGAAAAACGTTGGGGGCGGGGCCGGGAACCGGTTCCATGCGGCCGTTGTGACAGAACACGCAGGGCTGCGTGATCTTGCGTGTGAAGTGGTCGTTCTGCCCCTCGTACCCCGGGCACAGATCCCACTGAGATGTGTCGGGATACCAGCAGACCGGCATCTGGTACAGCTTGTCGTCCTCGATGGTCACATACGACCGGCTGTGATTCCCCGAGCCGATGACATAATCGATCCGCCGCTCATCGAAGGCGATGGGGCTGCCGCCTGCGTCGAGAACATACTGCTGCTGATAGGCGCGTCGCCCTCGCAGGACCATCCGGTAGTGGACTCCGGATGGCAGGATCATCTCGTTGTGTGTGGTGAAGTCCTCGATGGCGTCGTCGACGTCGAACGGATAGAAGGCGCTCCCCATGCCGGTGTGCTTGAACGTGTCGTGAATGTCGAAGTGGCAGACGCTGCACTCCGCGCTGCCGGTGTAGGCGACGTCGCGGGACAGGTTCTGATTGGCCGGAACGGCCGAGGGCGGTCCGTTGGTGCGAAAGGCCGGATCTGCCGGCGAGACGTAGCCGACGGCATAGCCGTTCACCGGTGCGGCCGCAGCCGGGGGGTCCAAACACCCGGTCGTATCACCGGCCGGATCCGCCCGGTCGGCCGGCACCGACGGGTCCGGGGAACCGCACGCGGCGAGCACGGCGACGGCGCCGACGGCCACGCCGCAAATCACCCAGCGCGATGTGCGCTCTCCCCACCCTGAATGGACCCCAGCAACTGATCGCACGCGCGTTCCTCCGGAGCGCCTCAACATACCCCCGAAACCACGCCGGTTCAATGTCAGAAAGGCCCGCCGGCTACCCCGCGACGCCGGAACAAGCTTCGCGCGTCCCCGGCACCTGAAGCGGCCTCAATGATAGACGGGTGTTCACATGCCCGTCCTCCACCATCATGGCCACGGGGATCGAGAATGTTGTGACGATGGCCGGGCGAGAGCGTCGTTCCACACCAGCGGTTCTCGGTCGTGATCCCGCCTCGCGGTATCGACCAGGACGAACAGCCGGGCCGCCAGCGACAAGGCGCAGCGGCGAGCGTTGCCCGCACAGACCTCATCGCCGACCATCGTCAGGCCAGATCGAAGAACAGCAGCTCGCTGGCGGTCTGTGAGAGGATGTGCAGGCGGGATTCGTCGGTGAGGGCCGCCCCGTCGCTCGCCTGCAGTCTCCGGCCGTTCACCTGGGCCTCGCCCCCGATCAACTGCACCCAGCCGTGGCGTCCGGGGGCGACCGGCTGCACGGTCTCCTGGCCCGGGGAGAGCCTCGTGGTCCAGATGGTGGTGTCCTGGTGAATGGTGAGAGCGCCAAGGCGTCCGTCCGGGGAGGCCAGCAGTTGCAGGCCCTCGTGGCCGGGGGTCTCGGCAAGCGCATGCTCCTCGTAGCCCGGCGGCATTCCCGGCTCTGCAGGCACGACCCAGATCTGGAGAAAGTGCACCGGGTGCTCATCCGATGCATTGAACTCGCTGTGCGTGACGCCGGTGCCGGCCGACATGCGCTGCACAGCGCCCGCCTGCAAGGTGAACTCGTTGCCGAGGCTGTCCTTGTGAGACAGCGAGCCTGCGACGACCCAGGTGATGATCTCCATGTCCCGGTGATGGTGGGTGGGAAAGCCCGCCCCGGGTTGCACCCGATCCTCGTTGATCACCCTGAGGGACCGGAACCCCATGTGTTCCGGGTCCTGGTACTCGCCGAAGGAGAAGGAATGGTACGTGTCGAGCCACCCGTGGTCGAAGTGGCCCCGCTCGCTCGCCAGACGGACAGTGATCACCGGTTCCTCCAGATCCACCCGACAGTGGCGACAGTATATCTCAGCGCGCAACCCGGTCAGGAGGGCAACGGTTCTCCGAGTTGCTCGGCGGCGATCTGTCGCATCCGGCGCAGGTCCAGCTTGCCGGTGCCGAGGACCGGCAGGTCCGACACCTTGATGAATGATTCCGCCCGGGGCAGGTAGAGGTTCGGCAGGTCCTGGGACGTGAGCCGGCGAATCAGCTCGGGAACCTGTGCCGGATCCACCGTGTGGAGCACGACGAGACGTTCTCCCTTGCGTGCATCGGGCACCGCGGTGACCGCAAAAGAGAGGTCCTCCCGGCCGGAGATTCCCTGCAGCGCCTCCTCCACGGCCCGGTGCGGGACCATCTCGCCGCCGATCTTGGAGAACCGGGACAGCCGGTCGGTGATGCGCAGGAAACCCTCCTCGTCCATGACGGCGATGTCCCCGGTGACATACCATCCGTCGCGCATGACCTGGTTCGTGAGGGAGGGCCGACCCAGATATCCCTGCATGATGTTCGGTCCGTTGACCAGCAACATGCCCGGCTGGCCCGGAGGCAACGTCTCGAAGGTGTCCGGGTCGACGATGCGCACCGACACACCCGGCAGCGCCTGGCCGACCGAGCCGCGGCGAAACCCGGGCTGGTAGAATCCCGCCGCCCGGTAGTCCAGTGTCGATGCCGCGATCACGGGGCTGCACTCGGTGGCGCCGTACCCCTCCAGGACCTTGATCCCGAACTGGTCCTCGAAGGAGCGGGCGAGTCTCTCGGGCAGTTTCTCGGCGCCGCACATGATGAACCCCAGGGACCCGAACTGGGCCGGCGTGCAGCGTCGCATCCAGATCCGGAGGAACGTCGGCGTGGCCGGCAGAAAGTCGACCCGGTAGTGCTGCACCAGGTCGCCGACCGCGGCGGCGTCGAGTGGGTTCGGATGGAAGATGGCGGTGATGCGCCGGTTGAGGGCAAGCCACAGGATCATGGTTCCGAAGGCATGAAACAGCGGCAGAACGAGGAGCACGCGATCGCCCCGGGTGAGCGGAAAGATCTGGGCCGCCGATTCGACATTCGAGGCGACGTTGAAGTGCGACAGCATCACACCCTTGGGCTCTCCGGTGCTGCCGCTGGAGAACAGCACGGTGGCCAGATCGTCCAGAGACGGGCGCGTCTTCGCGCCGCACATCCTCTCGAGCCATCGGGTCGGCAGGAGCCAGGCAGCGAGCAGTCCGCGCAGGCGGTGTCGCCGGCGAATGGCGGAACGGATCGACTCGAGATGGACGACCTCCACGCTGTCAGGAAGATCGATGTCGAGCTTCTCCATGAACTCCTGGCTGGTCACGACGGTCTTGATGCCGGCCTGGCGAATGGCAGAGGCGAGTCCCGCCCGGCCCGCCGTGAAGTTGAGATTGACGACCGTGCGCCCGGCGATGGACGCGGCGATGTTGATGAGCGTGGCGGCGACGGAGGCTGGCAGGAGGACGCCGACACACCGGCCCGATGACCAGCGGGACCGCAGGGCCCGGGCCAGACAGACGGCCGCGCTGAGGGCGGCGATGCGGCTCACGCGAGGATGGGGCCGGTCCGCCAGCGCCAGCTCGAACGGGTGGCGCCGGGCGGTCCGAATGAACGTCCGGTGCAGCGGCGCCAGATCCGGCTTGCGCTCGGCCCACGCCATCCGACCCAGATCGTGGACGGCCTGCCGGACCTCCCACAGAGGCGTCGTGGCAGGCAGTGGCCGGCCAAAGGCGACGGTGACGCGGCGCGGAATCTGGGGGGGAATCTTGAACAGGAATCTTCCTCCCTCGCGGCTGAAGATGCTGCCCCAGACGCGATCGAGGTTGACCGGCACGAGGGGCAGATCCCGTCCGCTGACGATCCGTTCCAGCCCCCGGCGGAACGGCTGGAGCGTGCCGGTCCGTGTGATCTGGCCCTCGGGGAAGATGCAGACGAGATGACCGTGGTCGAGTTCCTCGCCCGCCCGGCGAAAGGCACGCAGGAGATGGCGCGGACCCCGGGCGGAGGAGATCGGGATGGCGCCGAGGGCGCGGACGAACGGTCGCAGGAGACGCTGGTCGGCATAGTCGGCATCGACGAGGAAGCGGATCGGTCGGTCGAGCGCGGCCAGAAGGAAGAGGCCGTCGGCGAACGAGACATGGTTCGGGACCAGCAGTGCCGGACCGGTCTCCGGCACGTGCTCGCGGCCGATCACCTTGAGGCGATAGAACGTCCAGGTCAGGACCACGAGGAAGAAGCGCAGCAAGGTGTCGGGAAGCAGGAAGAGGGCCCAGGCGGTGCCCGCGAAGGTCAGCAGCGAGGCACCGGCGAAGATCTGCAGCGAGGAGAAGCCGACCATCGACAGGGCCTGTGCTCCGAGGGAGCCGGCCAGGACGCCCGCGAAGATGAAGACGTTCGACAGGGCGATGACCGCTCCCCGCCGGCGCGGTGGCGAGCGCCACTGCAGCATGGCGTTGAGCGGAATGATGAGCAGACCGCTGGCCATGCCGAGGACGAGGAGAAGCCCCAGCGCCGCACCGAAACCGGGAGCGACGAGCCCGAAGAGCAGGCTGAAGATGCTCAGGAACAGCGCACCCACCGGGATCAGCCCCAGCTCCACCTTGCGTCCCGACCAGCGCCCGGCGAGCACGCATCCCGCGCCGACACCCAGGCCGAAGGTGGCCAGCAGCAGCCCGGCGTCGCGATCCGGCAGGTCCAGAACGCTCTTCGCATAGACCAGAACATCCTGACCGAGGAGGGAGGCGATGCCCCAGTAGACGCTCAGGCCGACGACCGAGAGGCCGAGGCGGCGTCTCGAGGCGATGGCACGCCAGGCGCCCACCAGGGTCGCCAGGCCTTGACCGCCGTTCCGGGCCGGTGGGACGCGTGGGATACGCCAGGCGGCCGAGAACCCGAGGGCGGAGAAGACCACGAGCAGGACGCCGGCCAGCCAGACGGCCGGCCCGACGAGATCGAGCAGCAGGCCGCCGGACGCCGTGCCGGCGATGATGGCCAGAAACGTCCACATCTCGAGCTGGCCGTTGCCGGCGGAGAGGCGACTGTGCGGCAGGATCTCCGGGAGAATGGCGTACTTGGCCGGACTGAAGAGGGCACTCTGAGCGCCCATCAGGCCGAGCACGAGCAGAGGAAGCCGGCTGTCGGGCGCGGCGAAGAGCACGAGCGTCCCCGCCGAGAGCAGGATCATCTCCAGGACCTTGACGGCAAGAATCAGTGTCCGCTTGCCGACCCGGTCGGCGAGCATCGCCGCCGGGATCGAGAACAGCATGAGCGGGGCGGTGAAGACGGTGAAGGCCCAGGTCGTCGTGAGCTGGCTGGCGGCCTCCAGATCCGCGCCGGCAAGGCCCTGCCGCTCCAGCGATCGGATGGCAAGCAGCACGACGAGCAGCTTCCAGGCGTTATCGTTGAACGCGCCGAAGAACTGCGCCGCGAGCAGGCTGCCGAGGGAGTGCTTCCCTGTCGATCGATCCACGGGACAGAACGGCCTTCAGGGGGATCGCCTCGCCGCCGGGACGGCCGCGCCACGCTCACGTTGGCAGAAGCATGGTCCCGCAAGACAGCCGCTCGACAGTCCACTTTTCGACTGTGAGGGACGGGGCCGCCGGAGTGTGTCCATGATGGCCGAGTCTACCATGGGCCCGGGAGAATCCGGCCCGCGGTCGACCTCTAGCGCGACGGGGTGGCGCCTTCCTCGCGGGGCATCGAGAATCGTCGGTCTGGAATGCTCGCCGCCAGATCCACCGTCTCGATGTGAATGGTCTGCTCGCTCTTCCCGGCGCTCTGGTGAACGGAGTGAGCCACGAGAACGCCATCGATGTCCCGGTAGTCACTCATGATTCCCTCGATGCGTACCGTCCGGTCTCCGATCTGTCTCGTGGAGGTGGTCCGGATCTGGAGAAAACTCGTGGCGTCGAGAAGAATGTAGGAGATGTCGCCGTGGGAGCCGGTCATCTTGATCTTGAACGCTGGCGTCCCGTCCGCATCGTCCTCACCGACGTACTCGAGGCGGGTTCCCTTGGCGTCGGGGTCGAGGAGGGGAAAGAGATCGGCCATCTCCTCGATGCTGCGTCGATCCGACCCGGTCAACTTCTCCGGCACCGTTCGCCCCACGAAGGGGAGAATCCACCACGCGGTGTGGCCATCGAATGCCTGGACGCCGTTCAGGCCCTGCACCGTGAACTCGAGCCGGATGTGCCGCGGTCGTTTCCACTCCAGGACAAAAGGGGCCGTCAGGCCGGACCCCATCGACATGGTGCCGGTGAAGCGGACCGCCTCGATGGCCTCCAGCCGTTCCCGGCCGCCGCGAGCCTCGAAGTTCTTCGCCAGCAGCGAATCGAGGTCCTCGGCACGTGCCACGCCACCGGCCAGGATTGCCGTGGCGGCAAGGACCAGGGCCGGCCGTCGAATCATCCCGCGCTCCTTCCCACTCGGTCGCCGGCCGCCGCAACCCGACGACTCCTGATCCGACCGGGCGCGGAGACGACGGCGGCGAGAGTCTCCGCATGGAGACCGGCCGCCGCCGTGTCTCGCCCGGACTACATTGCCAGGAAGTCGTGTCCCCGCACGGTCTTGCGTCCGTTGGATGCGGCCCGCGCGGCGGCCTGTCCGATGTACCAGTGCACGACGTTGTTGAGGGCCTCGGCCGCATCGGCCGCGACGTTCATGTCATGCTCACGAATCGCCGCCTTGACCTTGCTCCCGACCAGCAGCATCTCCGCGGGCGCCGTCTTGCGTGACTTCTTTCTTGCCATGATCTTGGGGTCCTCCCAGCTTGGGGTTTCACGGTCCGGCCCGGGCCACCGGGCCTCGAAGAACGGTGCAATCATTACCACGGCGATCGGCTCAAAGCAAGCGTTATCGGCCGAAAACCACCCTGTCAGGGGAGATGGACCGTGCACCGGGTGGCCGCGATGTCGGTCCGCGCGTCCCGCGCCGGGCCGCCATCGTTGAAGTCGAGCGAGACTGCCGGCCAGGACCGGCCGTCCAGCGGTCTGTTAGGCGCACCGGAGCAAGCAGCGTCCCGCGATCGAACTCGGAATCTTGGCCGGCCCTCTAGCTTCCGAGTAGAATTCTGAGCATGGATCTTGTGGAGATCGTCAAGCGCCCGGAGGGCAAGACGCTCGAGTTCAAACGGGACCTCTCGTCGCCGGAGGGCGTGCTGCGGACGGTCGTGGCGTTTGCCAATACCGCGGGCGGGACCTTGCTTCTGGGCGTGGAGGACAAGAGCCGGCGCGTGCGTGGTGTCGGCGATCCCCTGGCCTTGGAGGAGCGCTTGGCCAACCTCATCAGCGACCGCATCGCCCCACGGCTCGTGCCGGAGATCGAGATCCTGCCCTGGCGGCGCACTCAGATCCTGGCGGTCCAGGTCCATCCGAGCCCGAGTCGCCCCCACTATCTTGAGCGCAAGGGGTTGACACGCGGTGTCTACGTCCGAGTGGGCTCCACCAACCGGCTTGCTGACGCCGAGTTGATCCAGGAGATCGGTCGATTCGCCCGCGGGGAGGCCTTCGACGAGCAGCCGATGCCTGAGCTCGACTCGGAAGCCATCGACTTCCGAGCTGCTTCCGAGCTGTTCGCCGCCGTCCGCAAGCTGACCCGGCGCGACCTCGAGACCCTGCGGCTGGTGACGAGGAATCAGGGGCGAAAGGTTCCGACGGTGGGCGGCATGATCCTCTTCGGGAAAGACCGCGAGCGGCACTTTCCCGACGCCTGGATCCAGGCCGGCCGCTTCGGCGGCACCAACAAGAGTCGCATCGTGGACCGCACGGAGATCCACGCGCTCCCGGTGCAGGCCGTCGAGGAGGCGATTGCCTTCGTGAGCAGGCACACCCTGCACGGGGCGGAGATCGGCGCGCTGCGGCGCAAGGAGCGCTGGAGCCTTCCTCCCGTGGCCGTGCGCGAAGCCGTCATCAATGCCGTCGTGCACACCGACTATGCGCAGCGCGGGGCGCCGCTGCGGCTGTCGATCTTCGACGACCGCCTCGAGGTCGAGAACCCCGGGCTCCTGCCCTTCGGCCTCACGGTCGAGGACCTGCCGCACGGTGTCTCGAAGCTGCGCAACCGGGTCATCGGCCGCGTCTTCGATGCGCTGGGCCTGATCGAGCAGTGGGGCAGCGGCATCCAGCGCATGATTGCCGCCTGCCGCGAGGCGGGGCTCGCGGCGCCGGTGTTCGAGGAGCTCGCCACGCGTTTCCGAGTCACGATCGCCACCGCGGTCACCGGGCCGCGGCTGCTGGACGAGACGGACCAGACGATCCTGGCCTGCCTCGCGGATGGCGCGGGGTGGCTCACCAGCGAGGTCGCCGCTGAAATCGGCCTCACGCCGCGGGCGACACGCACCCGCCTCGCCAAGCTGGTCGGGCGCGGGCTCGTGTGCGAAATCGGAACCGGGCCGCAGGATCCGCAGCGGCGATACTTCAAGGCGGAGGCGGGACCGGCATGAAGCTCACCCTCCAACAGCAACCCCACGATCAACGCCGTCTTGACGTCCCTGTTCGACGTCGAGAAGGCGCGCCGACGCGCCCGGGACTCTCCGGGGCAAGGCCCGCTCTCCGGTGTGCCGGTGATGCTGAAGAACCTCATCGACTACAAGGAAGCGAGGGTGGATAGCGGGTCGCGACTCTACGCGCGCGCCATGGGAGTGTTCACCCGTGTGAGCCTCCAGATGGAGGCGTTCTTCCAGGGTCATGATCTCCTGCTCACCCCGGTGCTGCGCGACCCGCCCTACCGCCTGGGCTGGCATGACCCCAGCGGCGACTTCGACACCATCCTGCAGCGGGTTCTGGAGGTTCTCTGCCACACGCCGCTGCAGAACGCGACCGGCATGCCCGCCATGTCGGTGCCTCTGCACTGGACCGGGAACGGCCTGCCCGTCGGAAGCCATTTCTCCGCCTGGCGCGGTGGCGAGTCGACCTTGCTCGAACTTGCCTACGAGCTGGAGCACGCCCGCCCCTGGAACGACCGCCGGCCTCCCCTCCGCGCCGTCTGAGCCAGGCACCAGAGCGGACGAGCCCGCAGCGCAGGGGCGGTTCACTCCGCGGACATCGATTCCTGCAGTGTTTATCGGTTATTCACGCTTCCTCGTCGCAGCATAACAGATTGTCCTGACCAACCCACCGAGCCTACTCAGTTGATTTCACCTCACTGTCCTGATACAATCCCTCGCATGATCCAGATCTATCACGCATTGTCTCGCACTCATATCGATCGATATTCGCGATCCATTCGTTAGTTATACGGCAGACGGAGCAGAGAGGTAGGACCCATGTCGCCGCAGTTCGCCGCACT